>CAYVHH010000553.1:0-15419 GCA_964450175.1 uncultured bacterium | reverse complement strand
GGCCGCGGTCGACAAGTTCGCGCCGGGCGAATATTCGACGTTGCTGGTGGCGCCGCTCGATCGCACCACGTTCGAGCCGCATCTGGTCTGCATCTACGCCAACCCCGCGCAGGTGATGCGCCTGACCCAGGCCGCGCTCTGGAAGCGGGGCGGCAAGCTGACGTCCTCCTTCGGGGGCCGCATCGACTGCTCGGAGATCATCGTCACGACGATGCGGACCGACCAGCCGCAGGTCATCCTGCCGTGCTCGGGCGATCGAATTTTCGGCCAGACGCAGGACCACGAGATGGCCTTCACGATCCCGTGGAGTCAGATGGAAGAGGTCATCGAGGGCCTCAAGGGCACCCACAACGGAGGGATCCGCTACCCGATCACCCAGTTCATGGAGTACGAGGCCAAGCTGCCACCGAAGTACATGGAGGCCAGCCGGATCTGGGAGGTCGAGCACGGCCGGTCGACGTTCACGAACCGCGACCGGGTGGTGGCCGCCTATCGGCGGTCGTTCGCGGATCGGGTACCGGTCTACCCGATCGTCGCCTCGTTCGCCGGCACGCTCGACGGCCTGTCGATCGAGGAGTACTGCACCAACGTGCCGAAGGCCATCAAGGCGATGCTGAACTACTTCGAGCGGTACCAGCCCGACGTGGTCCTGGCCTACAACGATCTCGCGAAGGAAGCGGAAGCCTTCGGCTGTCGCGTGAAGTATTCGGACTACGTGGTGCCGTCGATCGACCAGCACGTCCTGCACGAGGACAAGAGCAAGCTGGCGAAGCTCACGATGCCCGACCCCTACAAGACGGCACGGCTTCCCGGGTTTCTCGAGCAGTGCGAGGCGCTGGTGAAGGCGAAGCCGCCGGCGGCCATCGGCGCGGTCGCCGTCGGTCCGTGGACGATCGCGATGCTCCTGCGGAACCCCGAGACCATGCTGCTCGACACGTTCGAGGACCCGCAGTTCATCCACGACCTGATGCGGGTCGCGACCGACTTCTGCAAGCTCTGGGGCGACGCTATCGCCAAGACCGGGATCGGGCTCTCGTTCTCGGAGCCGACCGCGTCGATCAGCCTGATCTCGCCCGACAACTACCGCGACTTCGTCGCGCCGTACCACAAGGAGCTCGTCGACCACTTCAAGGCCAAGAAGGTCGGCGTGACCACGCACATCTGCGGCACGACGTATCCGATCTACGAGGACCTGCTCCGCTGCGGCTTCACGACCGTCTCCTTCGACCTCGACCAGCAGGCGGATCCGACCCTCTACGTGGACCAGCTCACGCGGTTCATGGAGGTCTCGAGGGGGCGGGCGGTGGCGATCGGCAACGTGGACGCGACCAAGTTCGAGCGCTCGACCAAGGAGGCGATGGTCGCCGACGTGCGGCGCTGTATCGACGCGGCGGCGAAGCAGTCCGCCTTCATCCTGTCGACGTCCTGCGAGATCCCGCCGCGCTCGGACGCCGAGATCGTCAAGTGGTTCATGGACGCCGCGCGCGAGTACGGGCGCTACGACCGGATCTTCGACGGGGCCGAGCCGGCGCCGACTGTCTGAGGCCGGCGCTCGCTGCCCGAGCTCACGGCACGCCGACCGGTACAAACGAGACGGGGGTCAGCCGTGGCGGCTGACCCCCGTCGTGCCTACGACTGCGGCAGCCTCGGTCGTAACCGAGGCTCCCGCCTCATCGTGTCGGTCTCACCACTTCACGGGCTTGGACGGCCGATGCGCGTAGCCGCTGTCTCGCCCGCCACCACCGCCGGGTCCGCGTCCGCCACCGCCCGGTCGGCCGCCGCCGCCTCCCGGCCGGCCACCACCGCCGCCGCCACCCGTGCGGGCGGCCTGTGGATTCGAGATCTCCACCGTGATTCTCCGGCCGTCGAGCTCGCGCCCGTTCAGCTGAGAAATCGAGGCCTGGGCCTCCTCTGCCGTGTTCATCTCGACGAACCCGAATCCCCGGGACTGCCCGGAGAAACGATCGGTGATCACGGTCGCGGAAAGAACGTTACCGCACTGTGTAAAGAACTCCCGGAGTCCTTCGCTGGTCGTGGAGTACGCAAGACCGCCTATGTAGAGTTTAGAAGCCATCGGAACCCCCTCGGACTGTCTTCCGCTCTCTTGCACGCCCCGCGAACGCGGAAGGTCACTTTCATCGGAGGCGAGGTCCGCCCAAAGCGGCGGACGCATTCAGTGTACACAGGCTGAGGCGAGGCGCAACTAGGCGACGCGCTTTGTCGCCGCGCGTCACCCCCGGCCGTCACCGGAACTCGGCGGCGACGATCCCGTACGAGTTGATCTTGCGATAGAGCGTTTTCGGATCGATCGCGAGCAGCGCGGCGGCCTTGCCGCGATGGCCGCTCACCTGCCGAAGGACGGCCACGATGTGCTGCCGCTCCATCGTCTCGAGGCTCCCGCTCGCCGAGGGCACCGCCGGGGCGTTCGACCCGAGGACTTCGGGCGGCAGATCCGAGGGGAAGATCTCGTCCCCCTTGCTCAGGATGACGGCACGCTCGATGGCGTGGAGCAGCTCCCGGACGTTACCCGGCCACGCATAGGCCTCGAGCGCGCTCATGGCCGCGGGCGAGAGTCGCTTCAAGCCGTATGTCGCGTTCGACTCCACGAAGTGCTTGGCCAGGAGCGTCACGTCGTCCGGTCGCTCGCGCAGGGGCGGGAGATGGACGGTGATCGTGTTGATGCGGTAGTACAGGTCCTGGCGGAACTCCCCCGACTTCATCGCCTCGGCGAGGTCGCGGTTGGTCGCGGCCACGAGCCGGACGTCGACCCGCCGCGGCCGCGTGCCGCCGACGCGGTAGAACGTTCCCGTCTCGAGCGCGCGCAAGAGCTTCACCTGGCTGTCTGGCTCCATCTCGCCGATCTCGTCGAGGAACAGGGTGCCGCCGTCGGCGAGCTCGACGAGACCAGGCTTGGTCCCGACCGCGCCGGTGAAGGCCCCCTTCTCGTGACCGAACAGCTCGGACTCGAAGACCTCGCGCGGCAGGGCGCCGCAGTGGATCGGCACGAACGCCCGCGCCGCCCGTGCCGAACGTTCGTGGATCGCCCGCGCGACCAGCTCCTTGCCGGTCCCGCTCTCGCCGAGCACCAGCACTGCCGAGTCGGTCGGCGCCACGCGCTCGACGATCCGCAGCACGTCGTTCATCCGGGCGCTGCGGGTCAGCAGGCCGCCGAACGGCGCGGCCCCGGGGGCGTGCGCGCGGAGCGCCACGTTCTCGCGCAGGAGCTGCGCTTTCTCCGCCGCCTTGCGCACGACGACGTCGAGCTCTTCGATCTTGGTCGGCTTGGTGAGGTAGTCGTAGGCGCCGAGCTTCATGGCCTCGACCGCGGTCGAGACCTCCTGGAAGCCGGTCAGCATGATCACCTGGGGCGCTTCAGGGACCGTCGAGAGATCGCGCAGGACCTCGAGCCCTTCCTTCTTCGGCATCCGCATGTCCAGCACGACGACGTCGTACGACGTCTCGCGAATGCGCTCGAGGGCGGCGACGCCGTCCTCCGCGCCGTCGACGTCGTGGCCCCGCCGGCCGAGCTCGCGCACGATGAGCTCGCGCAGGTTCCGCTCATCGTCGGCGACCAGGACCCGGATCTGGCGGCTCACAGCGGTAGCACCACGCGGAAGACGCTGCCCTTGCCGACGACGGAGCTGACCTCGATGCGGCCGCCGTGATCGTTCACGATGCCCTGGGCGATGGCGAGGCCGAGCCCCGTGCCCTGCCCGGGCGGCTTGGTCGTGAAGAACGGATCGAAGATCCGCGCGAGGTTCTCGGTCGGGATTCCCGGGCCTTCGTCTTCCAGCTCGATCTCGACTTCGCCGCGGGTCCGACGCGATCGGATGATCAAGATGCCACGGCCCTCCATCGCTTCGAGCGCGTTCGAGGCTAGCCCGAGACACACCTGGCGGAGCTGGCCCTCGTTCACCGCGACCGTCGGCAGGTCGGCGTCGAGCTCGGTCACCACCCGGCTTCGCGCGAAGCGGGACTGGTGTGACAGAAGCTCCGCGGCCTTCAGGACGACGCCGTTCAGATCGGTCGCGCTCCGCTGGCTCCCGGGATCACGGACGAACTGTAGCAGGCTTCCGGTGATTTCTTTACAGCGATACGCCTCTTCCTCGATGAGCCGCAGGTAGTGGCGGAAGTCCGCCGGCTCGGTGAGCCCGGCCGGATCGCCCTCCTCCAGCCGCCCGTGGAGCGATTCGGCGCATCCGGCGATCGTCGCCAGCGGGTTGTTCAGCTCGTGCGCGACGCCCGCGGCAAGGCGTCCGGCCGTCGTGAGCCGCTCGGTCAGGAGCATCTGGCGCTCGAGCCGTTTCGCGAGCGTGACATCCTCCACCAGCAGAACCGCATGGGCGCCACGATCGCTGGCGGCCTCGACCGGGGCCGCGGTCAGGCGAAAGATCTTCGTGTCGCCCCCGACGACCATCTCCTCCTCGATCGAGTCGACCCGCCGCATCCGGAACGCGTCCCGGAGCAAGCTCTCGATCGGCTCCGCCTTGTCGGCGGGCAGCAGGCGGGCCAGCGGCCCGCGGACGCTCGCGTCGCCGGCGAGGGCCCGGCCGCCGGCGGAGTTGACCCGAACCACGTTCAGATCGGTATCGACGACGAACACGCCGAGCGGCAGCGTCTCCAGGACCACCTCGACGAACCGCTTCTGGGTGTCGAGCTCCCGGGTGCGATCGGCGACCATGCCTTCGAGCTCGGTGTACAGCCGCGCATGGTCCAGGGCAATCGCCGCCTGGTCAGCGAGAGCCACCAGGAGCTCTTCTTCGTGAGCCGAAAACTCGTGGACATCGCGCCGCAGGACGCTGATCGCGCCGATCGCCCTCTCGCCGATGCAGAGCGGAACCACCAGCATCGCGCGGAACCCGCCCTTTCTCGCGAGATCCGGATACCGGTTCCGGTCGTCCGCCCAGAGGTCGCTGCTCTGCAGCGGACGCCGCTCCAGCACCGCTCGGCCCGTCAACCCGACGCCGAGGGGCAGTCGGATCGTCGACACCAGCTCCTGCGGCACGTCGAGGCTCGCGACCATGACCAGCACGTTGGTCGACGGATCGAAGGTCGACACGCTGCACGAGTCGACGCCGAGGACTTCGCGGGCCTCCTCGAGGATCATTCGGATGGTTCGCCCGACGTCGAGGCTCGCGGTGACGGCGCGGCCGGCCTCGAGGAGCGCGCGCGTCTCGCGCGCGCCGCGCACGCTCTCGTCGAAGAGCCGCGCGCCGTGGATCGCGATGCCCGCGTGCTCGGCGAAGGCTTCCAGGACGCGCTGGTGATGCGCCGTGAAGCTGCGGGGCCGCGTCGAGAAGGCCGAGACCACGCCGATGACGGCGCCGACGACCTTCAGGGGGACGCACAGCATCGCGCGGATCCCTTCGCGCTCGTCGACCTCGCGCCGCGCCGAGCGCACGTCGGTCTGCACGTCACCCACGCGGATCGCGACGCCCTCGGCCGCCACGCGCCCGATGATCCCCTCGCCGACCGGGACCGAAAGCGTCCGCCACTCCTCGCTCTGCACACCGTGGGCAGCCGCCTGGACGACGTGGGTCCGCTCGCTGTTGAAGAGCCCGATCCCGCACCCGGTGGCGCCGATCAGCGCCGGGACCGACAGGCTGATCCGATCGAGGACCGAGGCCACGTCGAGCCGCGCGGTGATGAGCTGACTGGTCGCGTGCAGCGCCGCCAGCTCGTCGGTCCGGCGCCGGCTCTCCTCGGCGAGACGCCATTGCTCGATTCCGAGCGCCAGCGGGCGCCCGATCTCGGCGATCGTTTCGACGTCGGCGGCGGTGAAGGCGCGAGGCCGGTTCGTGGCGAGCACGACCGCACCGAGGACTTGACCGCCGGACACCAGCGGGACGAACACGACCGCGCGGAAGGCGCCGGCGGCGAGAATCCGGCGGCTCACCTCGGGAACTTGCTCCCGCTCGACGTCGTCGACCCGGATCGGCGCGCCCTCGGCCACCACGCGAGCCAGCAGGGTGCCCTCGAGCGGCATCCACCGCTCGCGCGGCCGCGGCGTGGCCGGCGTGCGCGGCGTGACGTTGACGAGCTCGAACTCGCGCCGCTCGGCGTCGAGCAGCGCCACCGTGAGCAGGTCATATCGCACGAGCTTCGTGGCGCCCGCGGCGAAGACGGCGAACAGGTCCTCGATCGTATGGCGCGCGGTCAGCACGCGGGTGAGCTCGGCGAGCGCCGCTTCGCGCCGCACCCGCTGCTCGCGCTCGCCGAGCTGCTCGAGCGCCGCGCCGAGCTCCTGTGGGAGACCCGCGGGTAGCGCGGCCGCCGTGAGGCCGCCGACGCGACCGAGGAGAACCAGCTCGCCGACCCGGCGGCTCGCGGAGCCGAGCGGCGTGCGCAGCAGCACCGACCGGCCGCTGGCCGACGCGCCCGGCGGAACCACGCGACTGAGCTTCGGGCGAGGCGCCGGCGTCGCGGCGACGGTCGTGAGCCAATCTTGCAGCGCGGACGGTGAGCGCCGGGCGCCGGCCGTGACGACGATCGGCTCCTGGCATCGCGGTCTGAATGCGATCGCGCCCGCCGTCGCGCCGGTCAGCTCCACCGCGCGGCGCAGGGTCGTCGCCAGGCCGTCGGCCACCGTGGGAGCCGAGAAGATCGGCGTCACCAGATCGCGCAGCGCCCGCTCGTTCTTCACGACGTCACGGCGGCGTCAGCAACCGGCCCGGAAGGCTTCCGGTGTGCTGGCCGTCCTTGATGACGAAGCGGCCGTTCACCAGCACCTGCTCGATGCCCGACGGGTACTGGTGAGGCTCCTGGTAGGTGGCACGGTCGGCGACCTTGCGGGCGTCGAACACGACGAGGTCGGCGCGGGCGCCCACCGTGACGACCCCGCGGTCTTTCAGCCCGAGGCGACGGGCCGGCAGCTGAGTCATCTTGTGGATCGCCTGGGGCAAGGTGAGCACGCGCTGCTCACGTGCGTACTCGCCCAGAACCCGCGGGAACGTGCCATAGCTCCTGGGGTGCGGCTTGCCGACCGCCAGCTCGCCGTACGGCGCGAGCGCCGAACCGTCGGACCCGATCATCACCGCGGGATGGGTCAGCGCGCGGCGAAGGTCGCGCTCGTCGAGCTGGAAAAGGATCATATACCCCTTGCCGCCCTCGGCGACAATCAGCTCGATGGCGGCATCGAGCGGGTCGATCCCGGCACTCGCCGCGATCTCGGAGATGCGCTTGCCCTCTGCGTCCTTGCGCCGCCCGCATGAGGCCACCATGACGTTCTCCCACCCGATCCGGTCGAGCAGGCTCTGGCCGACCTGCGGCGACTCGATGTCGCGCCGGATTCGCGCGCGCTCCTCCGGGTCGGCAAGGCGCTTGAGCATGGCGTCGATCCCGCCCTCGAGCGCCCAATCCGGCAAGAGCGTTCGGAGCGTCGTGCTCGAGGCGGTGTAGGGATAGACGTCCGCCATCACGTCGAGCCCCTCGGCCCGCGCCTCGTCGATGAGCTGGAGGGCCTCGGCGACCTTGCCCCAGTTCGGCCGACCCGCGGCCTTCACGTGACTGATCTGGACCGGCAGGTCACCCTCACGCCCTATGTGGATCGCTTCGCGGATGGCGTCCAGCAAGGTCGCGCCTTCCCCGCGAATATGGCTCGCGTAGAAGCCCCGATGGCGCGCGGCGGTGGCCGCGAGCGTGACGATCTCGTCGGTCGTCGCGTACGAGCCCGGGGCGTAGATGAGGCCGGTGGAGAGCCCCCAGGCCCCGTCCTCGATCCCGTCGGCGATATAGCG
Source organism: uncultured bacterium (assembly GCA_964450175.1). GTDB lineage: Bacteria > Methylomirabilota > Methylomirabilia > Rokubacteriales > CSP1-6 > AR31. Next base: position 7,683 of record CAYVHH010000553.1, on the reverse strand, counting down.
TTGCATGCGGCTGAGCTCGGTGGCGGTCGGCTCACGCCGCGCGAAGCCCATCGCGGCGATCCGCAGCGTGCCGTGGCCGATCAGCTGGATCACGTTGAGCGCCGTGCCGCTGGCGTCGAACGCTTTCAGGTACTCGCCGACCGAGCGCCAGCGGAAGTCCATGCTCGCCGGGACGTGGAGGGCAAAACCCCGGAGATCGTCCAGGAACTCGGACGACACGGGCGCCGGAGAAAAGCCGCAGTTGCCGACCACCTCGGTCGTCACGCCCTGCCTTACCTTCGACTCGGCACGGCGGTTGTCCCAGAGCCGCCAGTCGGAGTGGGAGTGCATGTCGATGAAGCCGGGCGCGACGACCTTGCCCGACGCGTGCAGGTTCCGGCCGGCCGGCTCGCGATGCAGGTCGCCGATGGCGGCGATCTTGTCGTCCTTGATCCCGACGTCCGTGCGATTGCCCGGCCGCCCGGTGCCGTCGATGAGCTGTGCGCCCTCGATTTTTAGATCCAGCACGCCGCGGCGCTAGCCTCCAGGAATCCGGGTGAAGCCGAGCACACGCTCGCACCACGCCGCCACGCCGAGAAGGCGACTTGACGCTCCCGCCGCCTGCACGAGCTGGATCGCGTGGGGCAGCCCCGAGGAGGCCATGCCGCTCGGCAGGGTGATCGCCGGGACGCCGGTGTTGCTCCACGGCGAGCACAGCGAGCCGTCGCCCGTCGAGCCGAGGCCCGCCGGCGCGGGTGCCGGGGCCGTCGGGCACAGGAGCGCATCGTGCGCGGCCAGCAGCGGCATCACCTCGTCGCGAAACGCGAGCCGCGCCCGATTGGCGTTCACGTACGCCGTCGCCGACACGCGAAGACCGGCTTCGATCAGGCTCCGCATCTCCGGCCCGTACTGGCCGGCGTGCTCGGCGAACCACGGCTCGTGATAGGCCGCGGCCTCGGCTTCGAGCACCGTGAGCCCCGCGGCGGCGAGATCCCGCAACGAGGCCGGCAGCTCGATCTTCGACACGGTCGCTCCGGCGCGGGCAAACGCATCCGCGGCGGCCTCGATCTGCGCCGCGACTTCGCGCGACGCGCGACCGAGCAGCTCGGGAGCCACGGCGAGCCGCGGCGCGCTCACCCCCGACGGCTCCAGGTCGCGGCCGGCCAGCACCGACATCGCCAGCGCGGCGTCACCGACCGAACGGGTGAGCACGCCGACGTGATCGAGCGACCACGCGAGCGGGATGACGCCCGTGACCGGTACCAGGCCGTGCGTGCCTTTGAACCCGACCACGCCACAGTAGGCCGCCGGCCGAAGCACGGAGCCGACCGTCTGCGAGCCGAGCGCCAGCGGCGTCATCCGGGCGGCGACCGCCGCCGCCGAGCCGGCCGACGAGCCGCCGGGCGTGTGGCCATGGTTCCACGGGTTCCGGGTCGGCGCCGGATCGCGGTACGCGAATTCCGTGGTCACGGTCTTGCCGAGCACGATCGCGCCCGCGGCGCGGATACGCGCCACCGACGCGGCGTCGGCGCTCGGCCGCGTGTGGGCGAAGGACTTGGCGCCCCCGGTGGTCGGCATCCCGGCGACGTCGAAGATGTCCTTCACGCCGACGGGAACGCCGTGCAGTGGACCGCGCAGCCGCCCCGCGCGCGCCTCCGATTCCCGCTCGCGCGCGACCGCGAGCGCGCCCTCGGCGTCGACGTGGGCCCACGCCTCGAGCTCGGCGTCGAGCGCGCGAATCCGCGCCAGACACGCCTCGACCAGCTCGACCGGGCTCACGCGACCGGCGCGTACCGCCTCCGCCGCGGCGCGAGCGCCGAGCGAGGCCGGGTCAGCGGATTGCATCGAGAATCTCCGCGACGACCTCGAATCGGCCGAACGAGGGCATCAGGTAGGCGCCCGCGTAGCGCGACCGGACGGCACGCACCAGCTCCTGCGCCATCTCGATCCCGACGCGAAGGGCGCCGTCGCCCGCCTCGCGCAGACGGCGGCGGACGTCCTCGGGAATCGTGATGCCCGGGACCTCGTTGTGCAGGAACTCAGCGTGGCGCGCGCTGTGGAGTGGAAGGATGCCGACCAGAACCGGAACGGGCGAGCGGCCGGCGAGCTCGAAGAAGTGATCGAGCCGTGCCAGGTCGTACACCGGCTGAGTCTGGATCCATCGCGCCCCGGCCCGCACCTTGCTGTGGAAGCGATCGATCTCGCGCGTGACGTCCTCCGCCGCCGGATTCAAGGCGGCGCCCACGTAGAAGGAGGTCGGCTCACCGATGCTGCTCCCGGTGGCGTCCTGCCCCTCGTTCATGCGGCGGAGGATCTCCATCAACCCGACCCCGTCGACGTCGAAGACGGCGGTGGCGTTGGCGTAGTCGCCCGCGCGTGGCGGGTCGCCGGTCATCGCCAGGATGTTGCGCACGTCGAGCGCGTGGGCGCCGAGCAGATCGCCCTGGATCCCCATCAGATTCCGGTCGCGGCAGGTGAAATGCATGTTGATGTCGAGCCCCGTTGCGTCCCGCACGAGGAGCGCGGTCGGCAGCACCGCCATGCGGACCCGTCCGAGCGAGCCGTCGTTGATGTCGACGATGTGGACGCCGCGCTCGCGCAGGAGCTTCGCGCCCTGCACGAGCTTCTCGACCGTGTGGCCCCGCGGCGGATCGAGCTCGACCGTCACGACGAATTCGCGCGCCGCGAGCTTGCGCCCGAGCACCGTCGGCGGACGCGCGACGTGGAGCCCGGGCGCGCTGCCCGTCGCGACCGGGCTCACCGTGACCGTCGCGTGTCGCGCTTCGGGCCGGGCCGGTCGCCGGCGATCGAGCACCTCGCGCATCGCGGCAATGTGCTGGGGCGTCGTGCCGCAGCATCCGCCGACGAGTCGGGCGCCGGCGTCGACCATGCGCTGGGCGTACTCGGCCATGTATGCGGGCGACGACAGATAGATGAGACGCTCGCCGATCCGGCTCGGCAGGCCGGCGTTGGGCTGGATGCAGAGCGGCACCCGGCCGGCGACGGCGTGCATTTGCTCCAGGACCTCGTACAGCGTGCTGGAGCCGACCGAGCAGTTCGCGCCGAACGCCTGCACGGGCAGCGCGCTCAGGACTCGCGCGACCTCGGCAGCCGGGCGCCCCGTGAAGGTCACTCCGTCGTCGGTGAATGCCATCTGGGCGATGATCGGCGCGTCGCTGATCGCGCGGATGGCCGCCACGGCGAGCGCGACCTCCTCCAGGTCGGAGAACGTCTCGATCACGAACGCGTCGACACCGCCCTCGAGGAGGGCCTCGGCCTGCTCGCGAAACGCCGCGCGCGCCTCGTCGGGCGTGACCGTGCCGAGCGGTGCCAGATACTTGCCGAGCGGGCCGATCGAACCGAGCACGAAGACGTCCCGCCCCGAGCTCTCGCGCACGTCGCGCGCGAGCGCGACGCCACGCCGATTGATCTCGCGCACCTGGTGCTCCAGGCCGTGGACCGCGAGCTTGAACCGGTTCGCGCCGAACGTGTTGGTCTCGATGCAATCGGCGCCGGCGGCGATGTAGTCGGCGTGGATCGACTGGACGACGCGAGGATTGTTCAGGTTGAGGACGTCGAAGCACGCGTCGAGCGAGACCCCGCGCGAGTAGAGCAAGGTGCCCATCGCGCCGTCGCAGAGCAGCGGTCCCGCGTCGAGGCGACGGCTAAGCTCGTACGGCATGCGCCTCCCGCAAGGCGGTCAAGATACGCGCGACGACCTGATCGGCGCCGATCCCGGTCGTGTCGATCGTGATGTGCGCCCGCCGGTAGTAAGGCTGCCGCGACCGATAGAGCTCCTCGACTTCCGTCATCGACCGGCGCTCGAGCATGGGCCGGTTGCCGGTCCGGCTGGCGCGTTCGTGCAGCTCGCGGACGTCGCCGTCAAGCCACACCACGGTGCCGAGCTCGCGCAGGAGCTCCATGCGGCCCTCGCGGCACGGCAGGCCCCCACCGGTTGCGATCACGTCACCCGACTTGAGCTTGAGGCTCTCGATGGTATCGGCCTCGAGCTGGCGAAATCGGGCCTCGCCGGCCTCACGAAAGATCTCGGGGATCGAGCGGCCTTCGGCGGCGACGATCATGTCGTCCGTCTCAACGAAGCAGCGTCCCAAACGACGGGCAAGCAGGCGTCCGCACACCGATTTCCCGGCGCCCATGAAGCCCACGAGAATCACATTATCCCGCCGCATCCCCGCATCGTATCACCCTCGCACGGGAGGTGATGCGCGTTGGCGGCCTAGTCGAGAAGCCTTTCGGCCTGGGTGCGTGCGCGGTTCGACGGGTCAGCGGTGGACGGTTCTTCGGGCGGGGGTTCGCCGGTAGGCGCAGTCGCGCATCCAGCATCGTGAGCATTGGCTGAAGTAGTGGTCGACCTTGGCGTGCGTTCCGGCGGCGGCCAGCAGGGAGATCGATTTCACCGGGTTCATGAAGCAGGCCTCGTTGAGGCTCACGCCGATCGTGTGGGCGGGACAGATCCTGAACAGCGCCTTCTGCTCGGCCACGTCCCAGTGGCCGTATCCCGGGCTCACCCGGTTCGTGACCGGGAGCCCGAGCGGGATCGCCTCCTGACAGAACAGATCGTTGACGTACTCCGCAAGGCTCTCCACCGCGCCCGACCCGACGCTGTCCAGCATGGCGGCCAGCGGCAGCTCACGCGCGTCCCACAGCTCGGCGGCACGCCGCTCGAGACCATCGCCGATCGTGCACACGGCCGCGGCTAGCCACTCGATCGAGCCCCAGAGACGCTCGACGCTCGGAATCGTCAGCGTGACGCCGCCGGCCTCGATAGTGTCGGCGCTCGTGCGCGTGGCCGGAAGCCACCGCACGACGGCGCGCGGCTCGATCAGCGTGCGCCCGAGCGCCAGCGCCTCGTCGAAGAGCGCCAGCACCTCGGGCCCGGGCGTGTCGACGGACCTCTTGTAGCCCTGGAAACGAAGCACCTCGTCGGGGTCGATCGCGAGCGGGAGCGTCGTGAGAACGCGGGAGCCGATAGAAAGCGGCGGGGCCACTACCGCTGCTTCTGGCGGCCCTGCACGACCTCGGCGATACGGCGGATGTGCTCGGGGTTCGAGCCGCAGCACGCGCCGACGATGTTGCATCCGGCGTCCAGGAGCGCCGGGTACTCGCGCGCCATCGCATCGGGCCCGAGCTCGTACGTCACGGTATCGCCCGTCGTGACCGGCAGCCCCGCGTTCGGGTACGCGACGAGCGGCGCGTCGGTGACCCGGCGCATCTCCCGGATGATCACGATCGCCCGGTCCGGACCGCGGCCGCAGTTCATGCCGATGACGTCCGCGCCCGCGGCGAGAAGGCTCTTCGCGACCTCCGCCGGACTCTCGCCCCACATGGTCCGGTCGCGGTCGTGGATCTCCTCGTACTGGAAGAACATGGTGGCCATGACCGGCAGATCGGCCGCCGCCTTGCACGCCCGGATCGCCGCGGTGCATTCCTGCGGAAACATCATGGTCTCGACCGCGAAGAGATCGACCCCACCTTCGGCGAGCGCCTCGGCCTGCTCGCGGAACGTCTCGACGTACTCCTCGTCGGTCACCCCTTCGTCGAGCGCGTAGTCGACCGGCAGACGGCTCGTCGGCCCGATCGAGCCGGCGATGAAACCCGCCGCCGGCGCGGCCGCGCGCGCGAGCCGCGCGCCCTTTTCGTTCAGCTCGCGCGTGCGATCGCCGATCTTGTATTCGTTCAGCTTCAGCCGGGTGCCGCCGAACGTGTTCGTCTCGACGATGTGGCTGCCGGCGCCGAAATACCCAGCGTGAATCCCCCGCACCACGTCGGCGTGCGTGTCGTTCCACAGCTCCGGACACGCGCCGTTGGCCAGCCCGGCCGCGAACAGCATGGTGCCGTAGCCGCCGTCGAACACGAGCGTCTCGCCCGCGCGCACGCGCTCGACGATGTCCCAGCCGCGCGCCTTCACGAGGCGACGCCCGCCGTGGCGCCGACCAGCGCCTTGGCCTTGACCACGGCCAGGGTGGAATCCTTGGCGTACCCGTCGGCGCCGATCTCGTCGGCGAACGCCTGGCTGACCGGCGCGCCGCCGACCATGACCTTCACGCGCTCGCGCAGGCCGGCCTTGATGAGCGCGTCGATCGTGCGCTTCATCGCGGGCATAGTCGTGGTCATCAGGGCCGAGATGCCGACGAGGTTTGCGCCGTGCTCACCGACCGCCGCCACGAACGCCTCGGGCGCGACGTCGCGGCCGAGGTTGACGACCTTGAACCCGGCGCCCTCGAGCATCATCGCGACGAGGTTCTTGCCGATGTCGTGCAGGTCGCCCTGGGCGGTGCCGATCACGACGATGCCCAGATAGTCGCCGCCGCGCGCCGACGCGGTGATGAGCGGCTTGAGCAGGTCGAGGCCCGCGTACATCGCGCGCGCGGACAGAAGCACCTGGGGCACGTAGTACTCGTTGCGGCGAAACTTCTCGCCGACGACGTCCATGCCCGGGATGAGTCCCTTGAAGATGAGCGCCTTGGGATCGAGCGAGAGACCCAGACCCTCGCGCGTTTTCCGGGCGACCGTGTCCTTGTCGCCCACGATCAACGCCCGCGCCATCGCCGGATAATCGAAGGTTTCGTCGCCCATGCGCTTGGCGGTCATCTTACAACGATTCCGGTGTGTTAGTATCGTCGAGGCGATGAAAATTCGCGTGCTCGGCGCCTTCGGAGGCGAAGGGCTGGGGCATCGCCCGTCGTCCTTCCTGGTCAACGACAAGATCCTCATCGATGGCGGCTCGGTCACCGGCGCCCTGACCGTCCCGCAACAGCTCGCCATCGAGCACGCGATCGTCTCGCACGCGCATCTGGATCACATCGCAGGACTCGTCTACCTGACCGAGACGCTCGCGTTCTGTGAGGTGGGCGCCGCGGTGACGATCAGCAGCATCGATCCGGTGATCACCGCGCTCCGCTCGAACGTCTTCAACAACGTGCTGTGGCCCGACTTCAGCAAGATCCCCCACCCCGACGTGCCCGTCGTGAAGTTCCGGTCCTTGATCGAGGACGTCGAGCAGCGCGTCGCCGATCTCTGGGTGACGCCGGTGGCCGTGAGCCACTCCGTGCCGGCGGCGGGCCTCATCGTCCACGATGGATCGACCGGCGTGATCTACTCGGGCGACACGGGCCCAACCGAAGCGCTCTGGCACGCGGCCCGGAGCCTGCGAGGCATCCGCGCGATCATTCTCGAGTGCGCCTTCCCGAATCGGCTGGGGCCGCTCGCGCAGGTCGCCAAGCACATGACGCCGGCGCTGATCCGTCGCGAGCTCGACAAGCTGCCGCCCGACGTCCCGGTCTGGATCTTCCACGTGAAGCCGCAGTTTCACGAGGAGATTGGCGAGGAGCTGGCGCGCATCGATCCCTCTCGCATTTCGATGCTCGAGCAGGATCGCACTTACACCGTCTAGCTCTTTGCTTGGCGCGCCCGCGTCGGCGGGCGACGTCGGGAGGGGGCGGGGGCAGCCCTCCGCGACCTGGTAGCAACAGCTCGGAGTGGACTCATGGGGAGCGCCACTTCGGGACAACCCTGACAACACAGGTCGCGGAGGGCTGCCCCCGCCCCCTCCCGACGTCGCCCGGTTCACCGTGCCACACACGTCGGAGAGCGAGTTACGTCGAGGGTCTGCGAGATCGGGGACAGCTGGATCGCTGTTCGTAGATGGTGGGTGGTTCGGGGGCTTAGCTGTCGGGGATCAGG
>CAYVHH010000552.1:0-16386 GCA_964450175.1 uncultured bacterium | reverse complement strand
CCCGGCGGCACAACCAGGCGATCATCAGCGTCAGGGACACCGGGATCGGGGTGATGGCTCACGAGGCCTCGCGAATCTGGGATCGGCTCTACCGCGGCGCCCACAGCCGTTCCGAGCGCGGTCTCGGGCTGGGGCTCAGCCTGGTTCGAGCGATCGTGATGGCGCACCGCGGCCGGGTCGACGTCTCGAGCGCACCCGGCGGGGGCTCCACCTTCACGATCGCCCTCCCGCTTCCCGCCGCCGACTGAACCTTTCACAGGGTTAATGACGCCGTAAGGTTCCTGTAAGCTTCAGCGCCTATCCTCACCATGTGTGTGGGATTGCCGGCTTCCTCGGACACCCCCCGCGGCCCGATCGGCAGTCGATCCTGGACAGCATGGTCAACACGCTGCGTCACCGCGGCCCCGACGACTGGGGCGAATACGTCGACGACGCGGCGGCCATCGGCGTCCGTCGGCTCGCCGTCATCGATCTCGACACGGGCCGGCAGCCGATCGCCAACGAGGACGGGACCGTCCGCGTCGTCCTGAACGGCGAGATCTACAACTTCGCCGAGCTGCGCACGCGACTCGAGCGCCGGGGGCACCACTTCCGGACGCGCTCGGACGCCGAGGTCATCGTGCACGCGTACGAGGAGGCGGGCGAGGACTGCGTGCGCGAGCTCGACGGGATGTTCGCGCTCGCGATCTGGGATAGCTCGCGGCGTTGTCTCGTGCTCGCCCGCGATCGGATGGGCGAGAAACCGCTCTACTACCACGCCGGTCCGGAGGCCTTCGTCTTCGGCTCCGAGCTCCGGGCGCTCTTGCGGCACCCGGACGTTCCCCGCGCCCTGGACCTCGAAGCGCTCTCGCGCTACCTGGTGTTCGAGTGCGTGCCGGCCCCGCATTCGATCCTGGCCGGCGTGGCGAAAGTCCCGCCGGCGCACGTCCTCGTGGTGTCGCCCGGCGACAAGCCGCAGCTCCAGCCGTACTGGAAAATGCGCTTCGCGCCCCAGCCGGCGGTGACCGAGGACGAATGGCGCGAGCGGGTCCTGGGCGCGCTCGAGACGGCGGTCACGACCCGCCTGGTGAGCGACGTGCCCGTCGGGATCTTCGTGAGCGGGGGCATCGACTCCGGCACGATCGCCGCGCTCGCCGCGCGCTCGAGCCCCCGCGTCTTGAAAACGTTCTGCGTCGGCTTCGAGGAGCCGACCTACGACGAGCGGCGGCTCGCGCGGCAGGTCGCCGAGCACTGCGGGGCCGAGCACCACGCGATCCTGTTCCGTCCTCGGGACGCGGCCGCGCTCATGGAACGGGTCGGCGCGCTTCTCGACGAGCCGCTGGGCGACGCGTCGTTCTTGCCACGATACGCGCTCGCGCTGGCGGCCAAGGAAGCGGCCACCGTGATGCTCAGCGGCGACGGCGGCGACGAGCTCTTCTGCGGCTATCCGACCTTCCTCGCCGATCGCCCCGCGCGCTGGCTGCGGGCGGCGATCCCGCAGGCGGTCCTGGACGGCGTCCGCGCGATCGTCGATCGACTGCCCTCGTCGCGACGCTACGGGAGCCTCGACTTCCTGCTCAAGCAGTTCGTGCGCGCATTGCCCTACGAGCCCGAGGTGCGGACGCAGCTCCTGCTCGGTGGGCTACCGCCCCCAGAGCACGCACGCCTCCTGTCGGCGGGGGTCAAGAGCGCCCTGCGCAGCTTCGACCCGTACGCGGAGCTGACGATGGCGATCGACGAGTCGGGGTCCAGGGATCCCATCGAGCGCATGATCTACCACCATTCGCGCTTCTATCTGGCCGACCAGACGCTCGTCGCCGCGGATCGCGCCACGATGGCCGCGGGTCTCGAGGTGCGCGCGCCGCTCCTCGATCATCGACTGGTCGAGCTCGTCTGCCAGATACCGGGGCACCTCAAGATCCGTGGCCTGACGACGAAGTATCTCCTCAAGCGCATCGTCGGCCACCTGCTTCCGCCCGATATCGTCACCCGTCGCAAGCAAGGCCTCGGCGTCCCGATCGCCGCCTGGCTGCGGGGACCGCTCCGCCACATCCTCGAAAATCGACTGGCGCCCGAGCGAATCGCCTGGCGCGGTCTCTTCGAGCCCGCGACCGTGTCACGGCTCATCGCCGAGCACGTCAGCGGCCGACGGAACCACCGCAAGGTACTCTGGACTCTCCTGATGCTCGACGCCTGGTGCGACCACTATCTACCCAATGAACGCTGGGGCTGACGGTCGGCTCTCGCTCCGTCAGCTCGCGGTTCTGATCGCCGTCAGCGCCGTGCTCCTGTTCTTCGATTTCGGCGCGCGGGTCTACACGACCAACGACGAGACGCGCTTTCCGCTGATGGCGCGCGACATCGTGCGGCATGGCCACTGGCTGCTGCCGGAGATCAACGGCGCGCCGATGCTCAACAAGCCGCCGCTTCACGCCTGGCTCATCGCGCTCGCCGCATGGCCCGCCGGCGCCGTGACTCCGCGGGCAGCCCAGCTGCCGTCGCTGCTCGCCGCCCTCGGCCTCGTCGCGGCGACCTACTGGATCGGCGCCCGCCTGTTCAGTCCCGATGTCGGCGTTGCCGCGGGGCTCATCAGCGTGACGACGGCCGGCGTCTTTTCGCTCGCGCGCTCGCCCGTTCCCGACATGGTGCTCTCCCTCGCTGTCGCGTCGGCGATCGTCGCCTTCATGATGGCCGAGTTCGAGGGCCGCCCTCGGGCCCTGATCGCCTTCTACGCCCTGGTGGGAGTCGCCTTCTGGGTCAAGGGCCCCGCGGGGTTCCTGGCGCTCGGGGTCGCGCTGGTCTACGAGACGATCGCCTACGGATGGACCGGCCCGCGCCGCCTCGTGTCCCCGGTCGGAATCGGCCTCCTCGCGGCCTGCGTCGGCGTCTGGGGATGGATGGCGTCGTCCACCGGCGGCGCGGTGTTCGTCGAGGAGGTGCTGACCCAGGATTTCGTGCTCGCCTATTTCACCTCGGGCCCCTGGGGACACGGCGGCGTGCTCCACGCGTTCGGCCAGGCGCTCTCGATCCTGCTGCCATGGGCGATCGTGGTCCCCGCCGCGCTGTGGTCGAGCATCCGGCCTGGCGATGCGGTGCGTCGCCGCGAGACGTACCTCGTCATGGCGTGGATGGCGGCCGTGTTCGTGCTCGTCGCCGTCTCGCACCGACAGCGATGGCGATACTACCTGCCGCTGTGTGCTCCGGCGGCGCTGCTGGTCGCGGTCTGGCTCGCGAAGCTTCAATGGCGGTGGCGCACGCCGGCGTTCGCCGCCGTGTGGCTCGTCGTCGCGGCGGCCTTCGTCACCGGTCAGGTGATCATGATGGCCCGCCAGGCGCGCAGCACCGACTGGCGGAGCATCGCCGCGGAGGCCACCAAGGCGCGCGGGCCGCTGTTCGCGCTTGACGCTCCCGAGATCGTCTTCGAGTTCTATCTCGATACGCCGGTGCTGGTCGCCACGGACTACGCGACGTTCGCGCGCCGGGTCGAATCGACGGATCTGTTGGTCCCGACGCGCAAGCTGCGGGATCTCCCCGAGCGCTCCGAGCTGCGTGAGGTGGCCGACGGGCAGGTCGCCGGACAAGGCTTCGCGCTGCTCAGGAAGACGCACGAGACGCGATGACGGGCGGCCCGAGCTAGGGCGCCTGGGGCTGCTGCAGGAACGTCCGCGCATGCCTCGCGGCCTCGTCGACGCCGGCCGCCGAGCTAGGCGGATTGCCCATCGCCTGGGCCAGCGCCTGCAAGGAGCGCTGATAGGCTGACAGTGTCCGGCCTGCCGGAGCGGCCGCGCGCGCGACCGGGACCAGGCCGCGCAGGTTCGTGAGCGGGACGCTCCGCGCGCTCGGCAGGAAGTTACCGTCGAAGGTATTCGCGGCCGCGTCGCGGGCCGTCAAGAATCGCGGCAGTCCGAACATCTTCTTGATCGTCGCCGGCACCGAGGTGTGATCGTAGACCGTGTGATCGACCCGTCCCGCCGCGACCCACGGCGAAATCAGGATTGCCGGGACCCGCACGCCCAGGCGGTCGAACGAAAAGCCCGAGGGCCGCGCGCGCGACGAGTCGGGCGGCACGGCCCGCGGGGGCGGCACGTGATCGTAGAATCCGCCGTGCTCGTCGTAGAGCACGACCATCAGCGACTGACGCCAGAGCGTGTCGTCGGCCCGCAATGTGTCGTAGACCTCGGCGATGAGCTTCTCGCCCTCGAGCAGGTCGTGCGGCGGGTGCTGATCGTTGGCCGGAAAGCCGGGCGCGCTGAACGAGCGCGGCTCGATGAACGCGTACGTGGGCAGCGTCCCGTTCTGGATGTCCCGGGCGAGCTGCTCGTAGCGCTGGAATCGATCGCCGTAGGGATGAAGCCTCCGCAACGCGAAGGCCTGCGCGTAGTCGTCGAAGTACACGGTCCACGTCAGTCCCCGCTCGGTCAGGTTCTCGAAGATCGTCGGCATGTCGTAGGGCGAGGTCCAGAACTGTGAGACGAACTGGCCGGGCGTCTCCGGCGTGACGAGGAAGCCCTTGGCGGTCCCGGCGTGCAGGAAGAACCGATTCGGCCAGGTCGGTCCCGGCACCGACGAAAACCAGTGATCGCACACCGTGAAGGTGCGCGCCAGAGTGGTGAGAATGGGCACGAGCGCGGGATCGAGGCACTGCATGATGCCGCGCCCGCGATCCCCGAGGCGGCGGCCGTCGGAGTCGGTCTGCTGCGAGTAGTTGAGGACGAACCCGGCATTCCTGGGAGCGCTCGTGTCCGACGGCGCCCGGTCGGCGAACAGCTGCTGGTTGACGTCCTCGAAATCGTGGCCCGGGCCGGGGTCGGTGACGTACGCGCTCGGCGCCGAGACACGCGTCACCGGAACCGGCGTCATGTCGGTCGGCGGGGACACGGGGTTCGTCTCCGTTCCCGTGAGCCCCGCGAGCTCCTGCGTGCGGTCGCCCAGGTCGAGATACCCGAGGAGCCGGTCGAACGACTGGTTCTCGAGCATCAGAACCACGAGGTGTCGGATCTCGTCCATCGCGCCCATGGGCGACTGGTCGCCTTAGCCCGCGGACGCCGCGAAGATCCGAAGGTAGTTGCCGCCGATCACCTTGCCGGCGTCGGCCGGCGTGAAGCCGCCGCGCAGCATCGCCTCGACCAGCCGCGTGAACTGCGCGTAGTCCTGGAGGCTGCCCGGCGCGGTCTGCTGATCGGTGCCGATGCTCACGTGGTCCGCCCCGACGACGTCCGCCATCTCCTTCAAGCCGTCGACGTAGCGGTCGAGCGACGGAAAGAAGTGCCACACGCCGATCGAGCCTCCGGTCTCGGCGACGGCGCGCGCGTGGTCACGACTCACCTGGCGCGCTGCCAGCGGCGTCTGACCCTGGGCTCTCGAGCCCAGCAGTGCCGTGTGCGACAGCAAGAGCGGCTTGGTCGACACCTTCACCGCCTGCTTGACCATGTCCTCGGTCGAGTGCGCCACGTCGCACACGATACCGAGGCGATTGCACGCGCGGATCACGTCGGCGCCGAACGGCGTCAGCCCGTTGTGGGTGACCGTTCCCGTCTGGAAATCGCCCAGATCGTTCGGCGTGTAGTGGACGAGCTGCATGTGGCGCACGCCGCGCTGATACGACTCCTCGAGCCGTTCGAGCTTTTTCTCCAGGAAGTCGAGCCCCTCGATGTCCTCGACGATCGCCGGCTGCCCCGCCGTGTGCGCGGCGTTCAGGTCCGCGGCCGTCAGCGCGCGACGAACGCCGTGCTTGGCGACCAGCTCGTCGATCCAGCTCAGACGGTCCAGGTGGTACTGGTAGAGCTCGCCGGGGGCGGCGCTGCGTGTCGCCCCGAGCGAGCCGTTCGGTCGGCGACCGAGCAGCGGACCGTCGGGAACGTCTGCGAGGCACACGGTCGCCATCCCGCCGGCGCGCATGCCGCGCGCGAGATCGTCATTCGGCGTTCCGCGCGAAATGACGCCGGTCGGACCGGCGTGACTGTGGACGTCGACGGAGATGTAGTCCCTGAGCACCGCCCGAGCGGCCTCGGAGGGGTCCGACGCCGCCGCCGCGCCACCGTCGCCACGCTGAGCCGCGCAGCCCGCGACCAGCGAAGCCGCCGACGTCAGGAGTGTGCTCCACAGCCAGTTCCGACGCGAGACCATGCGGCCGCAGCAGTCCATGTCGACCTCCCGGAGCTCGTGGGTGCACCGCCAGGCGAACGCCAACGGAACCGTCCGATCGACGCCGCGACGAGGTTTGGTCAGCCCCCGACCGCGCGAGCCACGGCGTCCACGTCGGACTCGGTGTTGTGGAGATGGAACGACACCCGCACCGCGCCGGCCCGGATCGATGCTTTGACGCCGGCGACGCGGAGCCGCTCGAGGCCACCGCGAGTCGTCACCGTGACGATAGCCGAATCTCCTTGCGGCAGCCCGAGCCGCCGGCGCAGCGCATTGGCCAGCCCGACATCGTGGCGATGGATCGCGGCGACTCCGACTTCGCGCAGCAGCTCGAGCGCGGGCACGGTCCCGGCCCAGGACAGCCACGCGGGCGAGATGTCGAGCCGGCGCGCGTCCTTCGCCAATCGCAGAGGCGCCCCGTAGATCGAGGTCCACGGATCGTCGCCGGAATACCAGCCCGCGTAGAGCGGCCGCACCATGTCCAGACGCTCCGGCCGCACCACGCCGAAGGCCGTCCCGCGAGGCGACAGAAGCCACTTGTACGCGGCACAGGACACGAAGTCGAAGAGACCGGCGTCGAACGGCAGCCAGCCGACTGCCTGCGTGGCGTCGACGTACGTGAGACAGCCGTGCGCGGCGGCCGCCAGGGCAAAGCCCTCGAGGCCACCGGGGACGACCCGCCCGTCTGCAGACTGCACCGCGCTCACCGCGACGAGATGCACGCCTGGGCGGATGGCCTCGACCAGACGATCGAGCGGGACGGTCTCGACGCGAACACCACGATCGGCATGCGCCAGGAAGGGAAACAGGACGGAGGTGAAATCCTCGTCGGCGGCCAGCACGTGTGCGCCGTCAGGCAGCGCCGCCGCGACCAGCCCGCTGAACGTCGAGACCTGGCTGCCGATGGCGACGCGATCGGGCGAGACCCCGACCAGGCCGGCGAATTGCCGGCGCGCGCCGTCGACGATCGCGTCGTAGTCGGCGGCCTCGGCGCGGCCGGTCCGCCATGTCTCGATCACGTCCCCAAGGGCTTCGACCACTCGCCGTGGCGGCAGTCCGATGCTCGCGGTGTTGACATAGACGCCGGCCGGGTCGAACTCCTTCTGCGCGGCTTCCACGGTCAGCAGACGACTCCTCCTCGATTCCGGGTATAGGCGCGTCGCCCGAAGACCGATCGTGCCACAGCCGATCGGAAGCGTCCAATCGCCGCATCCGGCCCGTCATGACCGACACCGCCCGGCCGTGTTTCGGACTTCTTCAAGGCGCGCTGTGGCTCCAAGCACAGAAACGTGATCGCGACAGTCTGTCGTCCAGGCGACGTCGTGTCGTGATCTGGCGGTTCGCGCCGATCGCCGCGTCCGCGGAATGTGAACACACGGTGCTTCCGGCGCCGGCGGCAGCGGGAAAGGAATCTGGTATCCGCCTTGCTAGGCGGCTCGTACGCAAGGGATGATCGTCATCGGGTCAAGGACACGGCGTCGCCGGTGGGCCGTCGGGCCGCGAGTCGCCGAGCCCGGACTCGGACTGATCACCGGACATGCGTACTCGGCGCCCTCCGAGAACCTGATGTTGAAGTCGAGATGATGCCCACGGAATTCACCCTCTTGACAGGTGCTGTCACATGTCGTATCCGCATCTGTAAGGGACGTGGTTTGAAAGGCCGGTGCTGGTTTCGGCCGCCGGAGGCCGCACTCGGCTTGGACGACATAATCGAGGACGGGCGCGTCCACCTCAACGTTCGCGGACGATAGGAGAGAGAGAGCCATGACCGATCTCACTCGGCGTTCGGTGTTGCGTGGATCGTTGGCGCTTGCGGCGACTCGCCCCTTTGTGGGGCCCCACATCGCACGCGCGGCGGCGACGACCGCGAGCGTGTGGTTCGCGCAGGGGTTCGTCGAAAATGAGGACGTGGCCTTGCGCAAGTCCGTCGCCGACTACGAGAAGGCAAGCGGCAACAAGATCGAGCTGAGCATCATCCCCTTCGCGCCGGAACGGCAAAAGATCATCTCGGCGCTCACGAGCGGGGTCGTCCCCGACGTGCTCGATTCGAACCCGAATGAAATCTTGCAGATCTACGCCTGGCAAGACCGGTGGATCGACGTCGGCGACGTGGTGGAGACACAGAAGGCAATGTTCAGCGAGACCGCGTTGGAGTCCGCTCAGGGCTACAACGCCGTCACCAAGAAGCGCGCCACTTACGGCGTACCGTTGAGGGCCGCGGTCGTCCCGTGCCATATCTGGCGGCCGCTGGTGGAGAAGGCCGGCTTCAAGATCGAGGACATCCCGAAGACGTGGGACGCGTACTTCGACTTCTTCAAGAAGGTGCAAGACAGCCTGCGCAAGCAGGGCGAGCGCAAGGTCTACGGCCTGGGCTTCCAGGTGACGGCCAACGGGGTCGATCCCTACAACCTCTTCATGGCGTTTCTCCTGGCCTACGGCGGTCAAGACATCGTCACCAAGGACGGCAAGCTGCATCTCGACGACCCGAAGGTCAAGCAGGCGGCCATCAAGGCGGCGGCCTACCTCGGCGGCGCCTATCGAGACGGCTACGTGCCGCCGAGCGCGATCAACTGGAACGACGCGGACGACAACAACGCCTTCCACGCGAAGCTCATGGTGATGGACGTCGACGGAACCCTCTCGACCGAGGTCGCGGTCAAGGAGAAGCACCCCGATTGGTACTTCAAGGACATGGTCACCCACGGCATCGGCTATCCGACCGACAACGCGGGCAAGACCGTGCCGAGCATTGTCGGCGTCACCCAGGGCCTGATTCCGAAGGGAGCGAAGAACGTCACGGTGGCGAAGGAATTCCTCAAGTACTTGATCCAGCCGAAGGTCATCGGTGAGTTCGTCGAGCTTGGCCTGGGCCGCTGGCTGCCGGTCATGCCGTCCCTCGCCAAGAGCCCGTTCTGGCAGGACCCGAAGGATCCGCACCTGCGGGGCTATGTCCAGCAGGGACTCCTCGGCCCGACGTTGTCGGACTACTACGTGCACAACGTCGCGATGGCGGAAGTCCGCACCCAGCACGTCTGGAGCATGGCGATGATCGACGTGGCCAAGGACGGTGTAAAACCCGAAGTGGCGATCGACAAGGCGTTCAAGCGCATCGACGAGATCTTCGCCAAGTACAAGGCGTGAGAGCGGAGGCCCATCCAATGAACGGCGCATCCGTCGTCGACATCGGCCGCCCAGCCATCCTGCGTCGCACGCTCTCGCGCTCCCTGCGCGGCGGCCTCAAGGGCGGCGAGTACACCTGGGCCGTCGCGTTCGTCGTGCCGTACATCGCGGTGTTCTTGACCTTCGTCGCCTACCCGGTGGTCTACGGGCTGTGGATGGGCAGCGAGGTGAGCCTGTACCGCGAGCTGTTCGCCGACCCGATCTACCAGAGCACGGTCGTGAACACTGTCCTCTATCTGGCGCTCGGCGTGAACGTGAAGATGTTCCTGGCGTTGCTGCTGTCCGGGTTCTTCATGCGCCCGGGCTGGTGGATGAAGGTCCTGCTGCTGATCTTCGTTCTGCCCTGGGCGGTGCCGCAGATCTCGACCTACATCTCGATCCACTGGATGCTGAACGGCGAGTGGGGCTTCCTCAACAACGCGCTCTACACCCTCTTCCACGTCGAAGGGCCGTCTTGGCTCAATGACCGCTGGACGGCCCTGGCCGCGGTCATCCTCTCCCACATCTGGAAATTCACGCCGTTCTGGACGCTGATCTTGCTCGCCGGCCGGATGGCGATCCCGCTCGAGATCCGCGACACCGCCAAGGTCGACGGCGCGACCGGGGTTCGCGGGTTCGTCCACATCACCTTCCCGCTACTCGCCAACCTCTACCTGATCTCCACGCTGCTCTCGACGATTTTCCTGCTCGGCGACTACAACGCCGTCACCTTCGTCTCCGGGGGCGGGCCGGCGAACTCGACGCACGTGCTGGCGACGCTCGGCATCCGCGACGCCTTCGAGATCGCTCAGCCGCGCCTGGGCGTGGCAGCCGTGATGTCGGCGCTGCCGCTGGTGATCCCGCTGATCATCATCCTGATGCGCAAGCTCCGGACTGCGGAGGTGCAGCTATGAGCACGATCGCGGCTGACGCGAGGCTGTCATCTCGTACCCTATCGCGGGCCCACAGTTCCGTGCGCCTCCGCCGGTATCTGCGCAACGCGGGGACGGTGGTGCTCTCCGCGGTGATCGTGGTGTGGTCGCTCGCGCCGATCTACAACATGGTGCTGATCTCGCTCGAGCCGGAAGGCGACGTGTTCACCGATCACATTGTGCCGAGGGTCCCGTCGTTCGAGAGCTTCTGGGGCGTGCTGACCCAGGGCCACTGGTATCTGGAGCACTTCTGGCATCAGTTCGGCAACAGCCTCTACATGGGCGCGATGGTGACGTTCTTCTCGCTGCTGTTCGGCTCGCTGACCAGCTTTGCGATCGGCCGGATGCGCATCCGCCACGGCTGGCTCGTGAGCAACGCCGCGTTGTTGACCTACGTGATCCCGGCGTCGTTCCTGGCGATCCCGTTCTATCGGATCATGCAGAACTATGGTCTGTCGAACAATCTGTGGTCGGTGATCGCGGCTCTGGTGGCGTTCGCGACGCCGTACGCGATCTTCGTCTTCCAGGAATACGGCCGGAGCATCCCGATCGAGGTCGACGAGTCCGCGCGCATCGACGGCGCCTCGCCGCTGCAAATCTATCTGCGGATCTACCTGCCGCTGATGGCGCCGGCGCTGGTCGCGGTCGGAACCTACGCGATGCTGCTCGCCTGGAACGAATTCCTGTATCAGTTCCTGCTCCTCTCGTCGAAGGCGAGCATGACGGTGCCGGTGGCGCTCGCGCAGTTCCTCAGCAGCGACCAGTCGCCGTGGAACTACATGATGGCGACCGCCATTATCTACGCGCTGCCGCCGATCGCGATCTACTACGCGTTCCGCCGGCGCATGACCGCCGGCCTGACCATGGGCGGCGTCAAGGGCTGACGCGCTACCGCCAGGCTTGCCGCGCGCCGCGTCCGAGGTCAGGGATGGGTGGCGGCGCGTGGCAAGATCCTGGAAGTCGTTCGCCGCTATCCCCCGCGGAGCGACCTTCGCGAGACGCCCGGTCGGGCAGAGGTGAGGACACGGCTGTGAGCAGCACGCAGCAGGTTCTTGCAGCCGGGCCCGGCACGCTCAACCGACCGCGGCAACGGTCCTGGCGCCGCTACCTGCCCGGCGTCGAGCTCACCTGGGCGATCGCCTTCATCGTCCCCTACGCGGCGGTCCTGGTGGCCTTTGCCATCTATCCGCTCGCCTACGGGCTTTGGATGGCAAGCAGCCCATCGCTGTACCTCACGTTGTTTGCAAGCGATGAGTACCGGGACGCGGTCGTCAGCACCATGCTCTATGTCGGCATCGGGGTGAACACCAGCTTGTTCTTCGCCCTGCTGCTGTCCGGCTTCTTCATGCGCCGAAGCCGGTGGGTCAAGGCGATGCTGGTCGTCTCGATGCTGCCCTGGGCGCTGCCGGCGCAAACCGGCTTCATCTCCTTCCACTGGATGATGGTGTATTGGGGGTTCCTGAACAGCCTGCTGGAAAAGCTGTTCGGCATATATGGTCCGGACTGGTTGACTCACTACTGGCTCGCGCTCGGAGCCAACATCGTCGCCTCCACCTGGAAGACGATGCCATTCTGGACCCTGATTCTGTTAGCGGGGCGGATGGCGATTCCTCAGGATCTCTACGACGCGGCCGATATCGACGGCGCTGGCGGCTTCCGCCGCTTCGTCCATCTCGTGGTGCCGCTGCTGGCGAATCTCTATCTCGTCTGCACGTTGCTTTCGGCGATCTGGATGATCGGCGATTTCAACACCGTGGATCTCGTGTCCGGCGGCGCACCCCTTGGCTCGACGGACGTGTTGGCAACGCTGGGCGTCGAATACCTGTTCGACCATGGCAAACCCGAACTCGGCGTCGCCGCCGTCATGGCGGCCCTGCCCGTGATTGTCGCGCTCGGGGTCCTTCTGATCCGACGGCTGCAAGCGAGCGAGGTGCAGCTATGAGTGTCGCGCTGGCCTGGGGCCGGGCGTCGCGTCTGCGGCGCCGCCGACTGCGCCGACTCGTCAGCGACGCGGGCGCCGTCGTGCTCGCCGTCGTGCTGCTGATCTGGTGGCTGCTGCCGGTCTACAACATGATGTTGATCGCCCTCGACCCCGAGGGCACTACCGAGTTCACTGGCGACATCTGGCCGACTGCCCCGACGCTCGAGGCCTTCCGTGGGGTCTTGTTCCAGCGGTACTGGTACCTCCAAGATTTCTGGCACCAGCTCGGCAATAGCTTCTTCATCGGCATCATGACGATGGCGCTGACCGTGCTGATCAGTTCGCTGGCCGGCTTCGCCCTGGGCCGGATGCGACTGGGCAAGGGCGGGGTGATCTCCACCACCGCGCTCCTCTTCTATACCGTTCCAGCGTACTTCCTCGTCATCCCGTTCTATCGGCTGATGCACGAGTACGGGCTGATGGACAGCTTGTGGGCGGTGATCGCAGCGGACGTGACTTTCGCCGTCCCCTATGCGGTGTTGATCCTGCAATGGTACGGTCGACTGATCCCGATGGAGCTCGACGAGGCCGCGCGGGTCGACGGCGCGACCCCCGGCCAGGTCTATGCGCGGATCTATCTGCCCCTGATGGCGCCGGCACTGGCAGCGGTCGGTACCTACGCGCTGCTGACCGCCTGGAACGAGTATCTGTACCAGTTCATGCTGTTGTCCTCTCCCCGGAACAAGACTGTCGCGATAACGCTCGCGACGTTCTTCGACAACGAGGACACGCCGTGGAACTACCCGGTGGCGGCCTCTCTCATCTATGCGCTACCGCCGATTGCTCTCTTCTTTGCCGTCCGCCGCTACATCGCGGCAGGGCTGACGCTGGGCAGCATCAAGGGATAGCGGTCCCGCCGACGCTGGCGAGAGCTCTTGATCGCCTCGCGATCAGTGCGCCGTGCGCGGGGTCAGGACCGCGAGCACGATGGCGACGAGCAACAGCGCCGGGACGTCCCCGAGCAGGTGACCGCGCTCCGCGCCGTCGGCGAACGACTGGTACGCCATGATGACCGCGTGGACCACGCTCGACCAGACCGTGAACCAGATCAGGCTCGTGTTGCGCGCCGGGTCCCGCGACGCCATGAGGAGAAACACGCCCAGCGTGGCGTAGACGCCGATGATCATCATCAGGTAGTGCGAGTGCTCGTGCCCCCAGGTCCAGCCGGACGGCCACACGAGACCCAGCGGGTAGATCCCGAACGTGAAGATCACGCCGAACACAATCAGGGCGATGCGTAGATATTGCTGGCGACTCGCGTCCGACATGGGCGGTCCTCCTGGTGAGCGGTCGTTCCCACTCCGTCGGTCGGTTCGCTGCCGAAACGCCGACGCGAGCTTAGGGGAGGCGCCGGGCGTCGTCAAGGAGAGTTTCGACACCCGTAGGTGATGGAGACCGCCGCTCGCTCATCGTGGCGGCTCCGCGCTCGGTCGCGTAGGATCGTGTCGTGACGCGCGATGGGTAAGGGCCGGCTCGAAGCCTTCAGCGACGGCGTCATCGCCGTGATCATCACCGTCATGGTCCTGGAGATGAAGGCACCGCACGGAACCGACGCGGCGGCGCTCCTGCCGGTGTTGCCGGTGTTCCTGACCTACGTGTTGAGCTTCGTCTTCGTCGGGATCTACTGGAACAACCACCACCACCTGTACCACGCCGTGCATCACGTGAACGGCGCGACCTTGTGGGCGAATCTGCATCTGCTCTTCTGGCTCTCCCTCGTGCCGTTCGTCACGGGCTGGGTGGGCACCAGCCACTTCGCGCGACTGCCCGTCGCCGCCTACGGCGCCGTTCTGCTCGGCGCGGGGACGGCGTATTACATTCTCACCCGCGTCCTCCTGCGTATCCACGCCAGGGATTCGCTGCTGGCGAAGGCACTGGGCAAGGACGTCAAGGGAAAGATCTCGGTGGCTCTCTACGCCGTGGCGATCGTGTTCGCCTTCGTTCAACCACTGATCTCCTGCGCGCTCTACGTCGTGGTCGCGGCGATCTGGCTCTGTCCCGATCCGCGCGTCGAGAAGCTGATCGGCAGCCAGGGCTGAGGTCGAGGCGGGCTGGTCGGGAACCCTCAGGCGCGAGCAGCCACCTCGCGCCGAAACCGCTTCACGGCGACGACGGTGAGCGCGATGAAGAGAGCGAGCACGAGCAGCTGGGCGACCATGAAGGGCGGCTCCGTCTGCTGCGGGGCGAGGGCGTGGAGCGCCGGGAGCTTCAAAAACGCCTGGACCACACCGACGAACACGTTGAAATAGAGCGCAAGGGCCATACACACCACGTAGATGCCTCGCCAGATGCTCCGGTAGTGAAGCCCGTAGAGGGCGATGATCGCCACTGCGAGCACCACGAGCGAGAGAGCGCCCACGATGTGCGACGGCAGCAGGTGATCGACCGGGAAGGCGAATCCGGTGACGCTCGTCGCGAGCGTGGTGAACAAGAACAGTCCGGTCCAGACGCGCAACCGCCGACCGCCGAGAAAGCTGAACACCACCACGAATCCCGTGACGATCCCGATCAAGCTCAGCACGACGTGAACGGCCGTGAACGTCGCGAGCGTCATTCCCCAGACCACGGTCCCCTCCTTCGTCCTTCGCCGCCGCTACGTGCCTGGCGCGGACCCCTTTAGGCGGCCGAGGGCTGTCCCGAACGTACGTCCGTTCTCCGAAGAGGTCAAACGGTCGCCGCCGTTGAAGCCGAGTCACGCTGGGAGTATCGTGACTTTCGCTCCACCAGCATCCAGGCGCACGCGAACCCCTGATCCAAAGGAGCGAGAATGGCCAACTCGGCGGGGTACCACGAATCGGAAAGCAAGCTGCGGCCGGAGACTCTCGACAACCACCGGGCGCTCACGTCCATGCAGGAGGAGCTGGAGGCCGCCGACTGGTATGACCAGCGCGTCGATGCGGCCACCGACTCCGACCTCAAGGCCATCCTCGCGCACAATCGAGACGAGGAGAAGGAGCACTTCGCCATGCTGCTCGAGTGGTACCGGCGGCGGGACGCCACCATGAACGCGCACCTCAAGGAGTACCTGTTCACGACCGGGTCGCTGGTCGTCCGAGAGCAAGCCAGCACCGGCGGCGGTGCCGGCGGCGCCGAGTCCGCGGCCGGAAGCGACGGCTCGCTCGGCATCGGCAGCCTGAAGGGCGGCCAGGGCCTATGAACAACCTGAAACGAGAGCTCGCGCCGATTTCGGCCGCCGCGTGGCAGCAGATCGATACGGAGGCCACCCGCGTGCTCAAGCTGAAGCTCGCGGGGCGGAAGCTGGTGGACTTCGACGGGCCCCTGGGCCCGACCGCGGCCGCCGTGAACACCGGGCGCCGAGAGCCGCTCGGCCGGGGACCCGCCGACCACGTCGAGGCCACGCGCCGACAGACGCGGCCCCTGATCGAGCTGCGCTCGTACTTCGAGCTCGCGCGCGAGGAGATGGACGCCGTCGAGCGCGGAGCGGAGGATCCCGAGCTCCAGCCCCTGATCGACGCGGCCTCGCGCATCGCCTACGCCGAGGACACGGCGATCTTCCACGGCTATACGGACGGCGGCATCGAAGGCATCGACCAGGCGTCGGCCCATCCCATCCTGCCGATTCCCGATGACTTCCAGAACTATCCGCACAGCATCGCGGAGGCGACGCGGCTCCTGCGGCTGGCCGGCGTGGATGGTCCCTATGCGATCGCCATGGGCCCGCGCTACTACACGGGGCTCACTCAAGCGGTGGGTGACGGCGGCTACCCGGTTCTGAACGTGGTGCGAAAGCTCGTCGACGGGCCGCTGGTGTGGGCACCGGCGGTCAACGGCGCGGTCGTGCTGAGCCTGCGCGGTGGCGACTTCGAGCTGACGATCGGCACCGACGTATCGATCGCCTATCAGAACCACACGGATGAGATCGTCCGCCTCTACCTCGTCGAGACCATGGCCTTCCGCGTGCTCACACCCGAGGCGGCGGTGGCCCTGGTCCACGCGGACGACAAGCGTCCACGCAAGCGTTGATCGGCGGCGCTACGCGCCCGCGCACCGAGCCCTCCCGCTTCGGAGGGAAAGGGCTCGGTTACTTCGTCACCGCGTCGCGCATCTTGGCCAGCGCCGAGCCGTAGATGTGCTCGGGACGCACTACCATCGCGACGCGCTTGTCGCTCGCCGCGATCCGGTCATATTGCGCCCAGTCCGCGCTGCGCCGCCGCGTGGTGGCGCTGAAGA
>CAYVHH010000551.1:0-10079 GCA_964450175.1 uncultured bacterium | reverse complement strand
CGAGAGGTCGAAGCGGTCGACTTCTTCTTCCAGGATGATCGCGGGGTCGACGTCGAGCCCGCCGCCGCCGTACTTGGCGGGCGCGGTGGGATAGAGCCACCCCTTGGCGCCGAGCTGCCGACCGAGGTCACGAAGCTCGAGGTAGCGCCTGTAGTTGTCCTCGGCCGACGTCGGCGTCCGGAGCACCGAGGCCGGCACGTTCGTCTCGAGCCAGGCACGCACTTCACGCCGGAACCGCTGCTGCTCTTCGGTGTACGTGACCTCGAAATCCATACCGTCTCCTCTACCTGGAGTCGTCCCTGCCCCGGTGCCTGGGAAGGTAGCACAGTCCGGTACGATGGTCGTATCGAGGAGGTCGCAGCATGTCGCGTCGGAGAAACTCTCGGATGCTGATCGGGGCGGCACTCGCCGTCCAGCTCGCCGGCCTGATCGTCGATATCGTCTGGCACGCTCTGCATTCCGACTTCGAGGCGAGAACCGTCGAGCAGATGGCCGTCCATCTGGGCACGATACACATCCCGATCTACGTGGGCGTGTTGTGCGTCCTGCTCGCGACCGCGTGGGCGCTGATCGACCAGGCCCGCCGCCCCCCGATCGGCGCCGCCTTCCCGGTCGCGTTCGTGGGCGCGCTCATCTCGACGGCGGGAGAAGTCTGGCACGCGTACCAGCATCTGCGGCTCGACACGCGCGGCGGCCCGGTCGCCGCGGCCGTTTCCTTCGTCGGATTTCTGGTCGTCGTGGCCGCGATGTGGCTCAGCGGGCGGCGGGACCGAGGCCGCAAGCCGGCCGACGTCGCTCAGCGCGCGGCCTGACTCGCGACGGCGCGCGCTAGCCGACCTCGCCGCGGATCTTCGTGTGCAGCGCGCCCAGCACGTCGATCAGCGCGGCGACCGAGCGCGCGCCGGACTGGAACATTGCGGTCGCGTTCAGGGCGACCCACTCGAAGCCCATCGCCTTGAGCTCGACCACGCGTGCCACGACGCGGTCGTGCTCGACGTAGAACTTCTTGCCCGCCGCGTCCCGCGGCGGCGACGCGACCATCGCCTGCAGGCCGATCGCGGCCGGATCGCGCCCGGCCGCCTCGGCGTGGCGCCGGATCGTGTCGATGACGATCCGCGCGTTGGCCGCGTCGGCGATCTGGTTGCCGAGCCAGCCGTCGCCGAGCTCGCCCACCCGGCGGAGCGCGCGGTCCGAGCGGCCGCCGATCCAGATCGGCAGGCGGCTTCCCTGCGGGGGCTTCGGCTCCATCCCGATCGCCGTGATCTGATAGTGCCGGCCCTTGAAGTCCACCTGCGCGTCGCTCCAGAACGTGCGCAGCAGACGAATCATCTCGTCCATGCGCGCGCCGCGCGTATGGAAGTCCTCGCCGAGGGCCTCGTATTCCGACTCCTGCCAGCCGACGCCGACGCCGAGGCGCACCCGGCCGCCCGAGAGCGTATCGAGCGTGCTCACCTGCTTGGCGACCAGGGTCGGGTGCCGCTGCGGCAGCACGAGCACTTCGGTGCCCAGGGTCACCCGCGTGGTGACCGCCGCCATGTACGAGAGGACCATCAGCGCCTCGAGGATCGGCATCTGCGCCGGGTACGGGCCGGGCGGCCGGCCCTCCATCGGGTAACCCATCACGACGTGGTCGAACATGTCGATGTGGTCGTACCCGATCTGCTCGATGGCCTGAGCCAGACGCATGACGCCCTGCGGACCTTCGCGATACGAGACGCTCGGGAACTCGACGGTGAGTTTCATGGCCCGATCAATATATGCCCAGGTGCTGGCGCAGGTCGAGGCCACGCTGAGACAGCTCGGACGCCGAGCCCTCGACGACGACGCGCCCGCTGTTGAGCACGACGATGTCGTCGGCCACGTCGAACACGAGCTTGGCGTTCTGCTCGACCAGCACGATCGACAGCCCCTGCGCCTTGAGACGGCGGATGGTCGCCATGACCTCGCCCACGATCTGGGGCGCCAGCCCTTCCGACGGCTCGTCCATCAAGAGGACGCGCGGATTCGACATCAGGGCGCGCCCGATGGCCAGCATCTGCTGCTCGCCGCCCGAAAGCGAGCCGGCGATCTGCTTGCCGCGCTCGCGGAGACGCGGAAACAGCTGAGCGACCGAGTCGAGCGTCCACAGCATCGGTAAATCGCCCTGCGGCTTGCGCCCGGCGACGGCGAGGTTCTCGCGGACGGTGAGGCTTCGAAAGACGCGGCGGCCCTGCGGCACCAGCGCCACACCGAGGGCCGCGATGGCTTCGGGCGTGCGTCCGGTGACGGCGCGGCCGTAGACGCTGACAGCGCCGTGCCGCGGCGGCAGCAGTCCCACGATGACGTTGATCGACGTCGACTTGCCGGCGCCGTTACGGCCGAGAAGACCGAGCAACCGCCCTTCGCCCAGACGGAAGGACACCCGGTGCAGCACGTGGCTGTCGCCGTAGAAGGCGTCGATCTCCTCGAGCGCGAGCGCGTCGTTCGCCACGGCGTGCCAACTATACCGGAGGCCGGCTGGCGGCGCCCGACGCGGTAGACGCTCGCGTCGAGCGGCGCGTATAGTGCGCCATCATGATCACCTTGCGTCTCTTGATCGTGGCGACCGCGATGCTCATGCTGCACGGCGCCGCCCACGCCCAGGCCGCGCGGCCGATGCTCGTCATGGTCTCGGTCGACGGCCTGCGGCCCGACTACGTGACGGCCGCCGATACGCACGGGCTGAAGATCCCCAACCTGCGCCGCTTCCTGAAGGAGGGCGCGTTCGCGGACGGTGTCGCCGGCGTGATCCCGACCGTGACCTATCCAAGCCACACCACCCTGATCACCGGTGCGTGGCCGACGAAGCACGGCATCCTCGCCAACACGACCTTCGACCCCCTCGGCAAGAACCAGAGCGGCTGGTACTGGTACGCCGAGGACATCAAGGTGCCGACGCTCTGGGACGCGGCCCGGCAGGCCGGCATGACGACCGCCAGCATCCAGTGGCCGGTCAGCGTGGGCGCGCGCGTGACGTGGAATATCCCCGAGGTCTGGCGCGCCAATACCGACGAGGATGCGAAGCTGCTCCGGGCGCTCGCGACGGAAGGGCTCCTGCTCGAGCTCGAGGCGGAGCTCGGCCCGTATCCGCGGGGCCAGGACATCGAGCACGACGAGCGGCGCGGAAGCTTCGCGACGCGCGTGCTCGAGAAGAAACGCCCGCAGCTCCTGACCCTGCATCTTCTCGCGCTCGATCACGTCGAGCACGAGACCGGCCCGCTCTCCCCGGAGAGCTTCGCCGTCCTCGAGCGGCAGGACGCCGTCATCGGCAAGCTCCGCGACGCCGCCGAGCGCCTGGCGCCCGGCAACGCGTCCGTGGCGATCGTGTCCGACCACGGCTTCGTGAAGGTCGAGCACAAGTTCAACCCCTTTCCCGCGTTCCGGGACGCGGGGCTGATCACCGCGAACGGGCGGACGGTCACCGCCTGGAAGGCCATGCCCTGGACCGCGGGCGGGTCGGCGGCCATCGTGTTGAAGGATCCGGCCGACGCGGCGACGCTCGGCGAGGTGCGCGCGCTGCTCGACAAGCTCGCGGCCGATCCGGCCAACGGCATCGATCGGGTCCTTGGCGCTGACGCCCTCCACGCGCGCGGCGGCTTTCCCACCGCCTCGTTCCTGATCGGTTGCAAGCCCGGCTGGTACGTCGGCACGGGGCTCGACGGCGCCATCGTTTCGAAGACAGGCCGGTTCGGCACTCACGGCCACCTGCCGGATCTTCCAGAGCTGCGCGCGGCGTTCTTCGTCGTCGGGCCGGGTGTGCCCGCGGGGCACTCGCTCGGGCTCGTGGACATGCGGGACATCGCGCCGACCCTCGCGCGGCGGCTCGGCCTGGCGCTGCCCTCGGCCGAGGGTAAGCCGCTGCTGAGGTAAAATCGGTCTGTGCTCAGCGAGGAGCAAAACCGAGCATTGACGGCAGTCGGCGCCGGCACGCCCATGGGCGAGCTGCTCCGCCGCTACTGGATGCCGATCGCCGCGGTCGCGGAGCTGGACGACAAGCCGACGAAGCCCGTCCGCCTCATGGGCGAAGACCTCGTCCTCTACCGGGACAAGGCCGGCACGTATGGGCTCGTCGATCGACACTGCCCCCACCGGCGCGCGGATTTGTCGTACGGCTGGGCCGACGCCTGCGGTTTGCGCTGCCACTATCACGGCTGGCTCTGGGACCACACCGGCCGCTGTGTGCAACAGCCGTTCGAGGAGACCGCGCACCCCGAGGCGAAGTTCAAGGACCGCGTGCGTATCAAGGCCTACCCCGTCGAGGCGAAGGCGGGACTCCTGTGGGCCTATCTCGGACCGCCGCCCGTGCCGCTCGTGCCGACCTGGGAGCCCTTCACCTGGCAGAACGGCTTCGTACAGATCGTGTTCGCCGAGGTCCCGTGCAACTGGTTCCAGTGCCAGGAGAACTCGATCGACCCCGTGCACTTCGAGTGGCTCCACTCGAACTGGTCGCGCGCGCTCAGCGGCGCCGAGGGCGAGCGCTCGCCGACGCACCTGAAGGTGGGCTTCGAGGAGTTCGAGTACGGCTTCACCTACCGGCGCGTTCTGGAAGGCCAGTCCGAGCAGGACGAGCTGTGGACGGTCGGGCGCTGCTGCCTCTGGCCGAACTGCCTCTTCACGGGCGGCCACTTCGAGTGGCGCGTGCCCATCGACGACGGGAACATGCTGAGCGTCGGTTGGTTCTTCGATCGCGTGCCCAACGAGATGGAGCCCTACCGGCAGGACCGCATCCCGTACTGGTACAGCCCCATCAAGGACTCGCTGACCGACCGCTGGATCACCTCGCACATCATGAACCAGGACTTCGTCGCCTGGGTCGGTCAGGGCACGGTCGCCGACCGCACGCAGGAGCATCTGGGCGAGAGCGATCGCGGCGTGATCATGATGCGCCGCCGCATTCTCGACGACGCCGAGCGCGTGGCGAAGGGGCAGGAGCCCAAGGGCGTGATCCGCGACGCGGAGAAGAACCGCGTCGTGCGCCTGCCGATCATCGGCCGCGACTTCTTCGTGAACGGCTCGTCCAAGGTCGAGAGCGAGACCTCGCGCCAGCGAACTCCGGGGCTGCCGCTCCGTAGAGAGTTTCCGTTCCTGGTGGGACAGCCCGAAGAGGTCCGCGCCGCGTATCGCCGCGCGATGGGCCTGCCTGAGCCCGGCGTCGACGCCCGCACACCCGCGGGCTAAGGGAGCGATCATGGCCGACATCGTTCTGGGCCTCGCGACCTCGCACACGCCCATGCTCACCTTGCCCGCCGAGCTCTGGCCGTCGTTTGCCAAGAACGACGAACGTAATCCGGAGCTCGCGTTTCCGCCGCACGGGCTGGTGATGCCGTACGCGGACGCAGTCGACGCAATCTCGCCGCAGGCGCGGGCCGGGTATCGCGGGGCAGAGCCCTACCGTGCTCAGAGCGAAGCCTGCCAGCGCGCGCTCGACGAGCTGTCGAGCACCCTGCGCGCCGTCAATCCGGACGTCACTGTGATCATCGGCGACGACCAGGACGAGTGGTTCTTCGAGGACAACATGCCGGCCCTGTCGGTCTACTGGGGCGAGACGGCGCCGCTGATCCCCCGCACGATGCCGCCGGGCTCTCGCGAGGCGGCCGTGATCGAGGCCATCCGGCGCGGCTACGGCGACGTGGCGATGGACGTTCCGGTGGCGAGCGGATTCGGCCGCCATCTGATCGAGTACCTGATCGAGCACGACTTCGACGTGGCCCACATGCGCTACGTGAAGCAGCCGTACGGCGGCCGTGTCGCCCGGCGGTATCCGACGAAGCACGGCGAGCTCGACTACGTGCGCGAGACGCCGCCGCGGCCGCAGGGACTGCCCCACGCGTTCTCGTTCGTCGTCAAGCGCCTCTTCGACAACAAGCCCGGCGCGATCCTCCCGGTCTTCCAGAACACCTGCTACCTGCCGAACCAGCCGACGCCCCGGCGCTCCTTCGCGATCGGCGAGGCCGTCGCGGGCGCCATCGAAGAGTGGAAGAGCGACGCGTCGGTCGCGATCATCGCCTCGGGCGGGCTCAGCCACTTCGTCGTCGACGAGGAGCTCGACCGGGGGCTGCTCGGCGCGCTCGAGCGGAACGACGCGGCGGCGCTGCGGTCCATTCCCCGCCATCGCCTGTACTCGGCCGCCTCGGAGTCGTTGAACTGGGTGGCGCTCGGCGGCGCGATGCAGCGGGCGCGGCTCAAGATGGAGCTGCTCGACTACGTGCCGGTCTATCGCACGCCGGCCGGGACGGGCGGCGGCTGGGCGTTCGCGCGCTGGCGCTGATCGCCTCTCGCTAGACTTTGAAGCTCGAGGCCACCTTCTGGTGGCCGCCGTTGTCCGTCATGGCCTCCTCGCGGTAGAGCCCGAGCGCCTCGAGGACCGGCCGATCCTGGATCGAGAACAGGATCGCGGCGTCGTGCGACGTGTTCGCGTGCTCGTGCAGGGCCCAGGGCGGGAGCACGATGACGTCGCCCCGCCCCCACGCGAACCGGACGCCGTCGATGATCGTCTCGCCCGTCCCCTGCACCACGTAGTACACGGCGCTGCCGGTGTGCCGGTGGGCCTTCAGATGGATGCCCGGACGCAGCAACTGGACCCAGCACGCCATCGTCGGCAGGAGCGCGCGCCCGGTTTGCGGGTGCGTGTACTCGAGCGCGATGTCGTCGCACGCGTCGCCGGCGATGTCGCGCATCGCGTTCAGCGACTGATATGTCGTCTCCCAGGAGTAGAGCAACAGCGGCGACGACTGCGGGCGCTCCTTGACCCACGTGGGGCTCAGGCTCACATGGCCGTGCAGCGCCACGGAGGCGTTGTTCGGCTTGGTCAGGGGGAACTGCCTCTGATCGTACATCTGGAAGAACATCGCGTTGAGCGCCTGGATCAGCGGGATGTCGAGCCCGTCCATCCAGACCACGGGCGTGTCGGTCTCGTTACCGTGGTCGTGCCAGGCCCAGCTCGGCGTCAGCACGAGATCACCCGGCGCCATGTAGACGCGCTCACCGTCGACCGCGGTGTAGCCGCCGGAGCCTTCCATGATGAACCGGATCGCGGTCGGCGTGTGGCGATGCGCCCGCGCGACTTCACCCGGCAGCAGGAGCTGGATCGCCGCGATCATCGTGTTGGTCGTCGCCCAGCGCCCGTCGAGACCGGGATTGAAGAGCTGGAGTGCCCGGCGCTCTTCACCGACCGGCACGGCTTCGCCGGCTTCACGCACGAGCGACTCGATCAGCGACGCGTTCCACATGTAGGCAATCGCCTTCGGCTCGGGATGCTTCGTCATCTGGCTCGCGAGCTCCCAGAGCCCGTACATGTGGGCCGCGTGCATCTTGTCGTGGAAGTCACTCATATCTTCAAATCGTAGAAGCGAAGCGCGTTCTGCCCGAGGATTTTCGCCTTCACGCGCGGCTCGAGATCTTTCCGGTGCAAGAGCTCGTCGACCGTGTGCGGCCACTCGCTGTCCCAGTGCGGATAGTCCGAGGCGTAGAGGATGTGGTCCTCGCCGATCCAGCCGACGACGTACGGGATCGTCTTCTCCTCGGGCTCGCACGAGAAGTAGGCGCGGCCGCACGTCATATACTCGCTCGGCTTCGCCTTGCAGAGCGGCGCGTCCCACGGGCGCTTCTCGAACTCGCCGTCCATGTGCTCCATGAAGAACGGCACCCAGCCGGCGCCGGACTCCATGAAGCCGATGCGCAGCCGCTGGAACTTCTCGAAGAGGCCGCCGTAGATGCAGCTGATCACGGAGATCATCTGCTCGGGCGCGTGGGTCCACGTGTGCACCGCCAGGAAATTGCTGAACCGGTAGGGATCGCCGGTCTCGCTGCCCGACGCGTGCATGCCCACCGGCACGCCCAGGCGCTCGGCCTCCTCGTAGATCGGCCAGAAGAACGGATCGGCGACGTTGCGACCGGGAATGAAGGTCGGGAACATCAGTCCGACGAGGCCCAGGCGCGAGACGGCGCGGTCGAGCTCGCGGGCGGCCTCGGTCGGGTCCAGGTAGGGCACGATCGCCACGCCCTTCAGGCGATCCGGCGCGGCCTTGCACCAGTCGGCCATGAAGTCGTTGTAGGCCCGACACAGGGCCGCTTGATACTCCGCTTCGCGGATTTCACCGATCCGTAGCGCGGACGTGGGATAGAGGAACGCGAGATCGATCCCTTCCTGCCCCAGATCGGCCAGCATCTCCTGCGGCGTGTCGGGGTCACGCCCGAGGTCGCCGTTGGGCGCCTGGCGGCGATCCCACTGAGCGCCCGGAAAGAAGGCGATGCGGCGGCGGTACTGCTCCGGCAGGTATTTCTCGTAGCACCGGTGCGCGAAGTCCATGACGTGGCCATCGCCGTCGACGATGAAGATTCCGTCGCGCATGACGTCCTCCCCGAAATGTGGTAGAGCACGCATCATACGCCCGGGGAGGCGCCTCATGATTCTGATCATCGGCGGCATGGGGTTCATCGGCCTGAACACGGCCCTGAGGTTCCTGGAGGTCGGCAAGCGCGTGGTGCTCTCGCAGCACAGCGCCCGCCGCGTCCCGGACGTGCTCAAGAGCGAGATCGGCACGCGCGTGATGGTGGCGCAGATGGACGTGACCAACCCCTACGAGGTGTTCGAGGTGGTCCGCCGCCACCAGGTCGAGAGCATCGTGAATCTGATGGCGCCCCCGGCGCGCAGCCTGTCGACCCAGGCCGACTATCACCTCTACACGGCGGGCCTGCAGAACGTGCTGGAGGCCGCGCGCACATTCGGCCTCAGACGCGTCTCGCTCGGCAGCTCCGTGGGCGTCTATGGCGGAATCCCGCACGGGCCCTATCGCGAGGACATGCCCTTGCCGGTGACGTCGCCGACGCAGGTGTCGGCCTTCAAGAAGGGCATGGAGATCCACGCCCAGTTCTACGCGGCCCAGACCAAGGTCGACGTGGTCGCGCTGCGGATCGGCAGCATCTACGGCCCGTTCTTCTACAGCATGCACAACCCGATCAGCCGCATGTGCCACGGCGCCGCGCGCAACACCGAGCCCGACTTCCACGACCGCCCCGACGGCAAGATCTTCGAGGACGACCAGGCCGACTGGACCTACGTGAAGGACGTCGCGCGCGGCATCCAGCAGGTGCACACGACGGAGAAGCTGACGCATCGCGTCTACAACATCGCCTCGGGACGCGCGACCTCGAACCGGGACGCGTTCGAGGCGGTGCGCAAGGCGGTGCCGGGCGCGCGGTGCGCGGCGCTCAAGCTCGGGAAGACGCCGGGCGCGTCGACGAATCCGGCGACGGATCTGGGTCGGGCGGCCGAGGTCGGCTACAAGCCCGAGCACACGCTGGAGAGCGGAATCGCGGCGTACATCGACTGGCTGAGAACCAATCCGCAGTAGCGTCGGAGGACACGCGATGGGACGACTGGACGGCAAGGTTGCGCTGATCAGCGGGGGCGCCCGCGGCCAGGGCGCGGTCGAAGGCCGCATGTTCGTTCGCGAGGGCGCGGCCGTCGTGCTCGGCGACGTGCTCGACGACGAGGGCAAGAAAGTCGAGGCGGAGATCCGCGCCTCCGGTGGGAAGGCGACCTACGTGCATCTCAACGTGACGCGCGAGGCCGACTGGCGCGCGGCGGTCGCGACCGCAGTGAGCTCGTACGGCAAGCTGAACGTGCTCGTCAACAACGCCGGCATTCTCTTCCGCTCGAAGATCGAAGAAACGTCGGAAGAGGACTGGGACCGCATCATGGCGGTCAACGTCAAGGGCGTCTTCCTCGGCACGAAGCACGCGATCCCGGCGATGCGCCAGGCCGGCGGCGGCTCGATCATCAACATCTCGTCGACGGCGGGGCTGGTCGGCGCGCCCGGCTTCACGGCCGCGTACACCGCCACGAAGGGCGCCGTGCGACTGTTCACGAAGTCGACGGCGGTGCAGCACGCCAAGGAAGGCATCCGCTGCAACTCGGTGCATCCCGGGCCGATCGCGACCGACATGATCAAGGACGTGCTGGAGAACAAGGCGCAGCTCGAGCAGCGCATGCGGCGGCTGCCGATGGGCCGCGTCGGAACGCCGGAGGACGTCGCGTACGGCGTGCTGTACCTGGCGTC
>CAYVHH010000550.1:0-6196 GCA_964450175.1 uncultured bacterium | reverse complement strand
GGTCGCGGTAGTACTCATCGGCGAGTGTGTCGACGATCGTCATCGGCCCGGGAATCGTGAACTTGAGCGCTCGTGTCGTCCCGGCCCGGGCGAAGCGGACCTCGTCGCCGTGGATCGGGCCCCGCCGCCTGATGGGGGCCGTGACGGTCGGCACCTCGGCCTTGTAGCGATCGGCGCGGATGCCGATCGTCACGCGGCGCGAGAAGTCGACACCGTCGAGCCGCTCGAGGAATCCGTGGACGAAGTGCTGGCGCGACTGCTCGCCGTCGGTGACGATGTCGATTCCGGCCAGCTCTTGATCCTTCAGGGCCAGCCGGACCGCGTCGCGCTGGGCCTCGACGAGCGCGTCGCCGGTCAGGCGCCACGGCGCCCAGAGGGTCGCCGGCGTGGCGAGCCACGCGGGCTTGGGCAGGCTTCCGGCGATCGTCGTGCGGAGCATGAGGTGGTTCTAGCACGCTCGTGCCCTCTGACCCAAATCTCGACGGCGCGAGCGCCGGCCCGTATAATTCGGTCGACCGAGACGCCTCACCCCGGGAGGAACGATTGCACTTTGCCGACACGCGTCTGGCGGCCGTCTGGGACAAGGTCCGCGACGGCCGGCGTCTGAGCCGTGAGGACGGCCTCTTGCTGTTCGAGACCGACGATCTGTTGGGTCTCGGACGCATGGCCGACCATGTCAAGACCGCGCGCGAGGGCGACCGCGCCTATTTCGTCCTGAACCGGTACATCTCGCCGACCAACATCTGCGTGCTCTCGTGCGCCTTCTGCGGCTTCGCGCGCAAGAAGGGCGAAGACGGCGCGTTCGAGTACACGGTCGAGGACATCGTCGGCATGGTCAGCGAGGAGGTTCGCGAGGTCCACATCGTCGGCGGCCACCATCCGGACTGGCCGTTCGAGTACTACGAGCGGATCATCGGCGGCCTCCACGCGGCGCGCCCCTGGGTGCAGATCAAGGCCTTCACCGCCGCCGAGATCGACTACTTCTGGCGGCGCTGGAAGGTGGAGCCGGTGGAGGCGCTCACGCGGCTGAAGGCCGCGGGCCTCCAGACGATGCCGGGCGGCGGCGCCGAGATCTTCTCGTCGCGCGTCAGCAAGCTCCTGCGCTACGCCGGCAAGGCCGACGGCGACCGCTGGTGCGAGATCCACGGCATCGCCCACTCGCTCGGCATCCGGACCAACGCCACGATGCTCTACGGCCACGTGGAGACGCACGCCGAGCGGGTCGATCACCTGATCCGGCTGCGCGAGCAGCAGGACCGCTCCGGCGGCTTCCTGACCTTCATCGCCCTGCCCTATCAGGTCGGGACGACGAAGCTCGTGCCGCGCTCGACGCCGCCGGCCGACAATCTTCGGACCATCGCGGCCGCGCGTCTCCTGCTCGACAACTTTCCGCACATCGAGGCCTACTGGGTGCTCCTCGGCGAGGAGACCGCGTCGATCGCGCTGCACTTCGGCGCCGACGACGTGAATGGGACCCTGGAGGACGAGCGCGTCCAGCACATGGCGGGCGCCGAGACGCCGGCCGGGCTCGCGCGCGAGCAGCTCTTCCGGATCATCCGCGACGCGGGCAAGGTGCCGGTCGAGCGCGACGCCCTCTACAACGTGATCCGCGTCTGGGATCGCGAGGGCGTGGCGGCCTAGCCCGATGATCGACGCCATCCGGGACAAGGTCCTCGACGGCAAGCGGCTCGACCGCGCCGAAGGGCGATGGCTTCTCGCGGAGGCGCCACTGCTCGAGCTGGGCGCCCTCGCGGCCGAAGCGCGCTACGCGCGCTACCCCGAGAAGGTCGTCACGTTCGTCATCGACTCGAACCCCAACTACACGAACGTCTGCATCACCGACTGCCAGTTCTGCGCCTTCTACCGCAAGCCGGGCGACCCCGAGGCGTACACCTTGACGGTCGAAGAGGTGCTGGCCAAGGTGGAGTTCGCCGCGTCCAAGGGCGCCACGACCGTGCTCCTCCAGGGCGGCCACAACCCGGCCCTGCCGCTCGACTACTACACGACGATCGTGCGGGAGACGCGGCGCCGGTTTCCCGAGGTCACTCCCCACTTTTTCACCGCGTCGGAGATCCGGACCGTCGCGCAGGTCGAGAATCTCAGCGTCGGCGACGTCCTGGATCGACTCTGGGAAGCGGGACAGCGGACCTTGCCGGGCGGCGGCGCCGAGGTTCTGTCCCAGCGGGTGCGCCGGCGGATCGAGCCGAAGAAGGGCGGACCCGAGACGTGGCTCGCGGTGCACCGCGAAGCCCATCGCCGCGGCTTCAAATCGACGGCGACGATGATGTACGGCCACGTCGAGGAGATCGACGACCTGCTCGAGCACCTGGACGTGATCCGCGAGCTCCAGGACGCATTCGGCGGCTTCACCGCGTTCGTGCCGTGGTCCTTCAAGCCCAACAACACCCTGCTCGAGAAATGGATCAAGCATCCGAAGGGCCCGAACATTTATTTGAGAATGCTCGCGGCCTCGCGCCTCTACCTCGACAACTTCCCCCACGTCCAGGCCTCGTGGTTCTCCGAGGGCAAGCGCACCGGCCAGATCGCGCTCCATTTCGGCGCCGACGACTGGGGCGGAACCCTGCTCGAGGAGAACGTGCACAAGGCGGCCGCGTTCGTGAATACGATCGGCGTCGACGAGATCGTGACCTTGATCCGCGAGGCCGGCTTCACCCCCGCCCAGCGTACGACCGAGTACGAAATCCTGAAGCGGTACTGAGCGACGCGTCCCGCGCCGCTACTTGATCACGTCGTCCGCGCGGCCGAGGATTTCCGGCGAGATCGTCACGCCGGGCGTGTTGGCAGTCTTCAGATTGATGACGAGCTCGAATGTCGTCGGGCGCTCGATCGGCAGATCCGCCGGCTTGGCGCCCTTCAAGATGCGGTCGACGTAGCCCGCCAGGCCGCGGAACATCTCCTCGGTGTTCGGCCCGTAGGACATGAGCCCGCCGTCGTCGACGTAATCGCGGAACTCGTACACCGCGGGTAGCCGGTACTTGGCGGCGAGCTGGATGAGCGCGCGGCGCTGCGAGAAAAACATCGGGGACGGGAGTATCTGGACGGCGCCGACGTGCTCCTCCCCCGCGCTGCCGTTGGCGAGGTAGCCAATCCGGGGAACCGTGGTGGTCTGCGCGCCTGCGACGCTCGACGCCAGCACGAGAGCGACGAGAGCCAGACGGCCGATGAGGCGCATCGCTGTCGCAGAACGCTCAGATCGGATCGATCGGAGGAACTTCGGCGATCAGCCCCTTGGCGTGTGCCATGGCGAACAGGCGCTCGATCGCGGCGCGGCCATCCGGGCCGAGCGCCAGCGTGTAGTCGTTGACGTACATGAGCACGAAGCGCCGGCACGTCTCCTTGTCGATCCCGCGGCCGTAGCGCATCGCGTAGTCGAGCGCCTCGTCGATGTTCGCGTAGGCCCACGCGATCGAGTCGCGGAGCCCCTGCGAGAGCGCGCG
Organism: uncultured bacterium; assembly: GCA_964450175.1. Taxonomy (GTDB): domain Bacteria; phylum Methylomirabilota; class Methylomirabilia; order Rokubacteriales; family CSP1-6; genus AR31. The sequence goes on along the minus strand of CAYVHH010000550.1, from coordinate 2,738 downwards.
ATGCAGATCCTCGCCCAGGTCCCGGCGCATCACGTTGACGCCGAGCGGCAGCGGCAGGCCCGTGTCCCGTTGCCATTCTTCGCCCAGGTCGAGGACCTTCGTGAGCCCCATCGTCTGGTGGGTAATCTGGCCCTCGTGAATCAGGAGCCCCAGGTCGGCCTGCCCGTCCAGCACGGCCTGCGGAATCTTGTCGAACGCGACTTCGATCAGGGGCGGGTCGCCGACGTAGAGGCTCAGCAGCAACGCCGAGGTGGTGTGCTTGCCGGGAATCGCGACGACGCGCTGCTCAAGCTCGGCTCGGGGAACCGGCGCACGCGCCACGAGGATCGGGCCGTAGCCCTTCCCCATCGACGAGCCCGGATCCATCATGCGGTAGCGATCGGCGATGAGCAGGTAGGTCGCGAAGGACACGGCGGTCACTTCGAGCTCCGCGGTGCGCGAGCGGCGATTCAGCGATTCGATGTCCTCGAGCACGTGCTCGATCGTCACCCCGGGAATCTTCACCTTGCCGGCCGTGAGCGCGTAGAACATGAACGCGTCGTCCGCATCGGGGCTGTGACCGATCCTCACCGTCGTCATCGAAGACTCCTTGAGGTCCGAGGGAACTAGACGCCGGCGAAGCCGAGCCGGAAGTCGCCGGCCCGGATCGCGCGGATGATCGCGTCGCGATTGCGCCGGGCGTCGACCTCGACCCATGCCTGGCCGAAATGGATGGGCCCGTGCGCGTCGTCGGTCGCGACCTTGACGAGCGGGATCTCGGACGACTCGTAGATCGGGTGGCGCCGGCCGGTCTCGGTGACCTCGATCGCGTCGAGCTTGATCCCCCCGGCGCCGATGCGACGGATGCGCTCGAGCGTCTGGGACACGTTGAGACGGTAGCGCGCCGGATGGTTCAGCACGTGCAGCGTCTCGCGCTCGCCGGACACCTTGCCGATGTGCTGGTCGAAGCGCGACCAGTTCAGCTCGACGCCGTGGAAGAGCAGAAGCCTCGAAGAGACGCGCGGGATCGCGCTCCAGTAGCGGTCGTCGATCCAGTTCTCGTGATCGGTGATGGCGAGAAAATCGTAGCCGAGCGCTTCGTACGCGGCGACGAGCTGCTCCGGCTCCTTGACGCCGTCCGAGAACGTCGTGTGCGCGTGGAGATTGCCCCGGAGCCAGGGCATCAGCCGCGCGCGTCCAGGGGAGCGTCCGGTCGCGTCACCGACTCACGGCTTTGGAGCGGGGGCGGGACGGCGGACGGGCGGCGGCCCGTCCCACGTCATGGAGAACCCGAGCGCGAAGTAGCCGCTGACTTCGCTCCATCCGGTGTGCGGAGGGCCGACCGGCGTGGTCGGCGACACCCAGCCGGCCACACCGTAGCGTCCGGTCGATGTCGGCGTCTCGTACGGCTTGGACATGGGGCCGACGAACGCGGGATCGTGCTGGACCTGGCCGCCACGCGGATAGCGGTCCGCGTCGCCCGGCCGCGTCTCCTCCTGCAGCCCGGGCGGGATGAAGTCACGTTCCACGGGGGGCGTTGCCGGGGCAGGCTTCTTGATCTCGAAGTTCTGCGACCAGGCGGGCGTCGCCACGAGCACCAAGAGGCCGACCAGCAGCGCGCGCTTCATATATTTGATTGTAACCGCCTCACGGACCGCCGCAACAACCTCTCGTAACCTCGTGATAACGCTCGGGCTCCCGAACCCAGCCCGGAAACCCGTCGGGAAAGCGCGACGCGAGGTCCATGGTGTGCTCGATCCGGGCGGCGAGCGGCGAGCGCGGTGGAAGACGCGAGCGCGATACGACGTTGGCGCTATCCGGGTAGCGCGATGTTGCCGTCGGGCTCCCGGACGTTGCCGTTGGGCTCTCGACTCCGGATCGCGGTGACGCTGCGGCCCTCTGCGTCCTTGACCTCGAACTCCTCGGCGAGCCCGGCCCCGATCAACTGCTGCACGAGCGCTTCGCGGTCGGTGCCGACCGGCGGTAGCTGGTGCGACTTCCAGCGCATGACGAAGTAGCCGCGGCTCACGTGCGGCAGGCGGGCCTCGGCGCGCTGCAGCTCCTGAAGCGCGCGCTCGAGCGCCACCCCCGACGCCGGCTGCGCCGCCGGACGCGCCAGGCGCGATGGCGCCATGCGGGTCGGGGCACGCTCGAACGGTCGCGGCCGCTCGACCTTGAACGCCGGGATGCCATCGCTCAGATGGATCTGCCCGAAGCAGCGCACGCGCAGATCTTTGGAAAGCTCGTCGGCCGACCACGTCGCCACCCAGACCTGCTTGCCGAGCGCGTTCACCGCCTCCACCGCCGGCACGAAGTCGTCGTCGCCCGAGACGAGCACGGCCGCATCGAAGGCGCCGATCGCCGCGTACTGGATGATATCGGCGACGAGCCGTGTGTCCACCCGCTTCTCGGTGGTGTACTCGTAGTCGGCGCTGCACGCCGGACAGCGTCCGGAGCGGCGCACGCGCAGCTCGCGCTTGACGAAGTAACCGGGACGGAGCTCGAGGCCCTTGAGGAAGCCCTCGACCAGCGGCGGCGCATCGGACGACACGCCGACGTAGTAGTGGGCGCCCGCGAAGATCGCGCCGGGTCCGCCGGCGGCCTGGGTGATCCAGGCGGCGAGCCGATCGTAGTCGACGCGCAGCGATTCGTCGTAGCGTTGAAGAGACCGGTAGAAGTTCTGACCGTCAAAGAAAACGCTGACCTTCATGGGCGGCCCCCGGGCGGAAAACAAACCGTTAATTCTCTACCGCGTTAAT
>CAYVHH010000549.1:0-5531 GCA_964450175.1 uncultured bacterium | reverse complement strand
TGGTACTGATACGAGTCCGGTGCGGCCAGGCTGGCTCGGATGAACATCGCGAGCGCCTCGCGGTGCCGCTCGAGGTAGTAGAGGCTCCACGCCATCTTCCCCCTCACGATCGTCACCTCGGGCGGCTCGGTGCTCAGAGCACGCCGTGACCCCTCGAGCGCTTTTTCGAGTGAGGGAAGCGCCGCCTCGTAGTTGCCGCGCTCGAACTGTGCCGAGCCGAGGCCGTTCAGCGCGTCGACGTAGTCGGGATTACGGTCGAGCGCGGACTGGAACGCCGCCGCGGCCATCTGGTAGCGACCGAGACGAAGCCGACTCCAACCGAGGCCGTCGTAGAGACCTTCCCACGTCGGCTGGCGCCGCAGCGCCGTCTTGAACGTGATGACGGCGCCGCGGAAGTCCCCGAGGAAATACTCGGACCATCCGAGCAGCGCTCTGGCCTGGTCGTGCTCCGGATCGAGCGCCGAGGCCTCGGCGAACTGATCGCGCGCCTCCCGATATTTTCGCGCCTCGAGCAGCGCGCTTCCCCGCCTGAAGCTCGCCTCCGCCTGCATGCCGCGCCGCAAATTTTGAAAGAGCCCGGGCGAGGACGTCGACAGGACGGCGGCGGCGGGCCAGAGCTGAGCCGGCCGATCCGCGGCTTCGTCGACGGCCTCCCACGCCCGCTCGGCCGCGTCGCGCGCGCGAGCCGTTTCAACCCGCACGACGACTGCGGCATCGAGAGCCGGAGTGTTTGCCGCGCGAGCGGCCGCGGCGGCGGCCTTCGAGGCGTCGCGCGACGCATCCGCCGCGTACTGTGCCGCATCCCTCGAGGCGTCCGCGACCGCGCTCGACGAATTCGGCCCCGCGCCCGGCAGATCACCCTTCACCTGCCGAACGCCGTTGCGCTGCGCGGCATCGCCAGCGAGCGCGGCGCGTCGTGCGGCTTCCTCGGCGGCCTTCGCCGCGGCTCGAGCGGCGCGCTCCGGCTCCGACAGGTCGTAGAGCGGACGCGGTCGGGCGATTTCAACGCCGGAGGTTGCGGTGCTCATCCCCGTTGCGCCGACACCATCCGAGGCCGCGCTTCCGCTCGGGCCCGGCGCGCCGGCACCTGCCCCGGCGTTGCCGTTGCTTGCGGCCCCGCCGGCCGCAGCAGCGGCGCCGGGACCGCCGTTACCGGGTCCGGCCGCTGCGCCGGCGCCAACTCCACCCGTGGCCGCCCCGGCCGGGCCCCCAGGACCGCTGGGGCCAGCGCCAGGACCTCCGGCTCCAGCCGAGCCACTCACCCCGACCCCGCCAACACCGGCTCCAGCCGACGCCCCGGCGCCGCCGGGCCCGGCAGCCCCGCTGACGCCGGCCCCGCCGGCCGCGCCCGCCCCTGCCCCGGGGCCGGCGCCGCTCCCGTTACCGCCGCCGTTCCCCCCACCGCCGTTTCCCCCGCCTCCGCTCCCTGCGCCGCCGCCCGCGCCACCGCCTCCGCCGCCGCCTTTCGCGAGGGCAATGCCGATATCGGAGGCGAGTTGTACCGCCACGATGACCGGCACGGAGAGCAGAACGAGCGCGAGCGCCACGATGCGGGATCGCGACGAGCGGAGCAGGCGGGCCATGGCGAGTACCCCCAGGTTCGAGTGGTCGACAAGGTCGTCAACCAGGTCTGTCTGACTGTGGTTCTCGTATGAGGCACACACAATCGGGTGAACACACTAAAGCGATCGCAGGGGAGACCCGTTCCGGCAGCGATGAGGCCTTTATCTCGCCTGCCCTTCTGGAGATAATCGTCGGGCGTCGGGACCCGCGAACCCAGGCCTTCTCGAAAACCGCTGGAGGTGTGACATGGCCCGCGACGGATATCTGATCCTCGACAGCGACCTTCACATGATGGAACCGGACGATCTGTGGGCCCGCTATCTCGAAGGCCGGTACCGGGAGAACCCGCCGAGGTTCTTCGGAGGGCAGCAGCGGAAGCTCGACGCGAGCGCCGAGGACAAGGGCAACGCCGACACCATCATGGGCATGGAGGTCCAGGGGCTGGCGATTCCCGCGCACGCCAAGGCGAACGGCGCCACCGCATCGAGCCGCGAGCTACGGCGCCGGAGCCGCGCGCGGCATCCGCACTTCCAGGTGGCGCGCGGGCGCGGCTTCGATCCGGACTCCACCCTGACCGCGATGGACATCGAGGGCGTCGACGTGGCCGTCATGTACGGCACGCGCGGACGCCAGATCCTGATGCACGACGACCTCGCGCCCGACTACGCGGCGGCGCTGGCGCGCGCCTACAACAACTGGGCGTACGACTACTGCCGGAGCCAGCCGACGCGGCTCAAGTTCGCCGCGCAGATCGCGATGCACAGCATTCCGCTGGCGATCGAGGAAGCACGCCGGTGCGTTCGGGAGCTCGGCGCGGTCGGGATCATCGGCACACCGAACCCGGTCAACGGTCAGCACCTGCATGACGAGGCCTGTGAGCCGCTCTGGAGCGCGCTCGAGGAGCTCGACGTGCCGATCGGCTTTCATCCGACCGGCAACACCTCGCTCAAGGACGACGCCGGGCGCCGCTACGTCGGTCACGCCAATTTCCACCCGATCGCCCACGCGATCCGGAACCCGGTCGAGCTGATGGGCGCGATTGCCAGCATGACGACCGGCGGAATCCTCGAGCGGCACCCCCGGCTGCGCGCCGCGTTCCTCGAAGGCACCGCCGGCTGGCTCCACTGGTGGCTGTGGCGGCTCGACGACCAGTGGGAGAAGTTCGGCCCGGGCTGCGAACATCAGCTCTCGATGCTGCCGAGCGAGTACTTCAAGCGGCAGTGCTACATCGCGCTCGACGTGGACGAAGAGCCTGCGGTCGACGTCGTCAACAAGATGGGCGCCGACTATTTCGTCGTCTCCACCGACTACCCGCATTCCGACGGCGCGTTCCCCGAGGCGATGGCGCAGTTCTTCGGGCTGCCGTTCGGCGACGAGGTGCGCCGCAAGATCCTCTGGACCAACTGCGCGCGCCTCTACAGCATCGAGGCGCCCGCGGGCGCCTCGACGAAGGACGGCGGCCGCATCTCCGCGTCGCGCTAGAACCGCTCGCGTTCGAGGGGAGCCTGACCGTGTCGCCCTGAGGGCGGGGAGACCGAGATGAACCTTGCGCGAAAGATCCCGCGGTGGCTGGTGGTCGTCGGCGCTTTACTGTACGCCTCTCTCGCGGTCGGTCCCGTCCACGACGTCGGCGCGCAAGTACGGCCGACGTCTCAGTCGAAGCCTGAGGGCGAGATGCGCTGGGCGCTGTACGTGACCTTGTCGCCGGTCTGGTTCGATCCCGGCGAGTTCATGGGGCTCACCGCGTTCTGGGTGCTGTACGCGATCCACGACGCGCTCGTGAAACCGATGCCCGGCAATCTCATGACGCCCAGCCTGGCGGAGTCGTGGACCGTGAGCGCGGATCAGCGCGTCTACGAATTCAAGCTGCGGGAGGGGCTGAAATTCCACAACGGCGACCCCTTCACGGCCGACGACGTGAAGTTCAGCTTTCACCGCGCGAAGGGCGCCAAGGTTCTGCACGAGAAAGTCCGCGAGGTCGTGGTGGTCGACCCCTACCGCGTGCGCTTCGTTCTGCACGAGGCGTGGCCCGACTTCATGACGTTCTACGGAACCCTGGTGAGCGGAGCCAGCTGGGTCGTGCCGAAGAATTATGTCGAGCGGGTCGGCGACGACGCGTTCAAAAAACAGCCGATCGGCCTGGGGCCCTACAAGTTCGTCAGCCACGCGCCCGGGATCGAGCTGGTCATGGAGGCGTTCGAAGGCTACTGGCGCAAGATGCCGTCGGTGAAGCGGCTCGTCTTCAAGAGTGTCCCGGATTCCGTGACGCGGGCGGCGATGCTGAAGCGAGGCGAGGTCGACGTCGCCTATCTGCTGGACGTGCCGCAGGCCCTCGAGACCAAGCGCGATCCGAGCCTGAAGCTCGCCTTCTCCGGCGGGATCGCCACGTTCTTCCTGGATTACCTGGACCAGTGGGACCCGAAGTCGCCCTGGGCCGATCAGCGCGTGCGACTCGCGGCGAACTACGCGATCGACCGCCGCGCGCTGAGCGACGCGGAGACACTGGGGGCGTCCCGGCCCGCCGGGAGCCTCGTCCCGCGCACCTTCGAGTTCGCGCTGCCCATCGAGCCGTATCCGTACGACCCGAAGAAGGCGAAGCAGCTGCTGGCGGAGGCCGGTTATCCCAACGGCTTCGACGGCGGCGAGCTGCACCAGCTTCCGCCGTATTTCTCGATGGGCGAATCGATCGTGACCTATCTCGGCGCCGCCGGCATCCGGCTGAGGATGCGGCCGATGGAGCGCGCCACGTACACGTCGGCGCTCCAGGCAAAGAAGCTGCGCGGGCTCTGTGTCTGCGCCACCGCGGCCTACGGCAATGCGGCCTCGCGGTTGTCGGAGCACGTCCCGAGCACCGGCACCTACGCCTATGGCGGCTATCCGGACATCGACGCCCTGTACAAGGAGCAGTACCTCGTGACCGATCGCCGCAAGCGAGAGGCGCTGCTGCACCAGATCCAGCAGCTCGTCCACGAGCGCGTGCGATTCGGGCCGATCTGGGAGTACGTCTGGCCGAGCGGCGTGGGGCCCCGCGTCGAGGAGCCGGCGCTGATGCTCATCAAGCCGTATCCCTGGTCGGCGCCGCTCGAAGAGGTCCGCCTCAAAAAGAACTGATTACGTATAATCGGGCTCCACATCTCACAGGGAGGAAGGCTGACATGGCTCACGCGTACCAGACCGATCAGTACGAAGGCATGATCGCCGAGACGGTCACCATGAGGGGCCACAACGGCGATGCGATCAACGCGTATGTGGCGCGACCGCTCGGCGCCGGTCCGTTCCCGGGCATGGTCGTCATCCACCACGTGCCGGGTTGGGACGAGTGGTACCGCGAGTGCACGCGCAAGTTCGCCCACCACGGCTTCGTGGCAATCTCTCCGAATCTTTACTTCCGGGACGGCCACGGGACACCCGAGGATGTCGCGGCCAAGGTGCGTGCCGCCGGAGGCGCGCCGGACGTTCGGGTTCTCGGCGACCTCGATGGCGCGAACGCCTGGCTTCGCTCGCTGCCGTACGTGACTCGCAAGGTCGGTATCTTCGGCACGTGCTCGGGAGGCCGGCACGCGTTTCTCGCCGGCTGCCGGCTGAAGGGGCTCGACGCCGTGATCGAATGCTGGGGCGGGCGCGTGGTCATGTCCAAGGAGGAGCTCACGCCGAACCAACCCGTCGCGCCGATCGAGTACACCAAGGATCTCTCGGCCCCGATCCTCGGGCTCTTCGGCAACGAGGACAAGTCGCCGACGCCGGAGCAGGTGAACCAGCACGAGGCAGAGCTCAAGAAGCACGGCAAGCAGTACGAGTTCCATCGCTACGACGGCGCGGGCCACGGCTTTTTCTACTACGACCGGCCGGCCTACCGTCAGGAGCAGGCGATGGACGGCTGGAAGAAGCTCTTTGCGTTCACCGACCGGACGCTGCGCTAACCGGAGGCCAGGAGCCCAGCCATGTGCACGATGATCGCGCACCAGGTG
>CAYVHH010000548.1:0-19935 GCA_964450175.1 uncultured bacterium | reverse complement strand
GGACGGTGGGAGCGCGTCACCTGGGACGAGGTGCTCGACGACATCGGAGGACGTATTCGCAAGGCCCTGGTCGAGGGGCGGCAGCGCGAGGTGATGTACCATCTCGGCCGGCCGGGACACGAGCTCGTCTACCTGCAGCGCGTCTTCCACGCCTGGGGCATCGACGGCCACAACAGCCACACGAACGTCTGCTCGGCGAGCGCGCGGGCGGGCTACGCCTTCTGGCACGGCATGGACCGCCCGTCGCCCGATCACGCCAACGCGCGCTTCATCCTGCTGCTGTCCTCGCACCTGGAGACGGGCCACTACTTCAACCCGCATGCCCAGCGGATCATGGAGGCCAAGTCGCGCGGCGCCAAGATCGCGGTTTTCGACACGCGGCTGAGCAACACCGCGTCGATGGCCGACTGGTGGGTGGCGCCGTGGCCGGGATCGGAGTCCGCGGTGCTCCTGGCGATGGCGCACATCCTCGTGCGCGAGAAGCTCTACGACCGAGAGTTCGTCCGCCGCTGGGTGAACTGGGACGAGTACCTGCGCGAGGAGCGCCCCGATCTGCCGGTGAGCTTCGAATCGTTCGAGCGCGCGATCGACGAGCTCTACGCGCGCTTCACCCCGGAGTACGCCGAAGGCGAGAGCAGCGTCCCGGCCGCGACGATCGTCGAGATCGCGCGCGAGATCGGCCGTGCGGGCTCGGCGCTGGCAACCCACATCTGGCGCAACACCGCCGCCGGCAACCTCGGCGGCTGGCAGGTGGCGCGCGCGCTCGAGCTGATCGTGGTGCTCATGGGCGCCGTCGGCACGCCCGGCGGCACCGCGCCCAGCGCCTGGAACAAGGCGGTCCCGGCGCCGCCGATGATGCCGCCGCCGGGCAAGATCTGGAGCGAGCTCCTGATGCCGCGCGAGTATCCGCTCGCGTTCTTCGAGATGAGCTTCTTGCTGCCGCACTTCCTGCGAGAGGGCCGCGGCAAGCTCGCGATGTACTTCACGCGCGTCTACAACCCGGTGTGGACGAATCCCGACGGGATGTCGTGGATCGAGGCGCTCACCGACGAGACGAAGGTGGAGCGCCACGCGTGCCTGACGCCGATCTGGAGCGAGACGGCGTGGTTCGCGGACTACGTGCTGCCGATGGGGCACGCCTCCGAGCGCCACGACCTCATGTCCCAGGAGACTCACGCCGCGCGCTGGATCGGGTTTCGCCAACCGGTGCTGCGCGTCGCGCTCGAGAAGACGGGCCGGCGCTTCGATCTGACCTGGCAGGCGCACGAGGCGGCGGGTATCGGGCAGGTGTGGGAAGAAGACGAGTTCTGGATCGAGCTCTCCTGGCGGATCGATCCCGACGGCTCGCTCGGCATCCGGAAGTACTTCGAGTCGCCGTATCGGCCGGGCGAGAAGCTCCGCATCGAAGAGCAGTACCGGTGGATGTTCGAGAACAGCGTGCTGGGGCTGCCGGAGGCGGCCGCGAAGGAGCGGCTGACGCCGCTCGAGTACATGCGCAAGTATGGCGCCTTCCTGATCGAGGACGGCGTGTACCGGACGCACGAGCAGGCGGTGGGCGCCCGGGATCTGGAAGGGGCGACCGTGGATCCGGTCACGAAGGTCCTCGTCAAGGGCGGGCAGGCGGTCGGCGTCGAGATCGATGGCCGGCGCCACATCGGCTTCCCCACGCCGTCGCGCAAGCTCGAATTCTTCTCGAACACGCTGAAGTCGTGGAAGTGGCCGGAACAGGCGGTGCCGAACTACATCCGGAGCCACGTCCACTGGGCGAATCTCGATCGCGCCAAGGGCGAGATGGTGCTGCTGCCGACGTTCAGGCTCCCGACCTTGATCCACACGCGCTCGGGCAACGCGAAGTGGCTCTACGAGATCTCCCACACGAATCCGCTCTGGCTCCATCCCGAGGACGCGACGCGGCTCGGGGTGGCCAGCGGGGATCTCCTGAAGATCGCGACGCGGATCGGTCACTTCGTGGACAAGGTATGGGTGACCGAGTCGGTGCGCCCCGGCGTGGTGGCGTGCTCGCATCACCTCGGACGGTGGCGCCTGCACGAGGACGCGGGCGGCGAGCGGTGGTCCACCTCGCTCGTCGATCTCAGCCGGCTCGACGCCGGCAAGTGGCGCATGCGTCAGCTTCACGGTCCGCGACCGTTTCCGAGCGACGATCCGGATTCGTCACGAATCTGGTGGAACGAGGCCGGTGTGCACCAGAACCTGACGTTCCCGGTCCAGCCCGATCCGGTCAGCGGCCAGCACTGCTGGCATCAGAAGGTGACCGTGATGCGGCCGGGCCCGGACGACCGCTACGGGGACGTGTTCGTCGACACGGACAAGTCGTTCGAGGTCTACCGCGAGTGGCTGGCGCTGGCCCGTCCGGCCCCCGGACCCGACAACCTCCGGCGCCCGCTGTGGCTCCCGCGGGCCTTCAAGCCCGACGCGTCGGCCTACAAGATCGGCGGCGCCTGACGGGCGAACCGGCGCCGCGGCTGGACGGATCCCGGATAATGCGAGATTGGCAGGAGGACGACGGATGAAAGACCGCTTTCTGATGTCCCGGCGCCAGGCGCTGAAGGCGCTCGGTGCGCTCAGCGTCGGCGCCGCCGCCCTGGCGCCGGCGCGGAGCGCCCGCGCTCAGACCCCGACGTTTGGCCAGAGCGAGAGCGTCCAGGACGCGATGAAGCGGCTCTTCGGCGGCAAGACCATCAAGGACGGCTCCGCGGTCATCAAGCTCGACATCCCGCTCATCGCCGAGAACGGCAGCGTGGTGCCGGTGGCCGTCAACGTCGATTCCCCGATGACCGCGTCGAACTACGTGAAGCACATCTACGTCGTCGCCGACAAGAACCGCATTCCCGTCGTCACCCGGGTGACCCTGGCGCCGGAGGCGGGCCGAGCCTCGGTGGGTGCGAACATCCGGCTCGGCGAGACCGGCGAGGTGCGCGCCATCGTCGAGCAGAGCGATGGCACACTGCTGCAGGTGGCGCGCGAGGTGAAGGTCACCGTCGGCGGCTGCGGAGGCTGAGCGATGTCAGACATCGGCAAGGTCCGGCTCCGCATTCCGACGAGCATCAAGCCCGGCGACATCGTCCAGGTGCGCTCGCTCGTGATCCATCCGATGGAGCGCATCGAGCGCGACGCCCAGGGCAAGATCGTGCAGAAGAACTACAACTACATCAACAAGGTGACCGTGACCTACCTCGGCAAGACCATCGCGGTCTTCGACACGACCCAGAGCGTGGCCGAGAATCCGTTCTTCTCGTTCACGTTCAGGGCGACCGACCCGGGCCAGCTCAAGGTCGAGTTTTTCGACACGACGGGCGGCCGGTACGAAGGCACGGCCGACATCACGTTCTCGTGAACCTGTCCTCATGACGGGCGCGACGAGGCGCCGAGCGCTGCGCTGGGCGGCGCTCGCGGCGGTGAGCGCTGGCTGCGCGGGGACCACGCTCGACGTGCCCGACTACCGCGCCATCCCGAAATGGACGTCGCGCGCGCTGCCCGAAGCGCGCGGCGAGTTCCGCAGCTCGACTGACGGCCAGCGCGCCGCCGTTCGCTATCCCGGCTGGACGACGCGTGATTTCGCGCGATATCCGACCTACGCCTACGATGACGACCGGCCCCAGCCCTCGGTGCAGCGCGTGACCATGCCGACCGGAATCGCCGGCGACGCCCAGAAGGGCCGCGCCCTCTTTCTGAGCCGCAGCAAGGGGCCGTGCATCGGCTGCCATCTGGTGCCGGGCGAAGATGTGTGGCCGGCCGGGAGCGCCGGCCCCGACCAGTCCGCCATCGGCGGCCGGAAGCTGCCCGACGAGTACCTGTACCAGGTCGTTTGGGACGCGCGCGCGTACTTCCCGAATACGATCATGCCGCCGTGGGGGACTGCGGGCGTCTTGAGCTCCGAGGAGATCGTGCACATCGTCGCCTATCTCCAGACGCTCAAGGGGCCAGTGGCCGCAGAGAAAGACCGGGAACGCAATCCGTTCACGCGCTCCAAGCCCGTGGGGTTCGGCGACAACCTCGATCCGACGAACAATCCGGCGGTGGTGCTGGCCGACGACGGCGAGGCGCTGTGGGCGGCGCGCGGCCCCGCCGGCAAGGCGTGCGCCGACTGCCACGAGGGCGGCGTGGCGCGCGCGATGCGCGGCGTCGCGACGCGGTATCCGAAGTTCGTGAAGACGTACGGTCGCGTGATGAGCGTCGAGGACTTTCTCGAGGTGCACGCGCCCGAGACCACCGGCCGGGCGATGGCGAGCCAGTCGGCCGACAACCTCGACATGACGATGTTCGTGAAGCGCGCGTCGAATGGGCTGCCCGTGATGGTCGACGTCGCCGGCTCCGAGGCGCGGGCGGCGCTCGCCCGAGGCCGGGCGACCTTCTATCGCAAGGTGGGCGAGCGGAACCACTCCTGCGCCGACTGCCACACGACCGAGGCGGCGGCCGGGAAGTTCCTCGGCGGCCGCGTGCTCGCCGACGTCCGCGCCGGGCTGACCCGACACTTCCCGACCTGGCGGACCGATCGCGCCGAGGTGTGGGACATGCGCAAGCGCTTCCAGTGGTGCATGACGCCGCTCGGGATGAACATGCTCGCGGCCGATTCCATCGAGTACGCCGAGCTCGAGCTCTACCTGACCGCCTTCGACAACGGCAAGCCGCTCAGCGTGCCTGGAATCCGCCACTAGCGCATGGACGTCTCGCGGCGCGATCTCGTCAAGCTGCTCGCGGTCGCCGCGGGTGCTGGACTCGCGCCGCGCAGTCTCGAAGCCGCCGACGGCCCCGACCGGCTCCTCGCCTTCGAGCCGCTCGGCAACGTGACCCTGCTGCACATCACCGATGCCCACGCGACCTTGCGGCCCGTGTTCTATCGGGAGCCCGACTCGGTCATCGGCGTCGGCGCCGAGCGCGGCCGGCCGCCGTTTCTGACCGGCGCCGAGCTGCTCCACGCGTATCACCTCTCGCCGGGGACCGTCGAGGCATACGCCTATACCTATCTCGATTTCCCGGCACTGGCCGCTCGGTACGGCCGGATGGGGGGCTACGCGCATCTCGCCACCCTGGTCAAGCGCATCCGGGAGGCGCGTGAGGGGCGCACGCTCTTGCTCGACGGGGGTGACACGATCCAGGGCTCGGCGACCGCACTCTGGAGCCGCGGCGAGGACATGGTGCGGGTCTCCAACCAGCTCGGGGTGGACGTCTTCACGCCGCACTGGGAGTTCACGTACGGCATCGATCGCGTGAAGGAGCTCTTCGGCGACCGTGAGACGAAGGGGCTGTTCGCCGGCGACTTCGTCGCGCACAACGTGACCGAGCTCAACTGGGCCGAGCGCCCGTTCCGCCCGTACACGATCCGGGAAGTGGGCGGCGCCCGGGTGGGTGTCATCGGCCAGGCGTTCCCGTACACGCCGGTCTCCCATCCCCGGCGGTTCGTGCCCGACCTGACGTTCGGGATCCGGGAAGACGGCGTCCAGGCGCTGGTCAACGAGCTGCGGGACGGAAAGAAGGTCGACCTGATCGTCCTGCTCTCCCACAACGGCGTCGCCGTCGACTTGAAGCTCGCCGGGCGCGTGCACGGGCTCGACGTGGTGCTCGGCGGTCACACGCACGATGCGCTGCCGCAGCCGATCCGCGTGGGCCGCACGCTCGTCGTGAACTCCGGCTCGCACGGCAAGTTCCTGAGCCGCCTGGACATGGACGTCCAGCGCGGACGCGTCGGCTCCTATCGCTATCGCCTGATCCCCGTCCTGGCTCAGGACGTTCCGGCGGACCCGGAGATGGCCCAGCTGATCGAGGAGATTCGCCGACCGTACGAGGAGAGGCTGAGCGAGCGGCTGGCGGTCTCCGAGACGCTGCTCTACCGGCGCGGCAACTTCAACGGGACGTTCGACGAGCTGATCCTCGACGCGCTCCTGCGCGGCGCCGATGCGCAGATCGGCTTCTCACCGGGCTTCCGGTGGGGGATCACGATCGTGCCCGGCCAGGAGATCACGCTTGAGGACGTGTACGCGCACACCGCGGTGACCTACCCGAACACCTGGGTCCGCGAGATGACGGGGAGCGAGATCCACCAGGTGATGGAGGACGTCGCCGACAATCTGTTCCATCCCGATCCGTACTATCGGCAGGGCGGCGACATGGTGCGGCTGGGCGGGCTGACCTATACGATCGACCCGGCGAAGGGTGTCGGCCGGCGCATTCGCGACGTTCGCGTGGCGGGCCGAGCCCTGGAGCCGACGCGCCGCTACAAGGCGACGGGGTGGGCGAGCCTCAGCGAGGTCGACGGTCCCCCGGCGTGGGACGTCGTGGCCGCGCACCTCCGAAGCCTCGGGCGCGTCAGGCTCGCGCCGCGGGCGCGCGTGAAGGTCGTGGGTCGCAAGGGAGAATGAGGATGCGGAATCGTGGAGCTCCAGGAGGCGGGTTACGCGTATAGCAAGCCGTAGACTCGCGCTCGCGGCTGTCCTGGTCGGGCTCTCGCTGCTGCCGGCCGACGCGGCGGACGACCCGCTGGATGAGCGGCTCTCGGCGTTCCAGGTGACGCCGCTCGGCGACCAGGCGTCGCTGCCGTTCAAGCTCGAATCGCTCGACGGCAAGCTCGTCTCGCTCGCCGACGTGCGCGGCCGAGTCGCCATGCTCTATTTCTGGGAGAGCACCTGACCGTACTGCGCGAGGGAGTTGCCCTCGACGATCGAGCGAATCCATCGCGAGCTCAAGGACCAGGGACTCGTCGTGCTGGCAATCAACCTCGCCGAGAAGCGCGACCTCGTCGCGGCGTGGGTGAAGAGCCGCGGCGTGACGTCGACGGTGCTGCTCGACGCGAACAAAGACGCCGAGAAGAGCTATCAGATCGCCTACACGCCGACCGTGTTCCTGGTCGATCGCCGCGGCCAGCTGGTCGGCAAGGCCATCGGCGAGCGCGACTGGGCCGGCGAGCAGGGACAGGCGCTCTTGCGTCTGTTGCTCGCGCGGAAGGACTAGCGCCGGCGGCGCGGCGGTCCGTCGGCGTCGCTGAGCGCCGACCGCAGCGCCTGGAGCAGGGCGCGGGCGGCGGGCGAGAGCGGACGGGGGCGCGGGTGGATCACGTCGAGGCTCCGGGCGATCGGCTCGGCGTCGACGATCTCGATCGCGACCAGGGTCCGCCGGCGTAGCTCGCGCCCGACCGCCAGGTGGGGGAGGAAGGCGAGCCCCATCCCGCGCTCGACCATCCGCTTCGCCGTCTCGATCGTCTCGACCTCGAGCGCCACGTTCGGCACGAGCCCCGCGCGACGGAACAATCCCTGGGTGAGCGTCCAGTCGCTCGAGCCGCGGTCGAAGAAGATCAGCGGCCGATCGGCGATCTCTTCGAGCCGCGCCCGGCGCTGGCGCACCGGCCAGGACGCGGTCCGCCCGACCAGCACGAGCGGATCGTCGCGCAGGCTCACCGTCTCGACCTCGGGATGCTGCAGCGAGCGCGCGAGGCCGATCTCGGCGTCGCCGCGCAGCACCATCTCGAGCACCTCCTTCGAGTGACCGGAGCGGACCGTGATCATCACGTTGGGATGCGCGCTCTGGAATCGCTTGAGGACGTCGGGCAGGAGATAGGTGCAGATCGACAGCACCGCCGCGATCTGGATCGCGCCGCCGCTGGCCGGGCGGATGTCGTGCACCGCCTGACGCGCGAGCGCGACGGCCTGGAGCAGCTGCTCGGCGTGCGGGCGCAGCGCGCGGCCGGCCGCCGACAGCGCGAGCCCGTGGCCCTGGCGGCCGCGCTCGAAGAGCCGGACGCTCAGCGAATCCTCGAGCGCGCGGATGCGCGCGCTCACCGCGGGCTGCGTCAGACGGAGCGCCGCGGCGGCGCGTCGAAAGCCGCCGAACGTCCCGACCGCGAGAAACGCTTCGACCTGGGGGATGTCCATGCGAGGGCGCTTCCGGAATATACCCTAGTGATAAACATAATTTATACGGGATATAAAAACAATCACGTTGTTGATTCTACGTCCCGACGCCCGCACTCTGAACTCACCAGGGAACACGTCGAGTGCGAAGGCGGGAGGAGACGGCGATGTCGACGATGTGCGAGTGCGGAGTGACCCTCGAGCAGCCGGGCGGGACCGCGCGCTGCCAGGAGTGCGACGTGGCGGCCTGTCCGAGCTGCCTCATCCACGTGGAGACCATCACCTATTGCCGATGGTGCGCGACCGTGCTCGCGCGCCACCGTGTCGCCTGAGGAGGGGCCGATGCCGGAGAGCAAAGGACGACAGTTCCGACGCCTGCTGAAAGAAGAGCCCTATCTGTTCACCGGGGGCGTCTACGAGCCGCTCGGCGCCCAGATCGCCGAGCGGGTGGGCATGAAGTCGATCTACCTGAGCGGCTACTCGATGGCCCTGCACAACGCCTGGCCTGACATGGGCTTCCTCACGCAGACGGAAGTGGCGCGGATCGCGTCGATGGTGGCCTCGGCCACGACCCTGCCGGTCATCGCCGACGCCGACGACGGCTACGGCAACGCGCTTTCCACGATCCGGACCGTGCAGGAGTTCATGAAGACGGGCGTGGCCGGGATCCATCTGGAGGACCAGCGGTTCCCGAAGCGCTGCGGCCACATCGCCGGCAAGACGATCGTGAGCCTCGAGGAGGCTCTGGGCAAGTACCGGGCCGCGCTCGACACGCGCGACCGGCTCGACCCCGATTTCGTGATCATCGCCCGCACGGACGCCTACGGCGCCGTGGGCGGCAGCCTCGAGGAAGCGATCCGCCGCGGCCGCGCCTATGCGGACGCGGGCGTCGACAGCGTGTGGTGCGAGCTCTCGAACGCCTCGCGCGAGCCGGCCGTGGCCTTCGCCAAGGCGATGCGTGAGACGCATCCGGATCTGCCGCTGTCGTTCAACTACTCGTCGTCCTTCCGCTGGCACCAGGACCCGAACCCGTTCACGTTCAAGGAGCTCGGCGAGCTCGGCTACAAGTTCATCTTCATCACGCTCTTCGCCTCCCACGCGGCGACGTACGCCACCTGGAACGCGATGGAGGAGCTGGTGCGTGACGAGGAGCAGGCCCAGTGGATGCTCGAGAAGGCGAAGGTGGGCCATCCGACCGAGAGCCACCACGTGATGGCGCGGGTCTCCTACTTCCAGGAGCTCGAGAAGCAGTACATCCCGGGCACCGAGGACCGGATCAAGTCCTCGGCCGGCTTCGACGACCACCGGATGCACTGATTCAACATCGGGGGGAGCGACGCCGCTCCCCCCGATTCCTCCCACCGACTACCCGAGCCGGTCCTGGGCTCGACCACGTTGCGCCGGCAAAGCCGGCGCTCGAGCAGCCGTTGTCCTATTTCTCAGCGGGCTTGTCTTTGGTGTCTGGCGGGCGCTCGCCGGAGCGCGGCGGGGGCTGGCCGTGCTTGGCCTCGGGTCGGCGGCCTTTGTCCGCCGCGCCGCCGTGAGGACGTGCTTGGCGCCCGTCCGCGGAGTTGCGTGGTGGCGGAGGCGGCGGGTTGACCTTCCGGCCGGTGTCGCCCGCGTCGCTCGCCGGCGGCCTCTGTCGGGAATCTGGCGGAGCGGAAGCATTTCGAGAGCCGGACCGTGGTGCACCGGGCGCGGTGCTCGGAGCGGAGCCCGAATCCGGCCGGCGAGCGTTCGGCGTGTCGGCCGGACGCGGCGGTCTGTGGCCCGTGCTCTGGCCTTCCGGCGGCGCCACCGCGACCGTGCGCTTCGGCGCCGGGACGATTCGTGGCGCCGTGGCTGACGCCGTCGCTTCGCGTGGCGCGCTGAGCCCCTCGGCGCGCAGCGACGGCGAGAAATCGCGCGGGGCGCGCGTCGCCACCACGCTGCGGTCCCTAGCGGCCGCCGGCGGCGTCAAGGTCGCACGCTCGGCGCTCATCACGCTGGTCGCCGCCGGCTTGACCTGGAGCGATCCTCGAACCGGCGTGAGCTCCTTGACCTGAGCGTCGCTGACGCGCGTGGTTTGAACCGCGCCGCGTCCGAAGCGATCCTCCGGAACGCCCACGACCGCGTTGTGAACGTGGACGTTGCTGTACACGTTGATGTTGGTCACGTTGACGGTCGTCGTGCGATTGACGACGACATTGTTCACGACGCGCGGGCCGCCCCAGCCGCCCCACCAGGCGACGCCGACGAAGCCCGGGCGGCCCCACCAGGGCACGACCGGCTCGCCCCAGCCGAGCGGTGCCCAGTGCACGGGACGTACCGCGACGGCTACGGGGCCGCCGAGGAACACCACGAGCGCCGGTGCGTAGACGGGCCGGACGACGACGGGACCGGGCGCCCATCCCCAGGAGCCCCGCACGAAAACCCATCGGCCGTAGTGATACGGCGCCCATCCCCAGGGTGCGGCGTCGAGCCAGGTCCACCCGAATCGCGGATCCCAGATCCATCGCCCCGTGCTGTACGGCACCCAGCCCGGCGGCACGCTTGCGGGCGCCCACACCGGGCCGTACGCCTCCTCGGTATGCCAGGCGCCGTGCTGCGCGAGCTCCTCGGTTCCGTACATCGCGGGCGAGACGTTCTGCGCGTTGGTCGGCTGGATCAGATAGGCCGTGCGCTGGGTGTTCCAGCGATCCCACCGGGTCAGCGGCGGGGCCGCGCTCGTCTCCACGGTCGGCGTCTCGGAGCCCGCGATCACGATTTGCTGGTTGGCCGCGACGGACGCGGCCGCTCCCGCGGCCGGGGTCACCGTGGCGCTCCCGCCGCGATGGGCCCTGAAGGTCGTCGTGTCCTCGGAGAGATCGACGTGGTAGTAGCCCTTGCGCTCGATCGTGAACGCCGCGTTCGGGGTGTCGATCTCGACCGTGTGGCCGGACGGGATGTCCCGCACGTCGAACGCGGCGTGGCCCGCCGTCACGCGGAACTGCGTGAAGTCCGGCTCCTCGTTGTCGAGACCGAGCTGCGTCTCGTTGCCGGCTCGCACGAAGGCGCGCGGCCCGATTTGCAGCTCGGCGTTGCCGTCCGGACCGGTGTACAGCACGTCGCCGGGTGCCAGCGGCGTGTCGGCCTTGGCCTCGGCCCACTCCTGCGCGCCCGGGCGCCAGAATGAGACCTCGCCGTAGAGGTAGCTGACTCGTGTCGGCGTGATCTCGCCGCCCTGCTCGGGGACCGGCGGGTCGGCAGCCGGGATCGAGCCAGGACCGCTCGCGGCCAGAGCCAGCATGAGAAGCGCTACGATGACCCGTCGAGTCCGCATTGGGGGCGACTCCTTGTTGAAGATCGGATCTCGCTCTCCGCTCATACGGCGGACGGAGCCGTCCGGAGGACCTCGTGTTGAGACCCAACTACGGGGTCGAGTGTTTACAGTGTATGACGGGCAGCGCAGGAAGACGGCATCGGCCGTTCGGCCGAATCCGGGATTAAAATAGGCGCCGGATGAAACCAGTCGACGCCGTCGAGACGGACGTCCTCGTCCTTGGCGCCGGCGGCGCCGGGCTCTGTGCCGCGCTTCACGCCGCCGACCGATCGCCCAATCTGTCGGTCACCGTCGTCGTCAAGGGGTTGCTGGGCCGCGCGGGGTGTACGCGCATGGTGCAGGGCGGCTACAACGCGGTGCTGACGGCGCCCGACTCGCTCGAGGCCCACTTTCTCGACACGCTCGCGGGCGGCGGCTGGATCAACGACCAGGAGCTCGTATGGACCCTCGTCGTCGAGGCGCCCGGCCGCGTGCTCGAGCTCGAGTCGCGCTACGGGTGCTTCTTCGACCGCACGGCGGAGGGACGGATCCATCAGAAGCCCTTCGCCGGCCAGACGCACGATCGAACGATTCACAAGGGGGACCTGACCGGCATCGAGATCATGAACCGTCTCTCGGAGCAGGTGCTCCGCCGCGAGAACGTCCGCGCGCTCGAGGAATGTCGCGCGGTCGAGCTGCTGCTGGACGACGCCGGGCGCTGCGCGGGCGCGCTCGTTCTCGATATCCGCGCCGGGCGCTTCCACGTCGTGACCGCCCGCGCGACCTTGCTGGCGATGGGGGGCGGGCCCACCATGTACAAGGTCGTCGCGTGCTCGGCCGACAAGGCCGCCGACGGGATTGCGCTCGGGTATCGCGCCGGGCTGCCGCTGCGCGACATGGAGATGATCCAGTTCCATCCGACGGGCCTCGTGATCCCGGACTCGCTCATGACGGGCGCGCTCCTCGAGGAGGGGCTGCGCGGCGCCGGCGGGCATCTGAGGAACGGGCGCGGCGAGCGCTACATGGAACGGTACGATCCGGCGCGGATGGAGCGCTCGACCCGCGATCTGGTGGCGCGCGCCTCGTTCCTCGAGGTGACGGAGGGCCGCGGGACGCCGAACGGCGGCGTGTGGATCGACGTCTCGCACCTCGGCGCCGATGTGGTCGAGCGGAACTTCCGCGGCATGGTCCGTCGCTGTCGTGACTTCGGCCGGGATCTCGCGCGCGGGCCGGTGGAGGTCGGCCCGACGACGCACTTCATGATGGGGGGCGTCGTCGTCGACACCGCGTGCCGCACGGCGGTCGACGGGCTCTTCGCGGCCGGCGAGGACACCGGGGGCGTCCACGGCGCCAACCGCCTGGGCGGTAACGGCGTGGCGGAGTCGACCGTGTTCGGCGGCATCGCCGGCGATGTGATGGCCGAATTCGTCGCCGGACGCGCGGTACCGCGCCACGCCGCCGCCAGCGACGTCGTCGCGCGGCTCACCGCGCCGCTCGAGCGTCGCGGCGGCGATCTCTACGCGCTGCAGCGCGAGCTGCGCGAGGTGATGTGGGAGCGGGCGGGGCTCGTGCGCGACGGCGAAGGCTTGAAGATCGCCGCGGCGATGGTCGAGCGGATCGCCGGCGAGCTCGCGCATGTCGGTGTCCCGGGTGGCGCGGCGTTCAACCTGGCGTGGCAGGACTGGATCAACCTGACCAACCAGACGGCCGTGGCTCGCCTGATCACGACGAGCGCGCTGGCCCGAACCGAAAGCCGCGGCGCGCACTATCGCAACGATTTCCCCGGGGCGTCGGCCGCGCCCCTCTATACCGTGCGCGTCCAGTCTCGGGCCGGCGAGAGCGCGGTGTGGACGGAGCCGGTGGCGTTGACTCGCGCGACGCCCGCCGGGGCCGGGCGTGTCTCGTCGATGGTCGAGGTTGGAGACTGACCGACTCGAGCGAAGGAGGGCGTGGGATGGCATTCGACGGTGAAGCGTTCGTGGATCGGTTCAACACGGTGTGGAACGGGCACGACATCGAGGGGATTCTCGCCATGATGACCGACGACGTCATCTTCGAGGCCTCCTTCGGCAAGGACCCCTGGGGGTCGCGAGTCGTCGGCAAGCCGGCGGTGCGCGAGTTCCTCGAGGAGATGTTCGCGCGCGTGGCCGACATCCGCTGGGACGAGATCCGACACTTCGCCGGCCCCGAGCTGGCGGTGGTCGAGTGGCTGACGACCGGGACGCCGCGCGGCTCGACGCGCTTCGAGGTGCAGGGGTGCGACCTGCTCACCCTGCGCAACGGCAAGATCGCCGCCAAGCGTTCCTACCGCAAAGGACAGCTGTAGCCGGCGCGCCGCTTCAGTGCGAGGAGACGCGCGCCTTGAACGTCGGCGCGGCCGCGCCGTCGATCGCCACGTTGACGCACGCCGGGCGGCCCGAGGCGATCGCGCGCGCGACCGCCGGCGCCAGCTCCTCGGGCCGCTCCACGCACTCGCCGTGGCCACCCAGGGCTTCCACGACCCGCTCGTAGCGCGACGGCAAGAGCTCGCAGCCCACGGTCCGCTCGGCTCCGTAGTGCTGGATCTGCAGCTGATACTCGGCGTTCCAGCGCGCGTCGTTGCCGACGATCGCGACGATCGGCAGACCGTAGCGTAGCGCCGTGTCGAACTCGAGCGCGTGATAGCCGAATGTGCCGTCGCCGAGCGTCGTGATGACGGTGCGGTCGGGGTGGGCGATCTTCGCGGCCAGGGCCATCGGCACGGCGCTCCCGATCGAGCCCGACGGGCCGTTGATCAGCCGGGTTTGAGCGACCAGCGCGGCCTGCGCCCACTGGCCGAACTCGCCGCCGTCGCTGACGAGCACCGCGCCGCGATCGAGGTACGGCTGGATCGCGGCGCAGAGGCGGACGGGGTGCATCGGCCCACGCGAGGAGCGCTGCAGCTCGTCCCAGCCCGGTGGGAGCGTCGTGCGCGCCGCCTCGATCTCGTCCGTCCATTCGGTTCGGCGCCAGCTTCGCTCGCGCGCGACGCGCAGCAGCGCGTCGACCCCGGCCACCGGATCGGCGGCGCCGTTGAAGTCCAGATGCACGAAGCGGACATCCGCGTCGAACGCGGGCGGGCGGCCGAAGCGCAGGGTGTAGTCGAGCTTCTTGCCGAGCAGCAAGACGAGATCCGCGTCGGCCAGGCACGGCGCCGCCGCGCGCAGCGATGGGTCGTTGACGCCACGCGGGCTCTCCATGACGAGCGCCGGAATCTGCGTGAGCTCCGCGAGCGCGGCGACCATGCGCCAGCGCGCTCCCCGTCCCATCGCCGGTCCGGCGATGATCAGCGGCCGCTTGGCGCCGGCGAGCAGCCCGAGCGTTTCGCGGACCGCGGCCACCGACGGGTCGGGCACGGGCTGAGGCGCAGGCATCGCGATCCGGGGCGCACTCTCGACGATCGTCTCGAGCACGTCTCCCGGTAGGCTGACGTGCACCGGACCGGGGCGGCCGGTCGTGGCCAGGGCGAGGGCTCGGGCGATGTCGTCTCCGAGCGTGTCGGCGCTCTCGGCCAGCCATGCGGCCTTCGTGACCGGACGCGCGGCGCCCACCTGGTCCATCTCCTGGAAGGCGCCGGTTCCGAGCTGTCCCCGGGGCGCATGGCCGCTCAGCAGCACCACCGGCGACTCGGACATGAGCGCGCCGTAGAGCGCGGAGACCGCGTTGCAGTGTCCGGGGCCGGCCGTGACCAGCGCGACACCCGGCTGGTCGGTCAGGCGCCCCCAGGCGTCGGCCATGTGGACGGCGGCGGCTTCGTGCCGTGTATGCACGAGCGCGATGTCGCGCCCGACGGTGCCGTCATAGATCGACAGGATCTGGTTTCCGGAAAGCGTGAAGAGATATTTGACTCCGTGGGCCGCCAACGCGTCGACGAGGCACTGGGCTCCGGTCCGTGACATGCGGACGATAATACGGTAGCTTGGCGGGCCGTGAGCCACGTTCTCAAGCGCGACTGGAGTACCGCGGAGGGCTGGCGCGACACGAAGGCCGGCATGTGGGCCTGGCTGATCCAGCGCGCGGCGGCCGTCGCGCTCCTGCTCGTGATCGCGCTGCACCTGGCGAATCCGTTCCGCCGCGGCACTCAGGCCGCGCTGCTGGCCCTCGTGCTGATCCACGCCCTGCTGGGCGTTCGCGCGATCCTGCTCGACTTCGGCCTCGCGCACCGCTGGCACCGCGCGCTGTTCGCGCTCGCGCTGGCGCTCGCGGCGATCGTCTTCGTGCTCGTCTTGGCGTGGAGGTGGTACTGAGCCGCGCCGAGCTACATCGGACGTGAGGACACGATCGCGGCGTACAGCGCGGTCTGACGGTAGAAGTGTCGCAGCACGTAGTGCTCGTTGACGTCGTGCTGCTGGTTATTGCTGTTGGCCGCCGGAATCCAGAGGCACGGAATCCCCAGGACGTCGGTGAAGACGTGCAGAGGCAGGGTGCCGCCCAGAATCGGCAGCGCGACCGGCTCCTCGCCGCCGTGCTCCTCCAGCAGGCGTAGCAGCCAGCCGAACTCCGGCCGGGCGGGCGAGGTGTAGCTCGCGGGCTGGCCGTCCATCTCGACCGTGAACGTGATGCCCGGCGTGCGGCTCTGGTGGTCGGCGACCGCCCGCTGGACGACGTCACGCATCGGGGCGATCGGCGTGTCGGGTGTCAGCCTGATGTCCAGGCGCGCGTGGGCGGTACGCGGGATGATGGTCCGCCGGAGCGTCGGCGAGGCGCCGTCGGACATGAAGCTGTTGATGTTCACCGTCGGCTTCAAGAACGGCGTCCAGACCGCTTTGTCCTCCCACTTCGCGAACACCTCGCTCGCTTCACGCCGGAACGCCTCGTGCTGGGCCGACCAGGCCCGAACGCGCTCGTCGATGTCGCCGATGAGCCGCGCCAGGGGCAGCACTGGATTCGGCACGATATTGCCGTAGTTGCCGGAGTGGACCGAGGCCGGTTGGCCGTTGTCGGCGACGAGATTGACGGTCAGGAGACCGCGCACGCCCATGACGAGCGTCGGGGCGTTCTTCTGCTTGGGCCCGTCGGAGCCGATCAGGACGTCCGCGACGAGCCGGTCTCGATGGGCTCGGGCGATCGCCTCGAGATTCGGGCTGCCGTGCTCCTCCTCGCCGTCGAGGATGATCTTGACCTTCCACTGTGCGGTGCCGGCGCGGACGGCGTCCATGGCGCCGAGGATGTTCGACAGGTGCTGGCCCTTGTTGTCGGCGCCGCCGCGCGCGACCAGCACCAGGTCGTCGAGCGCCTGGTCGCCGATCAGGCGCGGCTCGACCGCGCGCCCGTCGAGAAAATAGGCCGGCACGAACGGCTCGCACTGGATGCCCTGCCACTTCCAGCGCGCCACGTCGCCCGTGGGCTGGACGTCGTAATGACCGTAGAGGAGGAGCGTCGGAGCGCCCTTCGGCCCCGGCAGCTCGCCATAGAGAGCGGGTGTGCCGTGCCCGTCGTCGGGCGCCAGCGGCGTGAGCTCGAGACCGAGCCCGCTCCAGAGGGTGCGGACCGCGTCGATCATGTCCGGAGTGACCTGGCGACTGATCGTCGGGATCCGGAGATAGCGATCGAGGAGCTCGAGCCGGTCGTGACGCGAGGACATTGAAGTGGCGGTAGTATAACGCCGACGATGACGTCGCCGGTGGCGCTCCGCGTCTTTCGCTGGACGGCCGACCAGGCCGAGCACCTCGAGGAGTATCGGGTCACTGCGGCGGCCGACACCACGGTCCTCGACGCCCTCGTCGAGATCCAGCGCACGCAGGATCCGACGCTCGCCTTCCGCTACGCGTGTCGCGTCGGGATGTGCGGGTCGTGCGCGATGGTGGTGAACGGCCGGGAGCGGTGGGCGTGCCGGACGCGGCTCGCGTCGCTCGGCCCGGGACCGATCAGCGTCCGTCCGCTCTATCACTTTCCGCTGCTCCGCGATCTGGTCGTCGACATGACGCCCTTCGCGGCCAAGCTCCGGGACGTGAACGCGGCCCTCACGCCGCGCGAGGGGGCCGAGCCCTATGCCCTGGTGTCGAGCGGCTCGGCCGAGCGCTGCGAGATCGACCTGGCGATCGAGTGCATCGGCTGTGGGATGTGCGTCTCCGCCTGTACCATGGTCGGTCACAACGAGCGGTTTCCCGGGCCGGCCGCGCTCAACCGGGCGCTGACGCTCGAGCTCGACCCTCGCGACGGCGGTCGCGAGGGTCGCTGGCGGGTCCTCTTGAGCGACGACGCGCTCGCGCGCTGTCACGGCCAGGGCAACTGCACCGAGGTCTGTCCGATGAGTCTCTCGCCGGCCGACTCGATTCGCCGGCTTCGACGGCTCGCGGTCTCACGATTGTTCGGTCGGTCGGGTTGATTCGCCTGGGCGAGCTGACTTCACCCGGCGCCGCAAGGCTTGCCCGCGATCCCCGCGCCGTTGTATTCCTTCCCCTCGGCGCGATCGAGCAACACGGGCCGCATCTTCCGCTCCTGGTCGACTGGCGGGGCGCCGAGGAGCTGGCGCGTCGGGTCGCGCCGCATCTGCGCCGAGCCGGGTGGCGTCCGATACTCGCCCCGTCGGTCCCGTACGGCGTCAGCACCTTGGCGGTCGGCTGGCCGGGCACGGTCTCGCTCTCGATCTCGACCGTGCGTCGGCTCATCGTCGAGGTCGTCGGCGGGCTCGCGAGCCACGGCTTTCGTCGGTTTGTCTTGACGAACTATCAGGCGGATCCCGATCACTTGAAAGCGATCGCGGCCGCGCGGCGGCATCTGGCCCGGCGCCGGCGATTGCGCGTGCTCGTGGCGGGTTTCGAGCCTGGAGCTCGCCCGCCGACGCCGATGGTGAACGGGCGGGTGCAGGCGCTCATGCGTAGCCCGCGTCCCGGCGCGGAGTGGCATTCGGGCGAGCTGGAGACGGCTCTGATGCTGTCGGTCGACCGAAAGCTCGTCCGCGAGCGCATCGCCCGCCGGCTGCCGCCGGCGTGGTTCGACTTCCGCCGCGAGCTGGCGCGTGGCGCGCGCAATTTTCGGCTGCTGGGTCCCGGCGGGGCCGGCTACTTCGGCTGGCCCGCGGCCGCGCGAGCGCGGACCGGCCGCGCCGTGATGGCGTTGCGCGCCCGGCTGATCGCACGACGGCTGCTCGAAACGCTCGGGAAGCCGCCGCGTTCTTGACCCTGTCGGCGCGGCGCGTTAGAGTGATGCGTCATTGAAATCGATCAGATCGGCGCCAAATTGCTCGCAGGCAGCCTCACAATCGAGTACATCGAGCGATTCCAGAGCGCAGCGCCCGCTCGGCGGGGACCGCGGTAGGAGACAGCGACTGATGGCCTGCAAGGTGGAGATCACGAAGGGCAACACGATCACGATCGGGCCGGGCGCTTTGCGTGTGCCGATGGCGAGGCTCTAGTGGCTTCCGGCAGGCCGAAAATCACGGTCGTCGGCGCCGGCAACGTTGGCGCCTCCGTCGCGCAGTACGCGGTCGAGAAGGAGCTCGGCGACGTCGTGCTGGTCGACGTGATCGACGGCGTTCCGCAAGGCAAGTCGCTCGATCTGGCGCAGGCCGGTCCCATCCATCGGTACGACTCGATGCTGATCGGCTCCAACGGCTACGACGAGACGGCCGACTCCGACATCGTCGTCATCACCGCGGGGCTCGCGCGCAAACCGGGGATGACCCGCGATGATCTGCTCTTCAAGAATGCCGAGATCGTCGGGGGCGTCGTCGAGAAGATCGTCGCCCGCTCGCGCGAAGCGATCCTGATCCTCGTGACCAATCCGCTCGATGCGATGGTGCAGCTCGCGTGGAAGAAGTCCGGCTTTCCGAGCAAGCGCGTGATCGGAATGGCGGGCATCCTCGACTCGGCGCGGTTCCGCCAGTTCATCGCCCGCGAGCTGAACGTCTCGGTCGAGAACGTCACGGCGTTCGTGCTGGGCGGCCACGGCGACACGATGGTTCCGCTGCCGCGCTACTCGACGGTGGCGGGCATTCCGATCACCGAGCTCCTGTCGAAGGAGAAGATCGATGCCCTCGTGCAGCGCACCGCCAACGGTGGCGCCGAGATCGTCGCGCTCCTGAAGACCGGTAGCGCATACTACGCGCCAGCCGCCTCCGCGGTCGAGATGGTCGAGGCGATCCTGAAGGACAAGAAGAAGATCCTGCCGTGCGCGGCCTACCTCGAGGGACAGTACGGGGTCAGCGGCCTCTACGTCGGCGTGCCCGTGAAGCTCGGCCGCTCGGGTGTCGAGCAGGTCATCGAGATCAAGCTGACGCCCGACGAGCAGGCCGCGTTCAAGAAATCGGCCGATGCGGTCCGGGAGCTCGTCGACAAGCTGAAGCTCTAGTCCAGGGAGTCACGCGGATGGCGAAGCGAGCGAAGGCGAGGCCGAACAAGCAGTCCGCCGCCCGGAGGCCACCCGCGCGGGCTCTCGATTTCTACAAGGGCACGACCGCCGGACTCTTTCTCCACGTCCGCGACGTGGACGGCGCGTTCGAGCGCGCCCCCGGCGCCGGGTGCGCGGTGCTCAAGGCGCCCGAGGACATGTTCGAGGACGTGCCGCCCAAGGAGTTGGCGGGGTGCGCTCGGGCCGCGATGGCGAGCATGCCGGGAGCCGCGTCGTGAGGGACGTTCACGTCAGCGCCATCGTCGACGCGGTCAAGAAGCTCTGCATCGGCGCCAACGTGGAGCTCGAGCCCGACATGCTGCGCGCCTTCGATCGCGCGCTGACCACCGAGCGCTCTCCGGCCGGCCGGCAGGTGCTGCAGATCCTGAAGGACAACGCCCAGATGGCCCTGACCCGGCGCATCCCGTACTGTCAGGACACCGG
>CAYVHH010000547.1:0-26506 GCA_964450175.1 uncultured bacterium | reverse complement strand
GGCCCAGACGGGTGCGCCCACCACGAGCTATCTCCAGTGGACCTACGTCGGGGCCGGCATCACGTCGCGGACCTGGACCGTGACGATGCCGACGACGCCAGGACAGTACGAGTTCCGGCTCTTCCTCAACAATGGCTACGTACTGCAGGCCGCGAGCCCGCCCGTGGCCGTCACGGCGCCGGGCCAGTAGGGCTCTCGCCGTGTTACTTCCGGGCTGCAGCCGCGGCCTGCCGCATCTTCTGTAGATAGGCCTCGCTGCTCTGCTGGAGCAGCCGGCCCACCGTGCTGTGGAAGTACTGCACGCCGAGGCCCAGGAACTTCGGGATGAGAGCGTCGGGACAGCTGCATCCGGCGATGCGCCCGGCGCCGGTGATGGTCTTCACGCCGCGCTCCATCATGTTCTGGACGTCCGGATGCGTGGGCTGCCCCGTGTAGCCCATCGATTGCGAGAGGTCCCCGGACCCGATGAAGTAGACGTCGACACCGGGTACGGTGACCAACTCCGGCAAGTTGTCGATCGCCTCGACTTCCTCGAGCATCAGACACACCAGGGTCTGGCGATTGGCTTCCTTCGCATAGTCCGCGGTGGTGCCCTTGAAGCCGTAGCCCGCCGGCCGGCCGCCGCTGAAGATGCCACGGTGGCCCTCCGGCCCGTACTTCACTGCGTCGACGGCGGCCCGGGCTTCGGCGGCGGTGTTGACGTGGGGAACTTGCACGCCCCAGGCGCCTCGATCCAGGAACGGCGCGATGAGCTCGGGCTTGTTGCCGACGGGGCGCACGATCGGCGCCATCCCGGTGAGCTCGGCGGCGGCGATGCAGGCCTCGGCCGTGTCGACGGTGATGGAGCCGTGCTCGTTGTCGAGCAGGATCCAGTCGAAGCCGAGGTGGCCGAGCATCTCGACCACGGGAGGCGAGGGGAAGGTACACATGACGCCGAAGGCGGCTTTGCCGGCGTCGAGTCGTTGCTTGAGCGTGTTCTCTCGCATGGCCGGCAGTATACGCCGCGAGGACGTGTCAGGCGCGGCGCGTGCCCTCGGCGAGCGCGACCAGCCCGTCGTGAATGCGCCGGTCGATCTCGATCCCCTCGCGCGTGAGGCGCGCGCGCTCGCGGTACCCGCGCTCGCCGGGGATGCGGATCTCGGCGACGCCGTCCTGACGCGGGGTCGCCTTGATCGTCGCGATCTCCGCGGCCAGCGCGTGCCGATAGTCGTCCAGCGGAACGAAGAGATCGGGCTTGAACGCGATGAAGAGATAGCCGGTGCTCTCCTCGGTCGGCACCCCGCGACAGAGCACACCGAGCGCGTGCATCGCGAGCGCCAGCGCGTAGCCCTTGTGGCCGCCGAACGGCAGGATCGCGCCGCGCCGCGCGGCTTCGGCGTCGGTGGTGGGACGACCGCGCGCGTCGAGCGCGACGCCGTCCGGCAGCGGAATGCCCAGGCGCTGGCGAAACTGGAGATCGGTCCCCATGAACGCGGAGGTGCCCAGATCGATCACGAGTGGGTCGCCCTCCATCGGAAAGCCGAAGGCGATCGGGTTGGTCCCGAGCGCCGGCTTCGCGCCGCCCAGCGGGGCGACCATCGGGGGCGCGGCCACGCTGTGGATGCCGATCAGGCCGGCGCGCGCCGCCATCTCCACGTAGTAGGCGCTGCGCCCGCTCATCCAGATGTTGTTGACGGCGACCAGCGCGAAGCCGTGCGCCCGCGCCCGCTCGATCACGGCGCGCGTCGCGTAATACATCCCCAGCATGCCGCTCTGGTTGCCGCCGTCGAACAGCACCGACACGCTCGTCTCTTTGACGACGCGCATCGGGCGGCGCGCGGCTTTGAAGAGCGGATGGTCGGCGACGTTGAGCAGCTTCGGCAGGCCGGAGTACTCGTAGCCGCACAGCGCCGCGTCGAGCACGTGGTCGGCGAGGATGCGAGCCTCCTCGGGCTCGTAGCCGATCCCGCGCATGGCGCTCTCGGAGAGCTCGCGGGCCTCGGCGACGCTCAGATGAACGCGTTCGGTGAACCCGGCCGGCATCGGGATCACGAGCCGGGGGTGACGGTTCGGTCGACGACGCTCATGCCCTCGAGTGCCAGGCCATAGCCCAGGTGGTCGATCAGCTGCCGCTTGAGCGGCTGAGTGAAGAGCACACGCGTGTAGCGCAGCAGAAGGGCTGGTTGTTTCGCGATCTGCTCGGCCAGCGCCCAGGCGCGCGGCAGGAGATCGGGGCGCGGCAGCAACTCGCTGACCAGCCCCAGCTCGAGCGCCTTCCGAGCATCCAGCGTTTGCCCGGTCAGCAAGAAGTAGCGACCGCGATTCCAGCCGAGCAGCAACGGATAGATGATGTGCATGCCGTCGCCGGGCACCATCCCATTCGGGAAATGGGCCGAGTCCTGAAACTGGACGTCGTCGGCGGCGAGGACGATGTCGCACAGGAGCGGGATCTCCGAGTGCCTCCAGGCCGGTCCGTTGATGGCCCCGATCATCGGCACCTCAATGTCGAGCAGGCTCATCAGCAGATGCTTTCCCTCCCAGTAGACGCGATCCCACTGCGCCGGCGTGCTGCGCATCCCGGTGCCCCCGGCCGCTCGCGGGCCGGAGTACGTATCGCCCGTCCCGGTAAGGATGACGACCTTGTTCTCGGGATCGCTGCCCACGTCGCGGAAGGCCTGGGGAAATTCCCCGTGCGGTAAGAGACCCCACTGCAAGGGCCCGTCGTTCGTGT
This sequence comes from uncultured bacterium, assembly GCA_964450175.1. Classification (GTDB taxonomy): domain Bacteria; phylum Methylomirabilota; class Methylomirabilia; order Rokubacteriales; family CSP1-6; genus AR31. The sequence goes on along the minus strand of CAYVHH010000547.1, from coordinate 23,796 downwards.
GAAACGTCATCTGGATGATTCCGTTGCGGCGTTCCATGCGGACGGTCTGATATTTCGTCGCGTAGTCATCAAAGCGCGTCATCGGATTCGATCCTCCTCGAACGACCGTCGACTCGTGGTCGCCTTCGCAGGCGGCAGCTCGCATGATCGTGTCCGTCGCGCGGCCTCGCCCGGGCGCGCCCGCGACGGGACCTTCCCGCGCATGGTACGGCTCGCGGGCGGTCCAAACCACGTGTCGACCGCACGGCTCGTTCCGGACGGCGGCCGATCGACAGGATATTCGTCTCATGCATCGGGAACGTCAAAATCGGTTATTCTGCAGACCCGAGTATCTCGAGAACGTCACCCGAACCGGCTGGATGAAGGAGGAGCATCGATGCACAGAGCGACAGCGATCCTGAAGGTGGTCGGCCTTTGCCTAGTGTCCCTCGTCATGGGGGTGTCCACGATATCGGCGCAAGGGGCGACGAGCGGGAAGGTCACCATCGAAAGCAAGTCCGTCGCGATCGGTGTCGGCGTGAGCTGGGGCGACGGTGTTCTCCAGTACAAAGGCAAGAAGTATTCCTTCACGGTCGATGGCCTGAGCGTCATCGACCTCGGCGTCTCGAAGGTCAGCGCACGGGGCGACGTGACCAACCTCAAGAAGCTCGAGGATTTTGCCGGCACCTACACCGCGGCCGGCGCCGGTGGGACCGTCGGCGGCGGTGCGGCGGTGGCGGCCCTCAAGAACCAGAACGGCGTGGAGATGAAGTTGACCGCGACTACCCAGGGGGTCAAGTTCGCCCTGGCGGGAGCCGGCGTCACTATCAAGCTGAAGCAGTAGCCGATCCAGAGGGGACGCCGGTCCCCCGATCACGCGGCTGAGCTCGCGAGCACGCGACACCCGACTCGGGGGTCTCCAGCGAGGAGTTGTGCGCATCGGCGTCCCCTCGTCGTCGACGGCCAGATTGGAGAAAGTCGCCATGGGAGGCCCCCAGGGTTCTGTTCCCGGTCACCTCGCGCCCAGCCGAGGCCCGCTGACCGGCATCCGCGTCATCGAGCTGGCCGACGAGCAAGCTGAATACTGCGGCCTGACCCTGGCGGGGCTGGGCGCCGACGTGATCAAGGTCGAGCCGCCGGGTGGCAATCCCACGCGTCGCATCGGTCCTTTCTACGAGGGCCGCGAAGGCCCCGAGCGTTCGCTGTTCTTCTGGCAGTACAACCGCGGCAAGCGCTCCATCGTGCTCGATCTGCAGCGCCCGGAAGACCAGGATCGATTCCGATCGCTCGTGGCCGGCGCCGACGTGTTGCTGGAGTCGACCCCCCGGGGCGAGCTCGACGCGCGCGGCCTGAGCGCGGATTCACTGATGCGGCGGTCACCGACCCTGATCGTCGCGCGGGTGTCGCCGTTCGGCGATTCCGGTCCGTGGGCCGACTTCAAGGGCTCGGACCTGGTGCACCTCGCGCTGGGGGGCGTGATGATGAACTGCGGCTACGATCCGGCGCCCGGCGGCCGGTACGACCTGCCGCCGATCGCGCCGCAGATGTGGCACGCCTTCCACATCGCCGGGGAGCAGCTGGCGTTCTCGATCGTCGCCGCGCTGCTGTTTCGCTGGCGCACGGGTACGGGACAGCGCGTGTCGTGCGCGATTCACGAAGCCGTGGCGAAATCCACCGAGGTCGACCTGATGACGTGGGTCATGCGCCGCGCACTCGTGCTGCGCCAGACGTGCCGTCACGCGCGCGAGAGCATCACGCCGCATCCGTCGATCGTGCACACCAAGGACGGTCGCTGGGTGATGGCGAATCTCGGGACGCGCCCGGGTGACACGGCGGCCCTCGTGACCCTGCTCGAGAAGTACGGCATGGACGCCGGTCTCGATGCGGAGAAAGCCACCGTGCCGACGAGCGGACGATTCGTGCCGGGCACGGGGCCGAGCACCGAGAAGCGCGACCACGCCATGGAAGCCGTTCAGCGCTTCGTGCGAGCGTTCACCTACGAGACCGTGCCGTGGCGCGAGGCCCAGGAGGCCGGCATGCTCTGGGCGCCGCTGCGCAAGCCGCACGAGAACGCGATGGATCCGCACTGGCTGGCGCGCCGGAGCTGCACCGACGTCGAGCATCCGGAGCTCGGCCGCTCCTTCCGTTACGCGACGAGCAAATGGCTCGCGACCGGCACGTCGTGGTCGGTCGGCCGGCGCGCGCCGCTCCTGAACGAGGACGCGAAGAGCGTGATGCTCCCGCGGCAGCGCGATCTGCCGGTGATCGACGCCGCGGCGCGCGCGCCGGTCGGCGAGGGGCTCTCGCCGCGCGGCAAACCGTTCCCGCTGCACCAGATCCGCATCCTCGACTTCACGTGGTTCCTGGCCTCGGCCGGCGGGACGCGATTCCTCGCCGCGTTCGGCGCCGAGAGCATCAAGGTCGAGCTGAAGAGCCATCCCGACACGCGCATGGCCGCGATGGCGCCGGTCGGAGGTCGAGCCGCTCGCGACGCGGCGACGGCGCCGTTGCGCGGCGTGACCGATCCGGACATGGGCGGGCAGTTCAACAACAAGAACCCGGGCAAGCGCGGGATCTCGCTGAACGTTCGCCACCCGAAGGGCCTGGAGATCGCGCGCCGCCTGGTGGCGATGTCGGACGTCGTCGCCGAAGGGTTCTCGCCAGGCGTGCTCGACAACTGGGGGCTGGGCTACGACGCCCTGCGCGCGATCAAGCCGGACATCATCTACGTCCAGCAGTCCGGTATGGGCGCCCAGGGGACCTACGGCCGCTTTCGGACCGTGGGGCCGATTGCGAACTCGTTCTCGGGCTTGTCGGAGATGTCGGGACTTCCCGAGCCGGCGATGCCGGCCGGGTGGGGCTACTCGTACCTGGATTGGATGGGCGCGTACAGCTTCGCCCTGGCGATCCTCAGTGCGCTCTTCCATCGCGCGCGCACGGGCGAGGGGCAGTGGGTCGACGCCTCGCAATCCGAGGTCGGACTCATGATCAGCGGCACGACCATTCTGGACTGGTCGGCCAACGGGCGCGTCTGGTCACGCTATGGCAACCGCTCTCCGTACAAGCCGGCGGCGCCGCACAACGTCTACCCGTGCGCCGGCGACGATCGATGGCTCACGATCGCCTGCTTCACCGACGCGGAGTGGCGCGCGCTGACCCGGGTCGCGGGACACCCGGAGTGGGCGAGCGACGGGCGCTTCATCGATCTCGCGGCACGCCTCGCGCACCAGGACGCGCTCGACGCCCTCGTCGGCGGCTGGACGAAGTCGCGCGACACCTACGAAGCGATGTTCGCCCTGCAGCGCGCGGGCGTTCCGGCGGGCGTCTGTCAGACGGCGGGGGACCGGTGCGACAACGACCCGCAGCTCGCGGCCCTCTCGTGGCTGACGGAGGTGACCGGGACGAAGATCGGGCGGTGGCCGCTCGCGGAGGTGCCCGTCAAGCTGAGCGAGAGCCCGGCGTACATCGGCGGGCGCATCGACCGCGGCGCGCCCTGCTACGGCGAGGACAACAACTACGTGTACGGGGAGCTCCTCGGCATGTCGGGCGAGGAGATCAAGGCGCTCGCCGAGGAGGGTGTCATTTGACGCGCGGCGCGTCGCCGGTCAGCGGGCCGGCGAACTCGGCAGTCGGCCCGAGCCGTGCCGCCACACTCCTCGGCAACAACACGGTCATGCGGCCCTGGCTTCGCATCCGGCCGGCGATCGAGCCGGCGTCGGGGCTGTAGCCCCAGTAGACATCGCCGCGCACGGGACCGCGAATCGCCCCGCCGCTGTCCTGCATCACGAGTAGCCGTTGGAAGGGCCGGTCCGGCTTCGTCGAGTCCGGATCGGGCGCGGTCGTCTCGAGCCACACCGGCACGCCGAGCGCGTGCACCGTGAGATCGACGGCGAGGCTCGCTTCGGGTGTCAGCGGCACGCCCTGGGTTCCCAGCGCCCCTAGTGACGGGTCGCCGATCGGCTGTTCGGTGAAGAACACGTAGGATGCGTTCGCGTTCATCAGCTGCGGCGCTTCGTCGGGATGGGCGAGGAGCCAGGCGCGGATCGACTGCATCGACACCGCGTCGCGGCTGAGCTCGCCGCGCTGGATCAAGATCGCCCCGATCGGAGTGTAGGGCCGGCCGTTCTGCGCCGCATAGGCGGCGCGGACGACGGTCCCGTCGTCGAGCACGACCCGCCCCGACCCCTGGATCTGCAGGAAGAAGGCGTCGATCGGATCGTCGACGAAGAGGATCGGTGCGGCCGCGCCCGGCCCGGCGCCCTCGATTTCCGCTCGGGCGGGATAGGGAATCAGCCGTCCGTCCGTCACCTTGCCGACGATCCTCTGTCCCCTGAGGTTGTCGCGGAACAGTCCGAGGTCGACGTTCACGAGGTCGACGGGAACACCGTAGAGGGGAGTTTGATAGGGCCCGTGACGCGTGCGGCTGCCGTTCAGCTGCGGCTCGTAGTAGCCCGTGAACAGGCCCGCGCCCGAGCCTGGCGCGACGCGGTAGGGCACGAACTCGGACTCGAAAAATCGGCGGGCCGCCTCTGGATCGTCGATCGAAACCAGCTCGGCCGTCTGGCAGACCTGGCGCCACTCACCTGCGGTACCGGCGTAGTTGACGCCGCCGAGCAGAGCATCGTCGGGTCTGGCCGCGAGCGCGGCGCACGAGCGCAAGAACGCCTGCAAGGCGCGTCTCGGATCGCTCTGCTCCCAGCCGTCGAGGTCGCCGGGTCGTACGGAGTCCAGCCGCAGCGGTGGAACGGCCGGTGTCGGCAGGCTCGGCGGCGGCAGCGTCACACAGCCGGTGAGAAGTGCGGCGGCGAGCGCGCCGACCAGGACTCCCGATCTCGGAAGGACGCCCGCGCGCGCCGACGCGCACTTCCTCGGGCTCAATAGGGCTCTTTGACGAAGATGAAGGTCGTCCCCTGCACGATCGGAGCGCTCGCGCCCACGAACGAGACGTTGACGTCCTTGACCTGACGCTCTCCCGCCCGTCCCGACGCTTGCAGCGCGCCCTCGATGATGTGCCAGAGACCGTGGATGCGCCCCGTACCCAGACTCCCGCCGAAGGTGTTGAGCGGGAGCTCGCCGTCGAGCTCCATTCGCCCGTCCTGGATGAAGTCCAGCGCTTCGCCTTCCTTGCAGAACCCGTACGACTCGAGCCCGTAGATCACCGAGGCCGAGAACCCGTCGTAGATCTGCGCCACGTCGACGTCCTTCGGCGAGAATCCCGATCGCTCCCAGGTGAGACGGGACGAGCTGCGACCGCCTTCCATGTAGCTCGACAGGCTGCCGATGCGCCCGGCCACCTCGAACGCCAGCCGCTGCCCGTAGCCCGCGATGTACGCGGGGCGCGGTCGCAGGTCGCGCGCGCGATCGGCCGTCGTGAGGACGACGGCGACGGCGCCTTGCACCGGGATATCGCAGTCGTAGAGACAGAACGGGTACGCGACCATCCGCGAGTTGAGATAGTCCTCGCGCGTGAGCGGCTGGCCGCAGAAGTACGCGTGAGGATTCATGTGCGAGTGCCGCCGCTGCGTCACGGCGAGCGTCGCCATCTTCTCGCGGCTCTGGTGATGCGTCTCGAGCCAGCGCGTGTACGCGACGGCCATGCCCTGTCCCGGGCCGCCGAACCCGTACGGCGCGGTGAACTGCGTCGCGCCCTGGGCGTAGGTGCCGGGCAGGTTCTGATAGGTCCCCTTGGGGTTGTGCATCGCGCGCCAGACCACCGCGTACTTGCACACGCCCGCCAGCAGCGCGTTGACGGCCTGCTGGACGGCGCCGCCGATGTTCACGGTCTCCACCTGGACGTGCCAGGAGAGATTCGGCAGCTTCAGCATCGTCATCATGCAGTTGACCGACACGATCGTGACCCCGTCGACCACCGCGTGCCCCGTCGCGGGCAGCTCCGGATAGGTTGCCAGCCCGTCGATGTCCGCCATGGCGAGCCCGGAATCTTCCACGGCGCCCTTCACCGCCTCGAGCGCGTGCGCGGCCAGCGGCACCTCGGCCGAGCGCGTGACCTTGGAGAATCCCACACCGCTCACCGCAACCTTGCATCGGTGCTCCCACATGGGGCAGATCTCTCCCTGGACTACTTCGCGTCGCGCGCGAGCCGGAACTGCGGCAAGGTGAAGTCGTCGTTGAGCGGCTCGAACACCACTTCGACGCGTCGCCCGACCTTGGCTTCGGTGTAGGGAGCCTCGAGGAGGTTGGCCGCCAGCAAGGCTCCCGGGGCGTCGTCGAGCTCCACGATGATGCTCGCGTACGGAATCGCCGGGGCGAACCGCTTGTCGCCCGCGTGGTACATGATCGTGTAGGCGTAGATCGCGCCCTTGCCGCTGACGGGCGCGAACGCGAGATCGGTCGCCATGCAGCTCACGCAGGTCGCGTACGGCGGATGCTGGAAATGCTTGCACGTCTGACAGCGCTGCAGCGCCAGCACGCCCCGTTTGGCCGCGTCCCAGAACGGCTTCGTCCACTCGTTCGGGACGGGAATCGGCCTGATCACCTTGCTCCAGTCGCTCATCGCCGCAGCCTCCGTGTCGAGCCGGCGCAATCACCCGACGCGCTTGTTATTAATGTTGGTGACTGGAGGCTATGTCAAGCGCTCGCCGCTACGCCGGGCGCCTTCGACGTGCCGGCGACGATGGCGGCCGCGACGGCGTTCGCGCACATACTGCCGAGGATCGCCGCGGTGTAGCTGTGGCTCCGGTCGAACGCGAATCCGGCGGCGCTGGGGCCGATCAGCGTGCCGACCGCCACGCTCGTGTAGAGAATGCCGATGATGCTGCTGACACTGCGTCCGCCGAAATAGTCCATGACGAGCGCAGGCAGCAGCGCGACGAGGCCGCCGTAGAGCACGCCATAGGCCAGCGCGAACGCGACGAGCGGCCAGAGACCGGTCGCGGATGCCCAGAGGATCATCGCGAGCGCCATGGCGATGAACGTCGCCAGGAGCGCGAGTCGGCGCCCCATCCGGTCGGCCAGCCCGCCGAGAAAGAACCGTCCGGCGGTACTGCCCACGCCGATCACACCCAGGAGGAGGACGGCTGTCGGCTGCGGCACGCCGTGATCGATCGCGTACGGAACCAGGTGAACGAACGGGACGAAGAGGCCGAACGAGCCGATCAAGCAGGCGGCATAGAGGCCGATGAACCGGCGAGATCGTACCGCGTCCCTCACCGAGGTTCCTGGCGACGCCGACTGCGCGCCCGACCGGATGGGATCGCCGTCCGGACCCACCCCGCGATCACGGGGATCGTTCTCGATCAGGAGGGCCATCGCGGAGCCCACCGCCGCTGCGAACACACCGAGGATCATGTACGCCGTGCGCCAGCCCAGGGCCTCGATGAAGAATGCGGCCAGCGGCGGCATGACGAGCGTGCCCACTCCGATCCCGGCGACCGCCAGACCGGACGCAAACCCGCGTCGCCTGACGAACCAGCGCTGCACCGCGCCCACCGCGGGAACGTAGGAGCACCCGATCCCGAGCCCGACGCCGAGCCCGTACGCGGCGTAGACTCCGGTCAGGCTGCGCGCGGCGCCGGCGAGCGCGAGGCCTGTCCCGGTCAGGACCATCCCGATGACCGCGAGCCGGCGCGAACCCCATCGGTCGGCTAGGGGGCCGCTCACGATCCCAAAGCCGAAGTAGAGAAATCCCGCGAGCGAGAAGACGAGCGAGACCGAGCCGCGCGAGGCGGCAAAATCGTGCTGCAGCGACCCGACGAAGGCGCTGAATGTATAGGCGCTCCCGAAGCCCACGAAGGTGACCGCAAAGGCGGCCGCGACGACGAACCAGCCATAGAAGATCGATTGTGCGTCTGCCGCGGCCAGCCTCTCGTTCCGTCGCACGATCCCCGTCAGCATGTTGCTTCTCCCACGAAGGACGGTTCCTTCACTGACTAGGACCCCCGCCGACCGCGCTCGTGAAAACGAGACCGAACAAACCAGCGCGGCCGCGCGCGCCGGCGCCCCCGATCGGCTCAGGGCCGGGCGACGGTCTTCTCGAGCTCGATCCGGAAGGCGTGCCACTCGCGGAGCGCCCGATCGTATCGTGCGAGCATCTGGGAGCGCTTGTGGTCGAAGCGCATCCGCTCGACGGTCACGCCCGCGAGCATGCCGAACCCAAGTAGATACAAACCGAGTCCCATGCCGATGAGCGTCGTCCTGCCCGTGTTCATACCGTCCCCCTTTCTGTATCCATCGAGCGCCGGCGAGCATCTCTGGCCGAACCCGGGGGAGCAGTCGTCGTGCCACGAGCCGGCGCGCGTTCGATTTCCATGGTTTCGCGGATCGCACGCCGCGACGACGTGACGAGGCAATGGCCGATTGCCCGGGCCCTCGGGCGAAAAGTCGCCAACGCGCCACGCCGGTCGTACGCTGGGCGTCGAAGGCCTAGGAAGATCGAAAGGAGTACCTCTCATGAAAGCGCGAATCGAGCTCCGCGATCTCAATCCCGGCGGCTATCGGGCCATGCTGGGGCTGGAGCACTACCTCGCCACGTGCGGCCTCGAGAAGAAGCTGCTCGATCTGATCCGGCAGCGTGTCTCGCAGATGAACGGCTGCGCGTACTGTCTCGACATGCACTGGAAAGACCTGCGAGCCGAGGGCGAGACCGAGCAACGCCTGTACTCGCTCGACGCCTGGCGCGAGACGCCCTACTACAGCGAGCGCGAGCGCGCGGCGCTGGCGTGGGCCGAGGCCGTCACGAGGGTCGCGGACACGCACGTCCCGGACGAAGTGTACGAGCTGGCGCGGCGGCAGTTCGATGCGCAGCAGCTCGCCGATCTCACCCTGGCGGCGGTCGCGATCAACGGCTGGAATCGGCTCAACATCGCGTTCCGGACTTTCCCCGGGACCTATCAAGTCCCGAAGTCTCACGCGGAGGCGGCGGGCTCATGAGGGGCTAGGCTCAGGCCCTGCGACTCGGCTAGAGTAGAGGGAACGATAGTCTGTCTATCGGCTTGCCTCTGGGAGTCCCGCCATGAGCTACGTCATCGCGGTTCTCGTCCTCATCGCCGTGCAGATGTCATCGGCCGAGGTGCTCGGAGCGAGCGCGAGCCCGGCGGCCGGGCCGCGCGTCGTGTTCGGAGTCGATGCCAAGGCCAGCCAGCGTTACCTCCAGCTGACGGCTCGGGGCCCGGTCTATCCGACCGCGGATGTCACGTGCGACGGCAACCGGCGCACGATCACCCTGACTCGCTCGAGCAACGCCGGTGACCGGACGGTCGCGATCTATGCCGTGCCGCCGAAGGTGTCCGAGGGCATGCTCAAGGCCGCGGAGTGTCGACTCCTGCTGCCCGGCCAGGAGATCGCGTTGGCTCGGCCGCAGATCCGCGCCGCGTGGTCGCCGCAACCCAAGACGGCCAAGCACTGAGCCCGGCGCCTCTTCCGCGCCGCGCTCGGCGCGAGGTTGACCAGCCTCCTCGCGAGGAGCTAAAGTTGCCGCGCGTTTCGTTCCTGAGACCTGGCGACGCGGGGGAGGTGCTGCATGAGCTGTTCTCAGTGCCGGCACGAGAACCGCCCGGACGCCAGCTTCTGCCATGGGTGCGGGTATCCGCTGCTCCATCTGTGGCCTCAAGCGGACCTGCGCCCCCGCCCCGATCCCCCGCGCGTCCGACATCGCCGCCCTCCCCCGAGGTCGATCGAAGTCCTCGCCGCCATCGGGATCGTGGTCATGGGGCTTTCGGTGATCTCCGGCATCGTCGTCGCCAGTCCGCGCTGGCAGCGCATCATCGCGTCGTGGCGAGAAAGCCTTGCGGCGCGCTCCGCGAGCGTACGGTCGGCGATCGGCCTGCCGGGCGAACCGAGCCTGCCGGCGTTGAGCAACGCCGCAGTCCGTGGTGAATCAGCCGCGCATCCGCCGGCGGGAGCCCCGGAGGTGGTCACCATCCCGCCGCAGGCGATTCGCACCAACGGGTCTGTGCCGAGGCCGGCACGAGCCCAGGAGCCGATGCGGCCCGCGGACCGAGCACCGATCCGAGCTCAATCGGACTCGCCCTCCGTCATGGCCGGCTTGCTCGTCTCGCAGCTCGGCGGGGACCCGGCATGGCGGACGGCGCTGGCCAATGCCGACGCTCATTCGCCGGACAGCCCCGAGCACGCCTACTGGCGTGCCGTGGCCGCCGCGATCCGAGACGGCGGCGGTCAGCGCGCGCGACCGTGACGCCGCGCGATCAGTCCAGGAGCTTGGCTTCGTAGGGATACGTGCAGATCAGTTTTGCGCCGTCGGCCGTGACCAGCACCTGGTCCTCGAGCTTGACGCCGAACGGCGCCCCGGGCTTGCCCGCGTAGCACTCGAGACACAGGACCATGTTCTCCTTGAGCTCGCGCTCGGGCATGATGCGGCGCGGGCCGCGATCGTCGTCCGGGTAGGGAATGCCGGGCCCTTCGTCCTCCAGCCCCGCCTGGTGCACCATCGTCGGATAGCGCTGCGCGGCATACGTCGCCGGCACCCGCGGCGCTTTCGCCGCGAACTCCGCGAAGCTCATCCCGGGCCGCACGAGATCGAACATGCCGTTGACGCAGTCGTAGGCGACGCGGTAGGCCTCCTTCTGCTCGGGTGACGGCGTCTCGCCGCAGAGGAACGTGCGCGAGACGTCGATCACGTAGCCCTCGTAGCCGTTGGCGTCGGTGTCGACGCCCACCAGATCGCCGGGCATGATGACCTTGTCGTGCGCCTCGGTGAGCCACGGATTCGTGTTCGTGCCCGACGCCACCAGCCGCGTGAACAAGCCTTCGCCGTGGCGCCGCAGCAGCGCGTCGCTCAGCACCGCCCACAGCTCGAACTCGCGGATGCCCGGGCGGATCGCCGCCTCGAACTCGGCGAGCATCGCGTCCCCGATGCCGCCGTTGATCGCGAAGAGCGCGACCTCTTCCGACGTCTTGACCTCGCGCGCGTCGACCGTCGCGGGACCGACGTCGGTGATCGCGACGCCTTCCTCTTGCAAGGCCAGGAATCCGGCCGTATCGACCTTGTCGACGGCGAGGCGCTCGCGCTCGAGCCCGAGCTCGCGCAGGGCCGACCGGATCGAGCGCGCCCACTCGCGCGCCTTGTCGCGCGCCGCGGTGCCGCCGTATTGCCAGGTGTAGGCGGGGCGGACGTCGCGGACGACCTTCTGCGAGACGTGGATCGAGCCCTTGTACTCGAACAGGATCGGCGCGCCCTCGGCCGGCACGAGGCAGTAGCGCGCGAAAGTGCCCGCCGTCCACACCGCCATCACGTCCACGCCGGTCGCGTAGCGGATGTTGGCCGTGTTATAGAGGAGCGCGACCGGAAAATCGTGACGCTTCAGCATCGCCTGCAGTCGGGCGAGCCGGCCGGTGCGAAGCGCGCCGAAATCGATCTCGCTCAGGTTCGGCACGGAGAGCTGATGGACCCGGGGCCGAGGTGGCATGGGCGGCAGCATAGCGCATCCTGATCCTCCCACGCGACGCGCGACGCTCGTCCGCTTCTTCGCCGCGCTCGAGGATGCGCTGCGCGGCGCGGCGGCGAAGACTTCCGACGCGGGCATCGGAGCGAGTCTCGACGAGTTCCGGCGGCTCCTGGGCTCGATCGATCCGGATGCGCGCGGGCCAGCGCCGGACGCACCGCCGAGCCGGCTGACCGTGTGCCGGTTCTGGGAGCCGAGTCTGAGCGCCGCGAGCGGCGAGCCGAACGCGCTCGTCTCGTCGCTCGCGGCGCTCGGCGCATGGCTCTCGTGGACCCAGAATCCGAACTATCGGCGCCGCCCGCCCGACGCGACGTTCCTCGACAACTACGGCTACGCGGTCATCGCGGGCCCGACGGACGGCCCGCCCGCGCTCGCCGCGGATCCGCGGCTCGCGCTCGGTGTGCTGCTGCTCGGTCCGCACGCGCACTATCCGCTGCACGCGCATCCGGCCGTCGAGGTCTACTACACGCTGACGCCGGGCGGCGAATGGTGGCGAGACGAGGGGCCGTGGCGGCACGAGTCGCCGGGCTTGGCGATCCATCACGCGCCGAACGTGCGCCACGCCACGCGCGCCGGGGCCTCCGCGCTCCTGGCGATCTACCTCTGGCGCGGCGATCTGGGGACCCACGCGAAGCTGACGACTGCCGGGGCCGCCGCGGGGTGAAGCGCGTCGCGCGGGGCCGAATCACTCGTGTATAGTCCCGGTCATGCCGGCCAAGCGCGCGACCAAGAAGACGACCTCGCGGCAGCCCCTGGGACTGCTGGAGCGGCTGGCGGCCGGTCCGGTGATCTGCGCCGAAGGGTACCTGTTCGAGTTCGAGCGCCGCGGCTACCTGCAGGCCGGGGCGTACGTGCCGGAGGTCGTGCTCGAGCATCCGCAGCTCGTCGAGGAACTGCATCGCGATTTCGTGCACGCCGGGTCCGACGTCGTCGAGGCGTTCACCTACTACGCGCATCGGGCCAAGCTCAAGATCGTCGGGCGCGAGAAGGACCTGGCCCGGATCAACCGCGTCGCGCTGGCGATCGCGAAGAAGGTCGCCCGTGCCACCGGCACCTTGCTGGCGGGCGACATCTGCAACACCAGCATCTATTCGACCGATGACGCGCACTCCCACACGCAGGCCCGGCGCATCTTCGACGAGCAGATCGGCTGGGCGGTCGACGCGGGCGTCGACTTCATCGTCGGCGAGACGTACTCGTTCGGTGGCGAGGCGCTCCTGGCGCTGGACGCGATCAAGCGCGCGGGACAGACCGCGGTCATCACCTTGTCGGTGCCGCGCGAAGGGCGGATGCGCGAGGGATGGACGGCGGCAGAGGCCTGCCGGCGGCTCCAGGACGCCGGTGCCGACGTGGTCGGGATGAACTGCGCGCGCGGTCCCGCCACGACCTTGCCGCTGCTGCGTGAGATCCGCGCGGCGGTCACCTGTCACGTGGCCGCGCTGCCGGTGCCGTACCGTACGACGCCGGCCGAGCCGACATTCCAGAGCCTGACCGATTCGCACGGCACGTCGGGCCCCGACGGACGGCCGTTCCCGACCGCGCTCGACCCGTTCCTGTGCAACCGATACGAGATCGGCGAGTTCGGCAAGGAAGCGTTCGCCCTCGGCGCGCGATACCTCGGTGTCTGCTGCGGCGCCGGACCGCACCACGTTCGGAGCCTGGCCGAGGCGCTCGGCCGGCGACCGGCGGCCAGCCGCTACTCGCCGGACATGTCCAAGCACATCCTCTTCGGCTCCGACAAGCGCCTGCGTCAGGACTACCTGGAGTACGCCCGCCGCAACTATCGCGCGCCCGCGTCCGGCTGAGTCGCCGGCCGCCCGATGACGCGCTTCGTCGTCAAGCACCTGCTGTTCCTGCTGCTGACCCTGCTGGCCGTCTCCTTCCTCGTCTTCATCCTCAACGAGTTCTCGCCCGGCGCGGTCGCGCGCAAGATGCTGGGCGCCTACGCGACGCAGGAGCAGGTCGACCTGTTGACGAAGCAGATGGGCCTCGACCGGCCGGTGCTCGTGCGCTACGTCGACTATCTGCGCGCGCTCGCCTCGGGTGATCTCGGCTACTCCACCCGCTTCAAGCTTCCGGTGCGGGAGGTGATCTTCAAGCATCTGGCGAACACGGCGCTGCTGGCCGCGCTCGCCTTCGCATGCATCGTGCCGCTGTCGACGGTGCTCGGCGTGGTGGCCGGCATGCGCGAGGCGTCGCGACTCGACCGCGCCATCCTGATGTTCAGCACGGTGATCGCGTCGATCCCCGAATTCGCGCTCGGCGTGTTCCTGGCCAGCGTCTTCGTCGTCGGGCTGGGCTGGCTGCCGGGCACGGCGACGCTCCTCGCCGGGGGCGGCTGGTCGCTGGCGGCGCAGCTCGTGCTGCCGGTCGCCGTCATCGTGCTGTTCGACTCGGGCTACGTCGTCAGCATGATCCGGGCCTCGATGGTCGAGGTGATGCAGCGGCCATACATTCGCACCGCCGTGCTGAAGGGGCTACCGTTCCGCGCGGTGATCCTGCGGCACGCGCTGCCCAACGCGATGCTGACGCCGGTCACCGTGATCATGCTGCAGATCAACTACCTGATTGCCGGCGTCGTGGTCGTCGAGACGGTCTTCGCCTATCCGGGGTTCGGGCGCATGATGCTCGAGGCGGCGCTCTTCAAGGACATCGCGCTGATCGAGGCGGGTGCGCTCGTCGCGGTGTTCCTCGCCGTCGTCACCAACATCCTCGGCGACCTCGCCTACATGCTGCTCGATCCGCGCATCCGGGCCTGAGCGATGAGCACCCCGATCGCCGCCGGGACCTTCTCCGCCTCGCCGGCGGCATCGCGCAGCCGGGTCTTCCGCCGCTGGAGACGGCGGATCGCGTGGCTGGGCGAATCGACGCCGGCCACCGTCGGCATCGTCATCATCCTGGCCTGGGTCGCCCTGGCGTTGCTCGCCCCGCTGATCGCGCCGTATCCGCCGAACGCCAACGACATGACGGCGCTGGCGCACACCACGCCCTCGCGAGCGCACTGGCTGGGGACGGATCATCTCGGACGCGACATCCTCTCGCGCATCCTGTGGGGCGCGCGGCCGGTGCTGATCATCGCGCCGCTCGCCGTGCTCGGCGCGGCAGCGCTCGGCTCGCTGCTGGGCCTGGCCGCCGGCTACTACGGGCGCTGGATCGACCTGGTCGTCACGCGCGCCTGCGACATCGTGCTGTCGTTTCCGGTCATCATCCTCTACATGATCATCCTGGCCCACTTCGGCTCGTCGGCCTGGAACATCATCGGCGTCCTCACGTTGACCAAGGCGCCGATCATCGCGCGCATCGTGCGGGGCATGACGCTCGATCTGCGCGAGCGCGAGTACGTGGCGGCCGCGAAGATGCGCGGCGAGTCGGCGCTCTACATCATGCTGGTCGAGATCCTGCCGAACGCGCGCGGCCCGCTCGTCGTCGACATGTGCCTGCGGACCGGCTACAACGTCATCATCATCGGCGCGCTCGGCTTCCTCGGCATCGGCCTGCCGCCGCCCGATCCGGACTGGGGCGGCATGGTCAAGGACACGTACGGCATGATGATGGTGTGGCCGCACATGGCGCTGTTCCCGTGCGCGGCGATTTCAGCCCTCGTCGTCGGCTTCAACCTGCTCGCGGTCGGACTGCGGGAGCTCGGACTCCGTGACTGACGACCCGCTGCTCGAGGTTCGCGATCTCCGTATCGCGTATACGACGCGCGCCGGCGAGGCCGTCGTCGTCCCGGGTGTCAGCTTCCGGCTGAACGCCGGCGAGGCGCTCGGGCTCGTCGGCGAGTCCGGCTGCGGCAAGTCCACGGTCGCGCTGTCGATCGTGCGCTATCTGGGACGCACCGGCCGGATCGCCGGCGGTAGCATCCGCTTCGAGGGGCGCGAGCTGACGACCCTGGACGAGGTGGGGCTGCGCGCGATTCGCGGGCGGCGCATCGCCATGGTCTACCAGGATCCGATGGCGAGCCTGAATCCGGTCATGACCGTCGGCCGCCAGCTCATGGAAGCGCCGATGACGCACGAGGGCGTGTCCGCCTCGGCGGCGCGCGCCCGCGCCCTGGCGATGCTCGCCGAGGTCAAGCTGGCCGATCCCGAGGCGGTGATGGAGCGGTATCCGCATCAGCTCTCCGGCGGTCAGCAGCAGCGGATCGTCATCGCGATGGCGCTGATCACGGGCCCGGCCCTGCTCATCATGGACGAGCCGACGACGGGCCTCGACGTCACCGTCGAGGCCGCGGTGCTCGATCTGGTCCGCGAGCTGCGCAGCCGGCATCACTCGGCGATCCTGTTCATCAGCCACAACCTCGGCAGCGTCGTGCGGGTCTGCGATCGCGTCGCCGTGATGTACCGCGGCGAGCTCGTCGAGGATGGTCCGGTACGCCGGATCTTCACCAATCCGCGGCATCCCTACACCCGCGGGCTGCTCGATTGCCTGCCGACGCTCGGGAGCGACAAGCGCCAGGCGCCGCTGGTGCCGATCGCGGGCCAGGTCGAGTCGGCTCTGGCGCGCGCACCAGGCTGCGGCTTCGCCGGACGGTGCGCGCACGTCGAGATCGGCCGCTGCACGTCGCGGCCGATCCCGTCCGCTGCCGTGGGCGGCGAGCCCGATCATCACGTCGCGTGTGTTCGCGCCGACGAGCTGTTGCAGTGGGCCCGGCGGAGCGGCGCGGACATCGCGCACGAAACCGGCGGGCCGGGCGCGCCGATGATCGCGGTCCATCACCTGACCAAGATCTACGAGCCCAGGCGGCGCCGTTTCCGTGGCGCACGAGCGCCGGTGCGGGCAGTCTCCGACGTCGATCTCGCGGCGGTGCGTGGCCGGACGCTCGCGATCGTCGGCGAATCGGGCTGCGGCAAGTCGACCATCGCCAAGGTGCTGAGCGGCCTCGAGGTGGCGACCGCCGGCGGCGTCACGCTCGACGGCGTCGAGGTCGGCGCGCTCGCCGTCGACGCGCGCAGTCCCGCGCTCAAGCGCAAGCTCCAGATGGTGTTCCAGAACCCCGAGAGCACCTTGAATCCGAGCCACACCGTGGGCTATGCGATCGGCCGCGCGCTGCGACGCTTGCAGGGCCGCGCTCCGAGCGACCTGGCCGGCGGAGTGGCCCGCCTGCTCGAGGTCGTGAAGCTCTCGCCGGCGATGGCGGCCCGCACGCCGCGCCACCTGTCGGGCGGCGAGAAGCAGCGCGCCGCGATCGCGCGGGCGCTGGCGGGCGATCCGGACGTGATCGTGGCGGACGAGCCGGTGTCTGCGCTCGACGTCTCGGTGCAGGCGGCGATCGTGAATCTCCTGACCGAGATCCAGGCGGCTCACGGCACGACGCTCGTGTTCATCTCGCACGATCTCGCCATCGTGCGCTATCTCGCCGACACGGTTGCGGTGATGTACCTCGGGATCGTCGCCGAGCTCGGCCCGGTCGAGCGCGTGTTCGCGCCGCCGTACCATCCGTATACCGAGGCGCTGCTCTCGGCGGTGCCGGTGCCCGATCCGGACCGCGTCGTCGCGCGCATCCTGCTCGAAGGCCGGGTGCCGAGCGCCGCCGAGATTCCGCGGGGCTGCCCGTTCGCGACCCGCTGTCCTCGGCGCATCGGCGCCCTCTGCGACGACACGCCGCCGCCGGTGCAGCGGTTCGGCGATCACCGCATCGCCTGCCACATTCCGGGCGACGAATTGTGGCGATTACAAACGGCGCTTGTCGAGCCGCGCGCGATTGGACGATGATGGCGGACATGGCCACGGCGAGCGGGGCGGCGGTCGTGATCGTCGGCGGGGGCGTGACGGGACTCAGCACCGGCTGGTGGCTCGCGCGCGCCGGCGTCGACGTGCTCGTCCTCGAGAAGGGGATCGTCGGCTGGGAGGCGTCGGGCCGTAACGGCGGCGGCGCCACCCACGTCTACAGCCCATTCGGTCTCGAGGAGCAGCGGCTCTGGCCGCAGATGGACGAGCTGCTCGGCTATCCGACCGAATACCAGCCACACCGCATCGGCGTCGCGCTCAGCGAGACGCAGCTGGCGCTCGCGCGGCGCTGGGCCGAGATCGGCGAGGCCCGGGGGTTCCGCTGGGAGCTGCTCGATCGGCAGCAGCTCAAGGAGCTGGTCCCGATCGTCGGCGACAACGCGATCGGCGGCACGTACCTGCACTTCGGCGGGCACGCCAATCCGCAGCGCACGGTCCAGGGGTACGCGTGGGCGCTGCAGGACCATGGCGGCCGGATCCTCCAGCACACGACCGTGACCGGGCTCGGTCAGCGCGGTGGGCGCGTCGTCGCGGTGGAGACCACGCGCGGCACCTTCGCCGCCGATGTCGTCGTGATCGCCGCCGGCCCGCAGACGGGCGCGTTCGCCGAGATGCTCGGCGTGTGGCTGCCGCTGGCGCCGGCGCGGGTGGAGATGATCGCGACCGAGCCGATCCCGCTCATGCGCGTGGGCGGCGTCGCGGGCAACGGGCTCTACGGCCGCCAGACCCTGCGCGGCAACCTCGTGTACGGCGGCGGCCCTCACGAGTGGATCAACGTGCCCGACATGGCGACGCCCGACCACGCGAACACGCCGCTCGTGCGCCACCTGGCGCGCCGGCTCGCCGAGCTCCTGCCGGGAGCCGCCCACGTGCGGCTGATCCGCTCGTGGAGCGGCCTCGTCGAGAACACCCCCGACGGGCTTCCGGTCGTCGAGCGGCTGGCCCATCCCGAGAACGTCGTCATCGCCACGATGTCGAGCGTGGGCTTCGGGCTGTCGCCGGCCGTCGGCCGCGCGGTCAGCGAGCTCGTGCGCTTCGGTCGATGCCAGTTCGCCGACCTCGGGGCGCTGGCGCTCGGCCGCTTCGCCGACACGCCGCGCGACTGGCGTGAGCACGCCGGATGGGCGGCGGCGCCGTCGGCGATCGAGGCCGCCGCGGGTGGCGGCGACTGATGCGCGAGACAGATCCGCGGTCGATCGCCGGCAAGCTCCCCGCGCCCGATCGGCACGTGGCGCTGGTGGTCGTCGGCGCCGGGGCGGCCGGTGTGGCGGCGGCGATCGAGGCGGCCCGGGCCGGGGTCGAGGTGATGCTGATCGACGAGCATCCCGTCGACAACGACATGATGGCGATGGACGTCCCGCTGTGCTTCGGCCAGCGGATGGACGGCTCGGTTCGTCATCGCGCCCTGATGCTCGAGCGCGTGGTGGAGACGAACCCCGATCTGGCGGCCGCGCACGAAGCGGGGGTCGACGTGCAGCTCGGCACGTACGTCTGGGGCGCATTCGTCAACGGTCCGGCCGTGCAAGAGCTGCCGGTCCCGATGCTCGGGCTCGCGGACGACCGCCGCTCATGGCTCCTCGGGTACGACCGGCTGATCGTCGCCGCCGGCGCCCGCGACGTGCTGCTCGGCTTCCCGGGCTGGGAGCGCGCGGGGACGCTCGGCGCCGGAGGGGCGGCCGCATTGCTCACGCGATATCGCGCGCTGGCCGCGCGCCGGCTCCTCGTGCTCGGCTCGGGCGAGCTCGGGCTGCAGACGGCGTCGCTCGCGCTCCTCCACGGTGTCGAGGTCGCCGGCGTCGTCGAAGTCGGCGGGCAGGTGCGCGGCGACGCGGCGACGGCGAAGACCTTGGCCCGCCGCGGCGTGCCGTTCTTCGTGTCGCACACCATTCAGGCGGCGCGCGGACGCACGGGTGAGATCGAATCCGTGGTGCTCATCGCCGTGAATCGCGACGGCACGCCGGCCGCGGGCAGCGAGCGCGAGATCGCGTGCGACGCCGTGTGCTGGGCCGTCGGTCTGATCCCGAGCGTCGAGCTGCTGCACCTCGTCGGCGCGCGGCTTCGATTCGTCTCCAGGCTCGGCGGCTGGGTGCCGGAAGTCGACGCGCGCATGCGGACGAGCGTCCCGACGGTCTTCGCGGCCGGTGACTGCGCCGGATTCCACGACGGCATGCTGGCGGCGCGGGACGTCGCGCGGGCCCAGGGTCGACTGGCCGGCGCCGCCGCGGCCGAGTCGCTCGGCGCTCGGCACCACGGCGAGGCCGGGGCCCGGCGTGGCGTCACCGCGACGCCCGCCGCGACCGCCGAGATTCACGGCTACTGGCGGGCGTGGCTCGACTCCCTGATCGCCGCGGGCGGCTGGGACGTGAACGTCTGCCAGTGCGAAGAAGTCACGCGGCGCGAGCTGGTCGAGACGACGCCGCCGCGCTACCTCAGGTGGACGTCGCCGCAGATGAGCGTGCGCAGCGTCGCCACGCTCTTGCGCGACGGGCCGCTGAACCAGGATCAGATCAAGCGGCTCACGCGCGCGGGGATGGGACCCTGTCAGAGTCGGCGCTGTCGCGAGCAGGTCGGGCTCCTGCTGGCGCGGGCGGCGGACACCACGCTCGACCGCGTCCCGCTGCCGACCTTCCGCCCGCCGATCCGGCCGCTGCCGCTCAACGTGCTGTGGCCGGCCGACGAGCCGGCGGCGATGCGCGAGGAGTGGGTGAGCTGGTTCGGCATTCCCACGCAGTTCAGCCCGCACTGGACCGCCGGCATGGCGATCGACGAGCCGACGGCGCACGTGCGGCTGATCATGAGCGATGAGTGAGGCCAAGGGGATGACCGACGTACCCCGGACCGCGGACTTCGTGATCATCGGCGGCGGCGTGCACGGCGCCAGCCTCGCGTTTCATCTCGCGCGCAAGAAGGCCGGCCGCATCGTGCTGATCGAGAAGAAGTTCATCGCATCCGGCCCGACCGGCCGCTCGACCGCGCTCGTGCGCCGCTTCTACGCGATGGACTTCTTCACGCGCAGCGCGAGCGCGGCCGCCGAGATCTTTCGCAACTGGAAGGACGTCGTCGGCGGCGACGGCGATCCCGGGTTCCAGCAGGTCGGGATGCTGGCACTCGCCGGCCCCGAGAACGCGCCGAACCTGCGTCACAACGCGCTCCAGGCGCAGAAGGTCGGCGCCCGCGTGAAGCTCATCTCGCCGTCGGAGGTGAAGGCGCTGGTCCCGGCCGCGAACGTGGACGACATCGCGCTGGCCTCCTACGAGGCGGAATCGGGCTACGCCGACCCGTCCTCGACGGCGAACGCCCTGGCCAATCGTGCGCGCGAGCTCGGCGCGACGCTCGTGCAGTACCGGCAGGTCGACGCGATTCGCACCACGGGTGAGAGGGTCGTCGGCGTCCGCTCGGAGGGGGTCGACGTCGACGCGCCGGTCGTCGTCAACTGCGCGGGGCTCTGGGCAGACCGCCTTCTGCGTCCGCTCGGCGTCGAAATCTCGATCAAGCCGGAGCGCCATCAGATGTGCTTCTTCCGCCGGCCGTCTGGCTTCGGCGTGCACCCGGCGGTCGCCGACAGCGTGCAGATGACCTACATGCGCCCCGAGCACGGCGATCTCACGATCCACGGTAAGCTCGTCTACGACGAGATCGTCGACCCGGACTCGTACAACGAGGGCGCCGACCCCGACCAGATCGTGAAGAACGCCGAGCTGATCGCGCATCGCTTCCCGGTGATGGAGCACGGCCTAGCCATGGGCGGCTACTCCGGGCTCTACGACGCGACGCCGGATCACCATCCGGTCCTGGGCGCGATCGCCCCGTACGAAGGACTGTTCGCCGACTTCGGCTGGAGCGGTCACGGGTTCAAGCACTCGCCGCTGATGGGCGACATCATCTCGGACGTGATCCTGCACGGCCGCTCGAAGGACTACGACATCACGCCGTTCCGCTGGACGCGCTTTCGCGAGAACGACCCGGTGCCGAGCGCGCGCTGGGCGGCGCCGCCGCATCCGAAGCATCGGCTCTGACGTCGCGTCCGGCTCGGTCGGTCAGATTCGGCTGTTGAGCACGTAGAACGGCTGCGTCTCACCGCCCAGCCATTCCCCGTACCAGCGCTGATAGTAGGGCTTCAGGCGCTGGAGCATGGCCGCGCGCTGCCGCTGCTCGTCGCCGACGATCTTGGCGGCGCTTCGGATCTCCCGATAGAGCGCGGGGACGACGACGGTGAGAAATCGGCGGTCCTCCATGATCACGCGGCCGCCCACGACGGCGGTGGCCACGTCGGCGCCCATCGCGCGGTGAAGGAAGGCCTCGACGATGTCGAGATCGCCGGTGAGCCAGGGGTCGTCGAGCACGCGATCGAGATCGACGAGGATCGCATCCGCCTTCAGCCCCGGCGTCAGGGCGCCGAGGCGGCCGGCGAAGCCGAGCGCGCGCGCGCCGTTGAGCGTACCCATGGCGAGCACCTCGCGCGCCGACAGCGGTGGCGTGGCGAGATCGTAGCTCGGCACGCGATGGAGCTTGTGGAGCATGCGCAGCTCCATCACCGCGTCCTCGTCGTCGTTGATGGTCTTGTCGTCGAGGCCCATGGCCACGTTGACGCCGCGCCGGGCCATCTCGTACACCGGAGCCAGCCCGTTGCGCATGCCCAGGTTGCAGCTCGGATGGCTGGTGACGGAAGCCCGGCGCGCCGCCAGGATGTCGATGTCGCGATCGGTCACCCAGATGGCGTGCCCGAGGGCGACCTGCTCGCCGATCAGGCCGCGCTCGTCGAGCCAGGCCACCGCCGTCTGGCCGTAGCGGCGCAGCGAGAAGGCTTTCTGGATGGGCGTCTGAAGACAGTGCATGTGAATCGGCACCTTGCCGAGCCGCTCCGACGTCTCGCGGGTCCGGGCGAGGAACGTCTCCGTCACCGCCTGCGCCCAGCTCGGGCTCAAGAGGATCCGCGTGTCGCCCGAGTTGAATTTTCGGTAGAGGTGGTCGAAGAGATCGAAGTAGTCGCGCTCCATGCCCGCACTGTCCAGGTCGACGAGCGGCGCGGCGAAGGCGCGCAGGTCGGCGGGCAGGGTGGCGAGGAAGGCCTGGGAGTCGAGCACCAGCTTGTCGACGTTGCGCACGCCTGGTGAGAAGGCCAGGCGGATACCGCCCTCGAGGTAGGTGCGGATGGCTCGCTCGCAGTGATCGAGGGCCCGCGGCCCCTCGGTGTCGAAGCCCATGTGATGGATGGTCGTGCAGCCGCTCCGCACGTGACGCACCACCCCGAGGGCCGCCGTGAGCTCGGGGTCGAAGGGCGGCATGATCGCCCAGTCGAGGAGGTTGTTCTCGAGGTAGTCGTTGAGCACGCCCTTCTGCACGGGCGAGATCGCCCGGCCATGGCTGTGCGCATCGACGAGCCCGGGTAACAGGAGCTGCCGGCCGTTGCCCACCACGCGGGCCTCGGGATGCGCGCGCCGCAGCGCGTCCCAGTCGCCGATTTCGGCCACGGTGTCGCCGGTGATCCGGACTGCCGCGTCCGTGACGACGCGCGGCTCCGTCGCGCTCGTGAGCACGTACTTCCCGCGCAGCAAGAGTTCCATGGTAACGACCTCTCGTTCGCGCTCGCTCCGGCGGCGCGTGCCCGCACTCTATCGTGATCGCCCGGCTTGTCAACGGCGGGCGGCAGCCGGCCGTGTGAACCATCCACATGTTCACGCCTGTCCACATCGTGAAAATATGACGGGCCGGCGCGGTCTGCGCCGGGACGTGGCCGCGATGGCCTCGGTTCTGGCGGCCTCGGCGAGCGCTCGACGTGGATCCCCGCACAATCAGCGATCCACCGGCGGCGACCGCCGCGAACACCGCTCAGGATGCGGTCGAACACGCTGTTGACGCGGCGATGTCGGCCGCCTCACTGTCAGCGCGACTTACGAAATCCTCCTCAGGAGGGCGCGGCATGCGAGATCAAACCACTGAGGGACAGCTACGCCGGGAGCTCGACCTGATTCTCGTCCGGCTCGAGCGGCACGAGGGCGCCGCCCAGAGCGACGCGCGGGCGGAGAGCCCGCGTCTGGTCGGCGACATGTTCGCGGACGCGCAGGTCGTCGCGTCGCGGACGCTCGATGCGCTGAGCTACGAGCGTTTGTCTCGGCGGGCCCGGGAGCTGGTGAACGCGCTGGAGCGCGTGCGCGACGGGAGCTACGGGACCTGCGAGGAATGCGGCGGCACGATCCCCGCGGCCCGTCGGCGTGCCTTACCCGGCGTCACCACCTGCGTGCAATGCCAGGAGCGGGGCGAACGGCTTCGGCGGCGACCGGAGCCGATCGAATCGATCGTGCGGCGACCCCGGGCTCGGCCCAAGAACGGCCGGCGTGACGAGGCGAGGACTTGATCGCGTCGCAGTGGTAGCGTAACGGCGTCATGGCGCCCGAGCTTCGCGCGCTGTTCTCGCCGGTCCAGGTCGGCCGTCTCACCTTGAAGAACCGGATCTACTCGTCGGGCCACGCCGAGGCGATGGCCGAGAGCGGGCGGCCCGGGGACCGGCTCACGCGCTATCACGAGGCCAAGGCGCGCGGCGGCTGCGCGCTCACGATCTTCGGCGGCTCCTCGAGCGTGCATCCCTCGTCCCCGGCTGCGGCGTGGAAGCAGATCGCGAATCACGACGACTCGATCATTCCGGCGTACCGCGCGCTCGCCGACGCGG
>CAYVHH010000546.1:0-6030 GCA_964450175.1 uncultured bacterium | reverse complement strand
ATGTTGAGGAGCGTCGGGTAGCGCTGGCCGGCGACGAAGCCGGCCGGGCGCATCACCCAGACGTCCAGCTCGAAGCCGGCGCGCGTGAAGCGAACGCGCTCCGGCGCCGAGAGGGCCACCGAATCGGTCCACGCGCGATTCAGCTCGCTCAGCCGGCGCTCGTCACTGCCGTCGGCTCGGCACGCGAAGACCTCGGCCGGCGCCGTCGGGCTGCTGGCCGCGAAGGCGAGCCCTCGTCCGTCGGCCGAGACCGAGAATCCGTTGATCGAGCGGGCGCCGCCGACGATCCGGGCGGGCGGCTCGTTCCCCGACGCCGCGGCCCGCCAGAGCCCGATGTCGCCGCGGTCTTCGCCGGCCACGACGATCGAGCGGCCGTCCGGCGACCAGAGCGGACGCACGTGCACGGCGCCACAGGATCGATCCAGCGCGCTCGTGAGGCACGCCGCGCTTCCCGCGCCGTCGGCGGGGACGACGTAGAGCCGCACGTTGCGGCCGTACGCGTTCTTCGCCGGTCGCGCGAGGTAGGCGATCGACCGGCCGTCCGGCGAGAACGCCGGAAGCATGACGGGCCCGGTGGTCGCGGTGAGGCGCTGCGGCATTCCCCCCTTGGCGTCCACCCGCCAGAGATCGCTGGCGTCGTCGTCGTCACGCTCGGCGTGACGGGCCGAGGTGAACACGACCGAGCCGCCGTCCGGAGACCATGCCGGATCGGCGTCGCTGAAGTCACCGTCCGAGATCTGCACCGGCGCCGACCCGTCGGTCGCCACCACGAAGACGTGCGGGCGGCGATCGTAGATGAATCCCTCGCCGTTGAATCGGTACTTCACGGAGGTGATCACCCGCGCCGGCCGCGACTTCCGCTTCTCCTCCTCGCTGTCGGGCTCGCGCTGGCCGCCGACCGCGGACACGAACGCCAGGCGCGTCCCGTCCGGCGACCACGCGACGCTCGAGACGCCGTGCTCGAGCGCCGTCAGCCTGGTCGGCTCACCGCCGTCGGCCGGCATCACGTAAAGCTGGAGCTTGTCCTTGGGCGCGCGCTCGGACAGGAACGCGAGGCGTGTGCCGTCGGGCGACCACCGCGGCTCGATATCGCGGCGCGGCCCGGCCGTGAAGCGGCGAGGCGGGCCGCCGGTCGTGTCGACGAGCCAGATGTTGGCGAGATATTCGTCGCGCTCCTCGGACAATGTCGTGACGACGAACGCCACCCGCCGGCCGTCGGGCGAGACCTGCGGATCGGTCACGAACTGGATGCGCGTCAGGTCCTCGGCGACCATACCCCGCCCGGTGCTCACGACGCCAACGACGCCACGCGCTCGACCAGCCGCGCCTCCAGCTCCCGCGCGTCCTGGACGGCCCCCAGTCCCTCGATCTCGCCGATGACCGCCGCAACACGCCGCGCGATCTGCCGACCCTCGGTCGGTCGCCATCCGAGCGCGAACAGCGTCTTCTCGCACTGAACCGTGTGCTCGACCAGGTGGGCCGCGAACCGGTGCAGGCGAAAGCGCACGTCGACCTCGTAGCCGCCCCAGATCGTCGGGCGGGTCATTCCCGCGGGCGCCACGCCGTCCAGCCAGCGGCCCGTTTCAGCGCGCGCGCCCGCGAGCCGCGCGAGCAGGGCCTCGATCTCGCCGCCGGCGCTCGACGGCGTCAGCGACGGGAGTCGATCGTCGGCAATGCGCATCGGGTCCGCGTCCGTTCGATCGACCGCGTACTTGGTCTGCAGGGCGTACCGTTGCTCGACCGCCACCATGTGCACGATGATCTCCCGAATCGACCACTCGCCCGCCCGCGGGCTCTTGTCGAGCAAGGCGCCCGGGACACCGACCAGGAGGGCGCGCACGCTGGCGAACGCCTGCTGGGCCAGCGCGAGAATCCGGCGCGATTCCGGATGCTCGGCGGCCGACACGCGCACGTGCACCTCCTGCGCGTCCTCGAGCGTTCGGTAGAGGGCATAGCGAACGTCCATCTGGCGCCCGCGGAACGGCCATGGCCGCCCGAGCGCGTCCTCGTCCAGCAGTCCACATCGAGCCAATGCCGCGTCGTAGTCGCTCACGTCCTGGTTCTCCTCGTGGATGGTTCGCGTCCTATCGCCCTGCCGTGCCGCTCCGCGCCGCCTGTCTGGCGATGCTGCGCCGCCGAGCACGCCGAGTCAAGCTGCGCGCCTCCCGGCTGGAGTCGAGAACGCCCGCGCCGGGTGACAAGGTCGCGCGGCGCTTGTTATGATGCCGACTCCGGCGGAGCGCCGTCACCGTAGACGACCAGATCGACCCCGCCCAGGAGATGACCGACATGCGCTGGACGCGGATATTGACGGCTGTTCTCGTGCTCGTGCTGCTGCAAGCCGGCGTGGCCTCGGCTCAGACCGTGCTGCGCATCGGTCTGAACGACGACCCCGACGCGCTCGATCCCACGATCAGCCGCGCCTACGTCGGCCGTCTGGTCTTCGCCGCGTTCTGTGACAAGCTCTTCGACGTCACGCCCGACCTCAAGATCGTCCCGCAGCTCGCCACCGGCTACGAGTGGACCGCGGGCGGCCGCTCGGTCGTGATCAAGCTGCGCCCGGGCGTGAAGTTCCACGACGGCGAGCCGTTCAACGCGGAGGCGGTGCGCTTCAACATCGAGCGTCACCTGACGACGCCGGGCTCCTTCCGGAAGAGCGAGATCGGCGAGATCAAGACCGTCGACGTCGTCAACGACCTCACCGTCCGGTTCAACCTCGCCGAGCCGCTCGTGCCTCTGATCGCCGCGTTGACCGACCGTGCCGGCATGATGATCTCGCCGAAGGCCGCGCGCGAGCTCGGCGACAAGTTCGGCACGCGGCCGGTGTGCGCCGGGCCGTTCAAGTTCGTCGAGCGCGTCGCGCAGGGCAAGATCGTCGGCGAGCGATTCGCCGACTACTGGGACAAGGCCAACGTCCACGTCGACCGGATCGAGTTCATCCCGATCATCGACTCCACGGCGCGGCTGGCCAATCTGCGGTCGGGCGACCTGCAGATGATCGAGCGTGTCTCGCCGACCGATCTGGCGCAGGTCCGCAGCGATCCCAAGCTCAAGGTCGTCGGCGTCCCCGAGCTCGGCTATCAGATGCTTCCGCTCAACCTCAACAACGGACCACGCGGCAAGGTGCTGGGCGCGGATCCGCGTCTCCGCCAGGCGATCGACCTCGCCATCGACCGCGAGACCATCATCAAGACCGTGTTCAACAACGAGTACATCCCGGGCAATCAGTTCGTGAATCCGGCGAGTCCGTTCTACAACGCGAAGTTCCCGGTGAAGCCCCGCGACGTCGCCCGCGCGCGGCAGCTCCTGCGCGACGCCGGGCAGCCGAATCTCGCGTTCACGCTCATCGTGCCGCCCGAGCGCGACCGGCAGGAAGCGGCGCTGGTCATCCAGGCAATGCTGGCCGAGGCGGGCATCACGATGACGATCCAGACGCAGGAGAACGTCACGATGCTCACGTCCGGCCGCAAGGGCGACTTCGAAGCCTACTTCACGTTCTGGAGCGGACGCCCGGATCCCGACGGCAACATCTTCACGTTCACGACGTGCAACGGCGGCCAGAACGACAGCAAGTACTGCAACCGCGACATCGACGGGATCCTCACGAAGGCGCGCCACGAGGCGGACCCCGCCGAGCGCAAGAAGCTCTACGACCAGACGACCGAGATCATGCTGCGCGACCTGCCGCGCCTGATCCTGTGGCACCGCCGTATCTTCACCGGCCACACCATCAGGCTCCAGGGCTTCACGCCCCACCCGGACGGCATCATCCGGCTGAAGGGGCTGAAGCTCTCCTGAGGTGAGCTCCGGGGGCGGCGCCGCGATCGCGCGATGACCCTACCCCGCTACATCGCTCAGCGGCTCGTCGTCCTGGTGCCGACCTTGTTCTTCGTCTCCGTGCTGATCTTTTCGCTCCAGCAGCTCCTGCCGGGCGACGCGGCGGTCGCCTTGGCCGGTGAAGAGCACGACCCGGTCGCCGTCGCGGCGATCCGCCACAAGTATCACCTCGACCGCGCGGTACCCATCCAGTACGCGATCTGGATCGGCAAGGTCGTGCGCGGCGATTTCGGCGAGTCGATGCGCAACCGGATCTCCGTCTCCGAGCTCATCGCCGCCAAGCTGCCGGTCACCGTCGAGCTCGCGGTGTGCTCGATGGTCATCGCGCTCGTGATCGGCATTCCGGCGGGCGTCCTCGCCGCGGTCCATCAGGGCCGGCCGGCCGCCGTGGCCGCCAACGTCCTGGCCCTCTCCGGCCTGTCCGTGCCGCATTTCTGGCTCGGCATCATGCTCATCCTGTTGTTCGCGGTCCATCTCGGCTGGCTGCCGGCGTCGGGCTATGTGGCCCCGTGGGAAGATCTCCGAGGGAATCTCGCGACGATCGCGCTGCCGTCGTTCGTGCTCGGCACCGGCGTCGGCGGCGTCATGATGCGCCACACGCGCGGCGCGATGGTCGAGACGCTCGGCGCCGACTACGTGCGGACGGCGCGCGCGAAGAGCGTGACGGAGCGGATGGTGGTGCTCAAGCACGCCCTCCGCAACGCGCTGATCCCGGTCGTCACCCTGGGCGCGATCGAGTTCGGGCGGCTGCTCTCCGGCGCCGTGCTGACCGAGCAGATCTTCGCGATCCCCGGGTTCGGCAAGATGCTGGTCGACGGCGTGTTCAACCGCGATTACGCCGTCGTCCAGGGCGTCGTGCTCGTCTCGGCCGCGCTCTACGTGCTGCTCAACCTGGCCGGCGACGTGCTCGCGTTTCTCGTCAACCCGCGGCTGCGGGGCCCGGCATGAGCACGGTCTCGACGACGCTCGCGGTCCCGGTGGCGCGACGCCCGTCGGCGCTCGGCCGGCTGCTGCGGCGGCCGGCGGCGGCCCTCGCCGTCGCCGTGGTGGGCGCCTTCGTGATCATCGCAGTGGCTGCGCCGTGGCTGGCGCCGTTCGATCCGATCGCGACCGACTTCGCCGCGGTCCGCAAGGCGCCGTCGGCCCTGCATCGTCTCGGCACGGACGAGGTCGGCCGCGACGTGCTGGCCCGAATGATCTGGGGCGCGCGGGCCTCGCTCCTGGCGGGACTGATCCCGGTCACGATGGCCGTGGTCGTCTCGATTCCCCTCGGGCTCGTCTCGGGGTACGCTGGCGGCTGGACCGACGATCTCATCATGCGACTCACCGACGCCATGCTCGCGATCCCGTTCCTGATCGTCGCCATCGCGCTCGCCGCGTTTCTGGGGCCGAGCCTGACCAACGCGATGATCGCGATCGGCATCGCGGCGCTGCCGGTGTTTCTGCGCCTCGCGCGGAACACTGTCTTGACCGTCAAGGCCGAGGAGTACGTCGAGGCCGCGCGCGCGCTCGGCGGCACGCCGCTCCGGATCGGCGTGCGCGCGATTCTTCCCAACATGCTGCCGCCGCTGGTGATCCAGTCGAGCCTCACGGTCGCCGCGGCGATCATCGCCGAGTCCAGCCTGTCGTTCCTGGGTCTCGGCCAGCAGCCGCCGGCGCCGTCGTGGGGCAGCATGCTGAACGCGGCCCAGCGCTATCTGTCCCAGGCGCCCTGGATGGCGCTCTATCCGGGCCTGGCGATCTTCGCGATCGTCCTGGCCCTCAACGTGCTCGGGGACGGGCTCCGCGACGTCCTCGATCCGAAGCACCGCTGACGTGTCGCTGAACCAGCGAGGGAGACGGTGATGGTACGAATCATCGACATGGAGTGCAGCATCCCGAAGACCGAAGCCAGCCAGCCCGAGCCCGGCCACGACCAGGCGCCGACCGCCGCCCAGCCGGCGGGGTACGGCATGGCGAACTACAGCCGCATCTTCCGCTCGCGGCGCGAGGGCGCCGACCATCGTCCGGACATCGGCCTCGACGCCTACGTCGCCAAGCTCGGCAAGCTCGGGATCGTGCGCTCGGTGCCCTTCGGGATCACCAACGATGAGGAGATCGCGCTCCTGCGCCGCTATCCCGATCGCTTCATCGGGCTGGCGCGCATCAGCATCAACGCCTTCAAGGGCATGACCGGCGTGCGCGAGCTCGAAC
>CAYVHH010000545.1:0-9141 GCA_964450175.1 uncultured bacterium | reverse complement strand
TACCTCGACGAGATCCGCTGGCAGCCGGTGCCCGAGGTCGCCACCCGCGTGGCGCAGGTGGAGACGGGCGAGCTGGACTTCGCCGACGATCTGAACCTCGACGCGTACGACCGGCTGAAGAAGAACCCGAACCTGCGCCCGCTCATCTCGAAGGGTAACTACTGGCTCATCGGAGTCCTCAACAAGAAAGAGGGCCTGATGACGAACCAGAAGCTGCGCCAGGCCTGGCAGGCGGCGATCGACATCGAGCCGATCATGAAGAACGTGGCGGGAGGCCATCAGGAGTTCTACCGGATGGACTCGAGCCTGATCATGGCCGAGACCGCCGCGTGGCACACGAAGCTCGCGGGGCTGCCGTGGAACGAGCACAACAAGGAAAAGGCCAAGAAGCTCCTGCAGGAGGCCGGGTACAAGAAGGAGCCGGTTCGCTTCATGACCACGCAGGAGTACAAGTGGATGTACGACTTCGCCCTGCTGACCAAGCAGCAGCTCGAGGACGTCGGCTTCGTCATCGATCTGCAGGTGGTCGACTGGGCCACCCTGGTGAAGCGCCGGAACAACTCGAAGGAGTACGACGCGTTCACCACCGGCATCGGCGCCATCTTCGATCCGACCCACGTCAATTTCCTCACGGCGAGCTGGCCCGGGTGGACGACCGACGAGGACATCGCCAGGGTCCAGACCGAGCTCGCGCGCGAGACGGATCCCAAGAAGCGCTTCGCGCTGTGGGAGCAGCAGACCCGACAGTTCTACGAGAAGGTGCCGGCGATCCGCTACGGGGACCTCGCCGGGCTTCGCGCGATCCGCAACACGACGAAGGGCTTCAACGAGAACACCGATCGCGTCCGCTTCTACAACGTGTGGGTCGAGAAGTAGCGACCTGAGGTCGCGGGCGCCGGCCGGGACGGCGGCGCTCGCGCCAATTCGGTGACGGCGTACCTGGTTCGGAGACTGCTCACGCTCGTTCCGGTGCTGGCGGTGGTCGCCACCGTCGTCTTCCTGCTCATTCATCTGATCCCGGGCGATCCGGTGAGCGTCATGCTGGGCCCCGACGCCACGCCCGAGCAGATCCAGGCCACGCGTCAGGCGCTCGGCCTCGATCGCCCTCTGCACGAGCAGCTCTTCAAGTTCTACGGGCGCATCCTGCGCGGCGATCTGGGCCAGTCCTACTTCCTCGACCGCCCGGTGGTGACGGCGCTCCTGGAGCGGGCGGAGCCGACCCTGGTGCTCACGCTCGCCGCCCTGCTCGTCGCTGTCGTGATCGGCGTGCCCTCGGGGATCATCGCCGCCGCCTACCAGGGCTCGCTCTGGGACCGCGCGCTCATGTTCGGCGCGCTGCTCGGCGTCTGCGTGCCAGGATTTTGGCTGTCCCTGAACTTCATCTATCTCTTCGCGGTGCGGCTGGGCTGGCTGCCGGTCGCGGGCTACGCGTCGATCTTCTCGGATCCCGTCGCCGCGCTCCGCTACATGGTGCTGCCGGCCGTCTCCCTCGGCTTCAACCAGTCGGCGCTGATCGCGCGCATCAGCCGGTCGTGCATGCTGGAGGCGCTGCAGCAGGACTACGTCCGCACGGCGCGGGCGAAGGGCGTGTCACAGCGCTCGGTCATGTGGGTCCACGCGTTCCGCAATGCGCTCGTCCCGGTCGTCACGGTGATCGGGATCACCATGGCGATCCTGATCGGCGGCGCCGTCGTCACCGAGATCGTCTTCAACATCCCCGGGCTCGGGCGGCTGATCATCTCGGCGGTGCTGCGCCGCGACTATCCGGTGGTACAGGGCGTGATCCTGGTCACGGCGACGGCGTACGTGCTGATCAACCTGGTGGTGGACGTGGTCTACGTCTTCATCGATCCGCGAATCCGCTATGGCTGAGCCCGCCGCTCGCCCGACGTGGCGCCGGCGCGCCGCGCGGAACCGCAACATCGTGGCGGGCTCCGCGATCCTCGCGGTCGTGATACTCGCGGCGCTGCTGGCCGGAGTGCTCTCGACGCACGACCCGCGGCGGCTCAACCCGGCCGAGCGCCTGAAGGCGCCGAGCGCCGCCAACTTTCTGGGAACCGATGAGTTCGGCCGCGACGTCTTCAGCCTGGTCCTGCACGGCGCGCAGGTGTCGCTGCTCGTCGGGGCGACGACGATGGTCCTGACCTCGCTCTGGGGCATCGTGATCGGCCTGATCGCCGGCTACTACCGCCGCCTCGACCTGGCGCTCATGCGCGTCATGGACGGCCTCATGGCCTTCCCGGCGATCCTGCTGGCGATCGCCCTCATGGCCGCTCGCGGCCCCGGGATCGGCAACGTCATCTTCGCGCTGTCGGTCGTCTACACGCCGCGCACGGCCATGCTGATCCGGAGCACCGTGCTGAGCCTTCGCGAGCTCGACTACGTCCAGGCGGCGCGCGCGCTCGGCCGGCAGGATCTCGGCATCGCGTTTCGCCACATCCTGCCGAACTGCGTGGGACCGCTGCTCGTGCAGGCGAGCTTCATCTTCGCGTACGCGATCCTGGCCGAGGCGATCCTGGGCTTCCTCGGCGTCGGCGTGCCGCCCTACGTGCCCTCGTGGGGCAACGTGATCGCCAGCGGCAAGAACGTCATCCGCGAGGCCTTCTGGGTGAGCCTCTTCCCCGGGCTCGCGCTGACCATCTCCGGGCTGAGCTTGAACCTCCTGGGCGACGGTCTTCGTGACGTGCTGGACCCACGGTTGCGCGTACAGTAGGGCGAGCCGCAGGACGTCGCGGGGCTGGGAACCCGCCGTCCGAGACGAGCTTTCCAACTGATGCACTGGGAGGTGCCATGGCACTCGAGCAGACGCTGAACGACACGCTCACGAGGGCGATCAAGGAAAAGGACACGCGGGTCTCCGACGTGGTGCGCATGATCAAGTCGAAGATCGGCGAGCGCCGAACGGCCAAGGGCTTCTCCGGCACCGTCGACGACGCGCTCGTCCTCGACGTGATCGGCGCCTACCGCAAGCAGCTCCAGAAGGCCCTCGCGGAGTTCGAGAAGGTCGGCGAGCGCGGCGCCGCGCACGTCGCGCAGCTGCGCTTCGAGCTCGAGTTCTGCGAGCGCTACCTGCCGAAAGGCATGGACGAGGCGGCGCTCCGCACGCTCGTCCGTGAGCGCCTGGACGCGCTCAAGATCGCCGACGCCAAGCAGGTCGGCCGGCTGGTCGGCGACGTCATGAAGACCCACAAGGGCCAGGTCGAGGCGGCCGACGTGAAGCGGGTCGCCGAGGAGATGCTCAAAGCCTAGGGTCGCCACTCGTAGAGGACGTCCGGGCACTTCTCTTCGTTGCCGGAGCCGTCGCTGAACCTCACCGCCCTGAATCCCCGGCGCTCGTAGAAGTCTCGCGCCCGCTGATTGCCCTGGAACGTGTAGAGCCGAATCGGCGGCGAGAGCTCGGTCCGAGCCCGCCCCAGCAACTGAGTACCGATACCACGCCCGATCCAGGCCGGATGCAGGTATAGCTGCTCGATCCAGCTACCGTCGGAGGCGCTCGCGACTGCGATGAGTCCGACGATCTGACCGTCGACAACGGCGACCGTGGTCCGTCCAGCGGGAATCAGACGCCGGCGAACCCAGCCCCGGACACTTTCATCGGAGTGCGCCAGCGGCGCGCACGCCACGAGCTCTTTGCGCGAGCGAAGGTAGACATCGGCGACCGCGTCGACGTCACCGAGGGTGGCTAAGCGAAAGTCGACGGTCAACGCCGCGCGCTGGCGCCGGGCGGGGACCTCAGAACACGACGACCCCACGCGCCACCTGCCCGCTGCGCAGCGCGGTGAACCCGTCGTTGATCTCCTCGAGCTTGTAGGTCCGGCTCACCAGCTGGTCGATCTTCAGCCGGCCGTCCAGGTAGAGATCGACCAGGCGCGGGAAATCGATGTTCGGTCGTACGGAGCCGTACATCGTGCCGCGGAGCGTCTTCTCCTGGAGCGCCATCATGTAGGGCGTGATCGGCGCGCGCACGCTCATCGCCGCCATACCCACGATGACCGCGGTGCCGCCGGGACGGATGGCGTCGAGGATCTGCAAGGTCGTCGCCTCACCGCCGATCGCGTCGAAGGCGTAGTCGGCACCGCGGCCGCCGGTCAGGCCGCGAACCGTGTCGACCACGCTCTGGCGGCCCGCGTTGATCGTGTGGGTAGCGCCGAACTCACGCGCGTACTCGAGCTTGTTGTCCAGCAAATCGCACGCGACGATCATCCTGGCGCCGGCGAGCCGCGCCCCCTGGACGACGTTGAGGCCCACGCCGCCGCAGCCGATCACGACCACCGACGAGCCGGCTTCCACCTCCGCGCACCGGGTCACGGCGCCCACGCCGGTCGGCACGCAGCAGCCCATCAGGGCGGCCTGGGGCCACGGCATCTCCTTGCGGATCGGCACCAGCATCTCCGCCGGGCAGACGACCGATTCCGCGAACGTGCCGATGCGCGCCATCTGGAAAATGTCCTGACCGTCGCGCTTGAGGCGGCACGTGCCGTCGAGCATCGCCCAGCGCGCGGACTGATGGCCGTCGCAGAGGATCGAGCGCCCGATCGAGCAGTAGAGGCAGCGGCCGCACTGCGGGCGAAAGGAGAAGATCACGTGATCGCCGGGCTTCACGCTGGTCACGCCGGCGCCGACGTCCTCGACGATTCCGGCCGCTTCGTGGCCGAGCACCATCGGTAACGGCAAGGTCCAGTCGCCGTTGATGATGTGCCAGTCGCTGTGGCAAACGCCGGCGGCCTTGACCCGGACGCGCGCCTCACCGGCCTGGGCTCCCTGCTGCTGGACGTCGACGACCTCGAGCGGCGTGTTGGCTTTGTAGAGGATCGCGGCTTTCATGACCCGTCTCCTTGTGAGAGCTTCATCAGCTCGAGTGCCGCGCGGCCGAGGAGGCCGTAGGGCGAGCCGAGCGTCTCGATGATCTCGAAGTGGTTGTAGTCCTCGCCCACCAGGAACTTCACCGGCTTGCCCACCGCCGTCACCGCGGCGGCGAAATCGCGCGCCTGGCGCTGGAACTCCGGCGATTCAAGCGTACCGTGGCTGACGACGATCGGCGCGTTCAGCCGGTCGAGGTGGCGCCGCGAGCTGAGCGCCTGCTCCGTCTCGTCGGTGAACTTGACGTAGTGGCTGCGCGCCGACAGGCGCGGCGCCTTCAGGTCGTACATGCCGCTCGAGCAGAGCCCGCCCTTCACGAGGTCCGCGGGCAGGTTGAACTCACGCGCCCAGTCGGTCGTCAGGACCACGCCGGCCAGATGCGCGCCGGACGAGTGGCCCGAGACGTACAGCCGATCGGGGTCGCCGCCGAAGCTTCGGGCGTTCCGGTGGACCCAGATGATCGCGCGACGCACCTGGTCGGCCATGACCATGAGGCTTCCGCCCACGTCCTGGACCGCCGCGAAGTCCGGCACGACGAAGTGGGCACCGGCGCGCACGAAGAGCTCGGCGGGAAACGCGTAGTTCTTGGCGAGGCCCGCACGCCAGGCACCGCCGTGGATGAACACGTTGATCGGCGCGCCGGCGCGAGCGGTCGGGTAGAGATCGAGGCCCTCGATCGGCGTGGTGCCGTACGCGAACCGCCGCGGCGCGCCGAGCCGCGCACGAACGGCGTCGCTCTGGCTCGCGAACCGTTTGACGAGCTGCTCGCGATTGGCCGCCCACACGGTCTGGTCGTAGGCCGCGTCGAGCTCGGCCTGATCGAGATCGAGCCAGACGCGCGGCCCTTTGACCCGTGAGAGAGAGCCGATCACCGGGGTTCAGTCAATCGGCGGGCGGCGCTGAGCCCACGGGCGCGCCGCCTCGAACGCCGCACAGGCCTGCAGCACCGTCAGGTCGGCGAAGCGACGGCCGACGATCTGGAGCCCGACGGGGAGGCCGGAGGGCGTGAAGCCCGCGGGCACCGAGGCCGCGGGCTGACCGGTGAAATTGAATGGATAGCTGAACGAGGCCCAGCGGATCCAGTCCCACACGTGCTGCGACCAGTGCTCGGGATTCAGGCGGCCCACGGGGAAGGCCGCGACCGAAAGCGTCGGCGTGAGGAGCAGATCGTACTTCTCGAAGAGTGGCCGCACCGTGTCCCAGTAGGCGAGCTTCTGGGCACGTGCCTCGACGTAGTCGACCAGGCTGTAGTGCAGGCCGTCCTCGATGCACGCGACGAGGCCCGGGTCCATCCGGTCTCGCCACCGCGGAAGATACTGCGCGTAGTTTCCCGCTTCGTGAGCGCTCCAGAGACAGCGGATCAGATCGTGCGAGTCGGCGAATGTGGGCTTGACCTCCTCCACGACGCAGCCGAGATCCGCGAAGGCGCCGACCGCGTGCGCGACCACACCGGCCACCTCGGCATCGACCGGGAATCCGCCCAGATCGGCACTGAACCCGACCTTGAGCCCCGTGATTCCAAGGCCGAGCTTGCCGACGTAGTCCTCGGGCGCGGCCTCGAGCGAGGTGCGATCCCAATCGTCCGGGCCAGCCATGACCGACAGCATCAGCGCGGCGTCCGCGACGGTTCGCGTCATCGGCCCCATGTGCGAGGCGTAGTCGTTGTTGGAGATCGGCCACATCGGGACGCGGCCGTACGAAGGCTTGAGCCCGAAGATGCCGCAGAAGCCGCTGGGGATCCGGATCGATCCGGCGCCGTCCGAGCCCTGGTGCAGCGGGCCGAGCCCGGCAGCGGTGGCCGCGCCGGCGCCGGCGCTCGAGCCGCCGGTCGTCATGTTGCTGTTCCAGGGATTGCGCGTGATGCCCGTCAGCGGGCTGTCACCCAGCCCCTTCCAGCCGAACTCGGGCGTCGTCGTCTTGCCGAGCATGACGCCGCCGGCCTGCTTGAGGCGTCGCACCACCGGCGGGTCCACGTCGGGCACGCGTTTCTCGAAGATGAACGACCCGGACATCGTCCGGACGTCCTTCGTGTAGTGCAGATCCTTGATCGAGAACGGGATACCGTGGAGCGGGCCGCGCGGCTCGCCCTTCATGAGGGCCTGCTCGGCCTCGCGCGCCGCGATCAACGCCTGGTCGGCGGTGACCGTGCAGAACGCGTTGACGACGGGATTGACGCGCCCGATGCGATCGAGCACCGCGCGCGTCAGCTCCACGGGTGAGAGCTTCTTGGCGCGGATCAAGGCGGCCAGCTCCGTCGCGGGCGTGTACGCGAGGTCGGTGGACGCCATGGTGGTCTCCCCCCGCTACTTCTTCGAGATCAGCCAGTGCCCGAGCGCCAGGTGCGGCAGACCCGAGCGCTCGAACGTGTCCACCGCGTCCGCGGCCGAGCACACGAGCGGCTCGCCGTGCAGGTTGAACGAGGTGTTGAGCACGGCGCCGATCCCCGTCCGGCGCTCGAACTCCCTGATGACGCGGTAGTAGCCGGGGTTCCACGCCTCGTCGAGGATGTGGGCGCGCGCGGTCCCGTCTTGGGGATGGATCGCCGCGACGATCTCGTCGCGCCGCTTCGCATTGGTCGGGAACGCCAGCATCATGTACGGCGACGCGAAGCTCTTCGGGTTCACGAGATAGTCGCTCTCGCGCTCGCGCAGCACCGTCGGGGCGAACGGCATCCAGAAATCGCGGCTCTTGATCATCCGGTTGATCAGGTCGACGACCTTGTGGTCCGACGGGTTCGCCAGGATCGAGCGGTTGCCGAGCGCCCGCGCGCCGAACTCCATCCGGCCCGCGCAGCGCGCGACGACGCCGTCGGAGACGAGCAGCTCGGCGATCTTCTCCTCGATCGCCGCGTGCTCGCTCACCTTGTAGCGGGCCGCCAGGTTGCGCTCCTTGAGCAGGGCCTCGATCTCCGACTCGCGCACATCCGGCCCGAGATAGGCGGGGCCGAAGGGCTTCAGCGTCGCCGGCACCCGAGCGGCGGCGCAGAGGTCGAGGTAGCCGAGGTACGCCGCGCCGACCGCGTTGGACTCGTCGCCGCACGACGGAAAGACGAACAGATCGCCGAGCCAGCCCTCGTCGGCGATCAGCATGTTCGCCTTCACGTTCATGAACACGCCGCCGCCGAGCGCCAGCCGCTCGCCGCCGTAGCGCTGCCGCGCCAGGCGCGTCCAGCGCACCAGCGCCTCCTCGAGAATCTGCTGGGCGCCGCCCGCGATCCCGTCGAAGCGCAGGCCCAGGGTGGCCTCGAGCAGCGCGCGATAGAGCGGTCCGCGACGGCGCCACTCGAAACGGCTCGGCTTGCCCTCCGACATCGCGAACACCGTGCCGAGCGCGGCGACCGCGCGCTCGGTTTCGCGCGCCGGCGCGTAGGGCGCCAGCCCCATCACCTTGTACTCGTGCTCACCCGGCTTCATGCCGAGCAGCAGGGTCACCAGGGTGTAGAACGACCCGAGCGAGCCCGGGCCGCTCGGCGTCGCCTCGTGGCGGGTCACGGTGAGCCCGTTCGCGCTCGAGACGGTGCCGCAGAGCCCGTCACCCGAGTTGTCGTTGGTGAGCACCAGCGAGGGGCGACCGCCGAACGGGGACCCATAGTACGCGGCGGCAGCGTGGCAGGTGTGATGATCGACGAATTGCACGCGATCGTCGGCCAGGCGCAGATGGCTCGTCACGTGACCGCGCCGGTCGGCATCGGTGAGCGGCGCCTTGCCGGGCGCCGGATCGAGCAGGCCGAGCTTCGCGCCGAGCTTGCGGGCGCGGCCGCTCAACCCCCGGCGCGGCGCCTCGAGACCGACGCCGTAGTACCGGCGCATGTAGGCCTCGTCACGCATCACCCGGTTCATCCAGTCGTAGGACGGGATGCGCGTGCCGGCGAGCACGACGCGGTCGACGTCGGAGGGACTCAGCGCGAGGTCGCGCAGGAGCGCGTCGACCGCCTGTCGCGGATAGCCCGCGTCGTTCTTCAGGCGCGAGAAGCGCTCCTCGGACGCGCAGCCGACGATCTCGCCGTCACGCAGAACGGCCGCGGTCGCGCAGTGCGTCTCGCTGATCCCCAGGACGATCACGACCCGAAGATCATATCAGCAAACCCCGACGGCCCTACCCGACGTCGAGCGGGCCGGCATCCGTGCCCTGTTCATCATTGGATGCCGCCGCCGACACGACCTCCAGCAGGCCAATGCGGTAGGTCTTCGTCGCGGTCTGCGCCTCCGAGCCGCGAGGCTGAAGAAGCAGGGCGAGAGCCAAAACGATCGCGAGCCCGATCTCAGACATGGGTACCTCGGT
>CAYVHH010000544.1:0-8148 GCA_964450175.1 uncultured bacterium | reverse complement strand
TTGAAGTCGAAGTCGCTCCGGAAGAAGTAGTTCAGGAGGCCGGCCGAATAGCCGACGGCGCGAGGGATCAGCCGCGCCGCGTAGTCCTCGTAGACCTTGTCGTCGAGAACGAACCCGCCGCCCAGCTGTCCTCGAAACAGCAGACGCTCGTACAACGCTCCCTCCGCGACGAAGTGGCCGACCGCGTCCCCGTCGGTCGTCTTCGGAAAATAGCGCCGCGCCCCCGGCGTGTCGGCCGGGGGATCGAAGACCGCGGGGCCCAGGCTCTCGCGGCGCGGAAGCGCGAACCCCAGGAAGATCGTGTCGTCGCTCACGTAGCCGCCGCTCGTGTACTCAGCCATGCCGGCTTCGGCTCCGACCGAATACGACGGCACGGTGCCTGCGTACCTGTCGCTGTCGACGAGCCTCGCCACCGGAACCGGCGCCTGCGGATCCCCCGTGACCGTGAAGATCGAGGTCGACGGCGCGCTCGGCGCCGCGTCCAGGAAAGCCTGGAAGCGGGACCGGAGCGTAGCATCGCGGCTCGCGCGGAGCTCCTCGATGCGAGCTTCGTATCCGTCGTAGATCAGGTGCGGATCCTCGCGCGTGTGGGCCGGTGACGCCGCATCCTGAACCATGTGCATGATCTGCCCGAGGGCCCGGGCGGTGTCGGCGAGCGCCTGCTCACGCGCCGCGGGCGTGGGCAGGGTCAAGAACTCGAACAGGCGCTGACGAGCGACCGGCCACGACCATGTGCCGCCGAGCCCCTGATCCGGGTTCTGCTGCCAGTGGATGGACGACTGGCCGAGCAGCCCTCCTGCACTCGCCCAGGGCTTGAGCGGACTGTGGAAGTGGTTGAGCGATCGGGT
Source organism: uncultured bacterium (assembly GCA_964450175.1). GTDB lineage: Bacteria > Methylomirabilota > Methylomirabilia > Rokubacteriales > CSP1-6 > AR31. The sequence continues at coordinate 7,300 of CAYVHH010000544.1, read as the reverse complement.
CTCCGGGAAATCCTCGCGCGTCGCGCCGATCTCGATCCAGGTCTGAACGGTCTCTCCATTGACGACGAACTTCGCGCCTCGGTCGAGGCGATACTGAGCCCTCAAGATCGCGTCCAGATCCGAGCGATCGACGGCGGCTCTGCCGATTTCGGTGTGCGTCGCGGGCGCGTACGACAACGCGTCGCCTGTCACCCCGAACAGCTCGAGCACTCCGGCCGCGCACACGGCCGCGACGAATTTCTCCGGCTGAGTCACGAGACCTCCTTATGGCTGAATCCGGCTGCGGGATCCGAGCGCCTTTCGTTCTTCCATGACCGCCCTCTGCATCAGCGGCCGTTTGTCGAGAGGAACGCCGGAGATACGACCGGAGAGATGCTTGAGGTACTCCTCCCTCTGCTCGCCAGTGGACAACGCCGGCATTTCCAGCACGATCCCGTCGAGCTGCAGCAGTTGCGCTTCGGTTTGAAGCGCCTTGCGCTTCTCTTTGGGCCACGTCTCCGATCCCGCATAGCCGGGCCACCCATAATCGCCATACCCGGACTTGAACATCGCGACGAACGGCCCGCGGAAGAAGACCAGCGGATTGAGACTGAAGAACCAGCGCGACTCGATCGTGAAGCGGCCGTCCCTACCGGTGAGGACTTCCTGGGAGTCGCGATAGTCCTCGCTCGGTCCTCCGAAGCTGCGAACGTTCCGCGTCCACCAGGCCAGAACCACCACGCCTTCGAGCGGCTGCTTTGAGTCTGCGCCGACCACCTGCGCCTGCCAGGGCCCCGCCGCCTCGGCACAGAGCGGCATAGGCAGGAGCATCGAGAACATCAGCGCGATCAGCGCGGAGCGCATCACCGGGATCTCAGAACGACCGCACGCGCCAGAATCCGTCGGGGTCGACATTGAAGCGCACCTCGAAGGACTTGAGCATACCGGCATCCGTGCGGCTCATCTCGAAGATCGCTTCCAGACCACGAGCACGAACGAATCGGACGTCGGTGAGGATCGCGTCGACCGCGGGCAGATCCGGGAGGAGTGCCGTGAACGCCTGCTGGTAGCGGCTCCGCGAGCGCCCGGAAATCTGTGTCAGAGCCTGAGCGATGTCGCCACGGCGCAGCGAGTCCCGCATGGAGGTCCACTTGGCCTGAAGCAGCGCGTCGAGGCCCGCACGATCGAAGACCTGAATGACGCCCGGGACCGTGGTCCGCTGCCCCTGGGCATCGGTGACCCTCACGACGGGGACGTAGACACCGGGCTGCACGTACGTGAACACCTGCTCGGCCAGGCGCTGGCCCGCGACGTCGATCGTGCCGTTTCCGTCGAAATCGACCTGGATCGTCGCCGTATCGGGCACGCCGAGCAACGTGAACGACACCGTCAGCGGAGTCACCCCGCTCGCGGGGCTGGTAAGGAGCAAGAACGGCGACTCGGGCGTGGCCGTCACCGTGACGGGCACCTCCTGGCTCGCGACGACGCCGGCAGCCGTCGTGGCGACGATCCGGAGACGATTCGTGCCCGGAGTCAGCGGAACCAGCGCGGCGAACGCGCCTTGGTGGACCGCGGCCGCGATCCCGTTGATGGTCACCGCGACTTCCTGGCCTCCCGTGGCGACCGTGCCTCGAACGAGGCGAGAACCGGCGCCCAGCGTGGCGCCGGGCTCGGGCTCGGCCAGCACGATCCGAGATCGATCGACCGTGAAGGTCCTGGCCGCCGGCGTGGGATCGACGTTCTCCGCGCGATCTTGCGCCACGACCTCGAACGTGTGGCTGCCATCCAACAGATCCGTGAGTGTGATCGATCGCGTGACGGAAAATTCGCTGAAAGGTCGGCCGTCGAGACGCCACGCAAATCGCAGATCGTCCGGCGCGGTGACGTCGTCGGTGCCCGTGAACGCGAAGGCGGCCGGGGTCCCGTCGGTGGGGCTGACCGGTCCACTGAGCAAGATCGTCTCAGGCGGTACGTCGTCGTGCCGGACGGTCACCTCGGCCGGCACACCGGTCAGGCCGAGGCCACGATGCGTGGTGACGAACATCTCGATCGTGTTCTCGGCGTTCAACGTCAACGGCATCGTCAACGCGAACCTGCCGTCCGTTCCGCTCTCGATCGTGAATCGACCGCTTCCGCCGTCGAGGCGACCATCGATGCGCGACTCTCGTGGCGCGGCGCCGCGCACGGATACCGACGGCTCGTTCGTGATCGTCGCCAGCGGATCGAGCTCGGGCGCGGGCGGCGAGAGGAAGCGCAAGATCCGCCCCGACGCGCCGTCGGCGAGGTACAGGTTGCCCGCGGAGTCGAAGGCCAGGCCGTGCGGACGATCCAGGTCTCCCGCGAACAGGCTGACCGGGCCATCCGGGTGCACCTTCGCGAGCGCGCGCCCGAAGCGCAGGCCCTCGACGCCGAGCTCCTGACTCGTGACGAACAGCGCGCCCAGCCGGTCTTGCGCCAGCGCCGTCGGCTTTACGAAGGAGCCGGTGGGGCCGAGCGGAACGGGCGCGCCAGCGCGGACGCCCGGCAGGATCGGAATCCGGAACACGACGCCATCCGCTCTGGCATCGCCACGACGGCCGTCCGTCGCGGCGTAGAGAATCCCGTCACCGGCCACGATGCCCCGAACCACTCGGAAGCCGTCCGCGAAGACCGTGAGCGCTCCGGTCGAAGTGAGCGCCAGAATCACCTCGGGCTCGAGTGACTCGTCGTCGGGCTCGGGGTCAGTGCCTCGCGTCAGCCGACGAGCCGCGATGAACACGGTCGCGTCCTCGCCGACGTCGACCCACCGCGGCTGCTTGACCCCGGATACCAGCGTGGTGCGCGAGCCGTCGGCTTCGCGGCGCGTGATCCGGCCGGCTCGCTCTTCCGCGACGAGCAGGCGGCCTTCGAGATCGAAGGCGAGGCCGACGGGTCGATCCAGTCCGCGCATCAGGACGGTCGTGGACTGATCCGTGGCGATGCGTGTGATAGTTCCGGCCGCGCGGTCGCTCACGTAGACCGCGCCTTGAGCATCCACGACGATGCCGCGCGGCTGGAGAAAACCGCGCGCCCAGATGCTCACCGGCGCCAGAGCCGCGGGCGAGCTGCCGGCGACGCTTGGCGCATGCGTCGCGGCCGGCAAGAAGACCAGGAGACTCAGGCCCAGGAGCCGCGCGGGCCGGGCGATGCGTGCTGCCATGCTGACGGGTGCACTCGCGATGTGGGGCATGCGCGAGCATGGTGCAGCGACGATGCCACCCGACGATTCGAGTATGACGCTGACGGCGAGGCAGATTCGCGCCGGTCACCTCAGACGGCCCGCCGCGCGTTGCCCAACGTCGTGGGCAGGGTGCCCAGCCGGCGAGACGCTGAGCGCGCGAAGCCCTCAGCGCGGCCGCGCGGCCATCTGCCCCGGATCCATCCCGTAGAAGAGCTGCGGCCCGCCATCCCCGGGTCGAGGCCACGGATGCTCGCGCAGCACGCGCTCGTCGATGTCCGCACCCCACCCCGGCGCGTCCGAGAGCCAGATGTGGCCGTCGCGGATCACCGGCGGGCGCGTGACGAGCGGCCCCTTCCACGGCACGTCGTCGATGTCGATCTCCATGATGCGCACGTTCGGGAGCACCGCGCAGAGGTGCAACGAGTGCAGGTCGGCCAGGTGGCTATAGTAGTTGTGCGGGGCGATGTTGATCTCGCACGCCTCCGCCAGCCGTCCGATCTGGACGGACTGTGAGAAGCCGTTCCACGGCACGTCGATGATCGCCACGTCGACCGCGTGGCGCTCGAGGAACGGCCGGTACTGGCGCAGGGTCACCAGGCTCTCGCACGAGGCCAGGCGCGTCGAGGTCGATTGCTTGATCTGCAGGAGCGCGTCCGGATCCCAGTTGTCGTACTCGACCCACTGCATGTCGTATTTCTCGAGCAGCTTGGCGATGCGCAGCACGCCCTCGGTGCGGAAGTTGTAGTTCAGGTCGAGGCAGAGCCCCACCTTCGGGCCGACGGCTTCACGGAAGGTGCCGATCAGCCGATCGATCGCGTCCAGGATCTCGACCGTCGGCGCGCCGTCGGTCGTGTTGATGCCGCTGGCGAACCCGGGAAAGTACACGGTGGCCGGATCGCCCGGGATCACCATGTTGGTCTTGAGCGCGGTGAAGCCCCGCTTCACCACCTCGCGCCCGAGCGCGGCGATATCGTCGTAGGTCCGGAGCGGCGGCGTTCCCAGGAACTGCCCCATGCGCGCCCGCGTCGTCCCGCAGTGCGACCAGTAGAGGCGCATGCGATCGCGCATCGGCCCGCCGAAGAGCTCGTAGACCGGCACGCCGAGCGCCTTGGCCTTGATGTCCCAGAGGGCCAGCTCGATGCCGGCCATCGCCTTGTGCGACACGCCGCCGCTGTTCTGTCGCATGCGCCGCAGCATGTCCCAGTAGAGGCGCTCGACCGGTCGCGGATCCTGGCCGATCAAGAGATCCGCTATGTCGCGCACCGAGCCGGCGATGCCGTAGGGGCTCCGGTTGTCGCTGCACTCACCCCAACCGATCAGTCCGGTATCGGTCTCGATACGCACGAACGTCCACGGCCGCCACCCGCCGTCGCAATGGAGCGCTTCGACCCTCGCGATCTTCATGGCCGCCTCACGCCGCCCGCAGGCCGAGCGCGCGCCCGGTCTCCGCGGCGAAGCGCTCGAGCGCCGCGGCGTCCAGCTCGGGGCGCGGTCGCAGGATCAGCCGGTCGACGCCGGCCGCCGCGTAGGCGTCGAGTGTCGCCTTGTCGGGAACGTCGAAGCCCGGCGGCGTCACGCTGATCTCGAGCCGCCCGAGCTCCGCCGGCCGCGAGTGCTTCCTGGCGGTGTCGCGCAAGGTCGTGACGATCTTCTGCGTGTCGTCCACGCTGATGCCGAAGCCGTACCAGCCGTGGCCCTGCGTCACCGCGCGCCGGTATGCCGGTGCCGTGCGCCCGCCCACCACGATCGGCACCGGCGTTTGCACCGGGCGCGGCATCGCCTGCACGCCGTCGAACGCCACATACGGGCCCTTGTACGAGGGCTTCGCCTGCGTCCACACGGCGCGCATCGCGGCCAGATAGTCGTCGGCCACGCGGCCGCGCTCGGCGAAGGGCGCGCCGACCGAGCGCATCTCGGGCTCGCACCAGCCGACGCCCAGCCCGAAGATGAGCCGGCCGTTCGAGAGCACGTCGAGCGAGGCGAGCTGCTTGGCGAGCACCAGCGCCTGGCGCTGCGGCAGGATGATCACGCCCGTCGCGAGGCGAATGCGCTGGGTATGCGCCGCCAGGAATGTCAGCGCCACGATCGGATCGAGCAGCCGCTGATCCGGCGCCATCGGCCGCCCCGCCACCGGCGGGTCGGGCAGGACGACGTGATCGGCGACCCAGAGCGATTCGAAGCCGGCGGCCTCTGCCGCGCGGCCGATGCGTGCCGCCGCGTCGGGATAACCACACGTGTGCAGGTTGACGGAGTGCAGTCCGAATTTCATCGCCTGTCCTTTCGATCGCGCAGTCTCGCCGGGCGCTGTGCAGGCCCGTCACGGGCGGGTCGTAGTCTATCAGGTGGTCGTGCGCGCCGCTGGCCGTCGCGGGGGCGTGCATCGCGCCGGCCGAGGCGCGCCGGTCGAGTGCAGCGGTGCGCGCGGCAGTGGCTCAGCCGGGCCGAGCCACTACCGCCGTCGCGTGACACATCCTGGCGATGTCGTCGACCTTCTGCTTGGCCGTGTAGCTGGCCTCGTCCACGCGGTCGCCGGCCTCGGCGGTGATCCTGGCGATCCACTGGTCGCAGTCGCTCATGACGCGATAGCGCGTAAGCGTCGTGACAATCACCGCCGTCGACGACGACTAAGCGATTGCGCCCGCGCTGCGGAGATTTCCGATCGTCGAGGAGTCGTAACCGAGGACGTTGCCGATGATCTCGTCGGTGTGCTGGCCGGGCGTGGGAACCGGACCGATCCGTCCCGGCGTCTTCGACATCTTGATGGTCGCGCCGGGCAAGTACATCTCGCCGGCGACCGCGTCGTCCATCTTGACCAGCATCTGCCGATCCCACAGATGCGGATCGCGCGCAACCTCGGGAATGGTACGTACGGGGCCGGCCGGCACGCCGATCTCGGTCAGCGCGGCGCAGATCTCCTCCATCGTGTGCGCGGCGCACCACGCGTCGATCCGAGCGCGCCGCGCGTCGGGACCGGCGCTGCCCACGAGCGGCGCATCGTCGCCCGGCGCGGCGCCGCCGTCGACCAGGCGCATGAGACGCGCCGCCATCTCGCGGCCGCCGGCGCTGATCACGACGTAGCCGTCCTTCGCCTTGTAGGGCGGGCGCCCGCCCTCGCCGCCCTCCTCGCCGGTCGCGAGGTAGTACGAGGTCGGAATCTCGACCATCGTGAGCGCCGAATCGAGCAGGCAGACGTCCACGACCTGGCCCTCGCCGGTGCGCTCGCGATGCCGGAGCGCCGCGAGCGTTCCGATCGTCGCGTGCAGCGCCGTGTAGCGATCGACCACCGACGACGCGGTGCCGATCGGCTTGCCGTCGCGCTGGCCGGTCAAGGTCATGAGGCCGCTCATCGCCTGGCCGAGCGGATCGAAGGCAGGCCGCTCGGTGTAGGGGCCGTACTGCCCGAAGCCGGACACCGACACGAGAATGATGCCGGGGTTCAGCTCGCGCAGGCGCTCGTAGCCAAAGCCCATCTTCGCGATCACACCCGGGCGGAAGTTCTCGAGGACGATGTCCGACTTCTTGACGAGCGCGGCGAATACCTCCTGCCCGCGCGCCTCGCGAAGGTTGAGACACACGCTCTTCTTGCCGCGGTTGTAAACCGAGAAGTAGACGCTCTGGCCGCGCACCATCGGCGGATGCGTGCGGGTCTCCTCACCGCCCGGCGGCTCGATCTTGATGACCTCGGCCCCGAGGTCGGACAGGATCATCCCGCCGCGTGGTCCGGCCTGGAATCGGGCCAGCTCGAGCACACGTACGCCGTCGAGTGGTCTCGCCGTGGTCGTCATGACGCCACGTCTAGCAGCCGGGTCGCGAGGGTGTCAAGACGTTCTTACACGGTAGTTCTTACCGAGTCGCTCTGACGATGAACTCCTTCTGGCTCAGACGGGACGGCAAAGTCTCGAATTCCGCGGGGCGCCTACCGCGCGGGCACGGCATGCGCGTTGCAATTTTTTGTCGCGGCGCGGGTCGAGACGTGGACCTTCAAATGCTGCGAGGAACGGAGTGGGACGACGCGATGGAGCCGTGCGGCCGTCGCGGAGTCACCCGCACGACGGTGGGAGCGGCACGCCGAGCGGCGACGGCGCCGGCGAGACAGCAGAGCAGCAGCGACAGCAGCGCCCC
>CAYVHH010000543.1:0-4942 GCA_964450175.1 uncultured bacterium | reverse complement strand
AGCTCCGATCTCGGGGAGTTCCGAACCCATGGATCGCCTTCGTGGGGGAAGGCCTCGTTCTCGTCCCCGTCGGCTGAGACGTTGTGGACGATCGACATGACGACCGCATACACGGACACCTTGCGGCTAGGTCGCTACGTCATGGACCCGTACGTGACACCGAACACCGTCTGCGTGGACATCCCCGGCGACGGCGGCACGACTTGCTACGGTGACTCCGGCTGGTTCGATCTCTCATCACTAGGCCGCGCCGCGGACGGGACTCCAACGACGCTGTGGGCGACATTCGCCCAAGGAAGCTACTTCCCGAGCGAGGCCAGTTCCGGATGGCTCCACGTCGGACCGTTCGGCGCCCCCGCGGCCGGGGCGCGCGTTCCGGAGCCGATCAGCGATTTCGAGTTCTCCGGGCTCGAGCCCAACCCGGCGATACCTGCCTCGCGCCTGCGCCTGTCTCTGCCGCGCGCCGGCGATGTGACGCTCGAGATTCTCGACGTCAGTGGTCGACACCGGATCGGCCACGTCTGGCGCGCGCTCGACCCGGGCCGGCATGAGTTGCCGGTCCCTGGCCTTTCCGCCCTCGGCCCCGGCATCTACTTCGCAAGGGTCGAGTGCGCCGGCCATCGCGCGGTCAGGCGAGTGGCCGTCCTCCGTTAGCCTTTGACATTGGCCGGACGCCTCGATAGAAGTACCCGCGGGACGTCGTGAGGAAGCGGCTCTTTCGCTGCCGATTTGACCCCGTCCGGCCCTTTCTCTAAAGTCCCCCGGCTCCCGGCACCCGTTGCGGCTTCGGCGGTTGCACGGAGCTTGTGAAAATTTTCACCTGGGGCGCCCAACGTGCCGGAGCCGCGGGAGAAGAACGGAGAACCCTCCGCTCTGCGGACCGCCGGTCTGCTGCTCAGCATCCCCACGCTGCTCATCGTTTCGCCGATCGTCGGCTGGTTCGTGGGCAATCTCGTGGACCGATGGCTGAAATGGGCACCGTGGGGCGGCATCGTCGGGCTGATGCTGGGGTTCGCCGCGGGCGGGCGCGAGACCTACCGGATCTATCGCCGCTATCAGGAAGAAGAGGAGCGCAAAGCGCGCCGCTGACCGGGCGCCCTCGACTCATGAGATCGAACTACCTGGCCAGGGTCCGCAACGTGACGGTCGCGCTGGCGCTGGTCGCAGCGATCGTGACCGCGACCTACGCCGCACCGCGGGCAGGGCTTGCGGTCGCCGCCGGGGCCGCGTGGTCGCTCGTCAATCTCGCGCTGATCGAGACGCTGGTCGTGGCGTTGCTCTCGCCATCCGGCGCGTCGGTGGCGGCGGTGAAGCGGGCGGCGTGGGCGATCGGCGGCATGATGGCGCTCTTCGCCGCGGGAGCGTGGCTGCTCTTCCACCTGCCGGCACTCGGGCTGGTCGCGGGATTCTCGACCCCGCTCGCGGTGATCGTGCTCCAGGCGTTCTCACGCGCGTTGCTCGACAGCCCGGCGTGGCGGGCTCTCACGCAGAGCCCGTGGCGTGCGTCCCTGGCGGTCGCGGCGCTGATCCTCGCGGCGTGGTGGCTCGTCCCGGCCGGCTCGCTCGGCCAGCGCGCGGGCGCGACGTCCGACACGCCGATCACGGTGCCGAGGGTCACGGCGGCGCCCGCGACGCCCGCCGCGCCGCGGGCGGAGGGTGCACGCTCGGAAGCCCGGGGCGCCACGGAGTCCGAGCAGGAAGGCGGCACCCAGAAGTTCCCGAACCTCGTCACCCTGATCGTGGCGGCGAACCACGGCGCACCCTGGGCGCGGACGCTCCACTGGATCGAGCCGCTGCTCTACGCGCTCGTCGTCGGGATCCTGGTGTGCGCGGCGGGCTTCGCCGCGAGCCGCAACCCGAAGATGATCCCGGGTGGATTCCAGAACGGGGCCGAGATGCTGGTCGAGAAGCTCTACGAATTCGTCGGCGGGATCCTCGGGCCCACGCACGCCCGGCGTTACTTCCCGCTGCTCGGATCGCTGTTCGTCTACATCTTCGCGATGAACCTGTTCGGCATCCTGCCGCTCATGGACTCGCCGACCTCGAACCTGAACGTGACGTTCGCGCTCGGGCTCACGGTGTTCGTCTACGTGCAGTACGTCGGCATCCGGAGTCTCGGCATCGTCGGCTACGTGGATCACATGCTCGGGAATCCGCGCAACGTGACGGGCTGGGTGCTGGCGCCGCTCATGTTTCCGATCCACGTGCTGGGCGAGCTGGCCAAGCCGATCTCGCTCTCGTGCCGGCTCTTCGGCAACATCTTCGGCGAGGACATGCTGATGGTGGGCTTCGCCACGCTCGGAGTCGGGATGCTGTCGTTCACGCACCTGCCGGTCGGGATCCCGATCCACGTCATCTTCTTTCCGCTGGAGTTGCTCACCGCCACGCTCCAGGCGTTCGTGTTCACCGTTCTCAGCACCATTTACATCCTCCTCATGCTGCCGCACGAAGAGCACGGGCACGAGGAGGAGGCGCAGCACGCCCACTAGGGCGCGCACATTCCCAGGAGGACACCATGAATTTCTCGGCGGCACTCGCACTCGGACTTCCGCTCGGCATCGGCATCGCGGCGATCGGCTCGGGCATCGGCCTCGGCCTCATCGGCCAGGGAGCGATGCAGGGCATCGCCCGCCAGCCGGACGCCACGGGCAAGATCCAGATCAACATGATCATCATCGCGGCGCTGGCCGAGGCGCTGACGATCTACGCGTTCGTCGCGCTGCTCATGCTGAACGGCAAGATCCAGTAGCCATGGCCGCGGCCCGCGCGCGGCCCGAGGCCCGTGCGGCGCGGCTCCGCGAGGAGCGCACATGAACCTGATCGATCTCCGGCTGGTCTTCACCCAGATCCTGGGCTTCCTCGTCCTGCTCTGGGCGCTCAACAAATGGGCGTTCGGGCCGCTGCTCGCGATGCTCGAGGCACGCCGCGCGAAGATCGCCGGGGAGTTCGCGGCCGCCGAGCGCGCGATGGCGGATGCGAACGAGCAGAAGAGCCGCTACGAGCAGGAGCTGCGCGGCATCGAGGTCCGGGCGCGCCAGCGCCTGACCGAGGCGGTGGCCGAGGGCCAGAAGGTGGCGGCCGAGATCCGGCACCAGGCGCAGGCCGAGGCGGCGAGCCGGCTCGCGCGCGCCGAAGAGGACATCACGCGCGAGAGCGAGAAGGCGCGGGAGCGGATCAAGCAGCAGGTGATCGACCTCGCGCTGCTTTCCGCGGAGAAGATCCTGCGCCGGAAGCTCGACGGGCCGGCGCAGCGTCAGATGGCCGGCGAGTTCCTGGACGAGGTCGAGGCGTTGCAGTGAAGGACATCGCGGTCGCTGCGCGGTACGCGAAGGGGTTCTTCCTGTTCACCGAGAGGCGTGGCGAGACGGCCCGGGCGCTCGCGGAGCTGCAGGCCCTGCTCGCCGTGCTCGCGCCCGGTTCCGCGGCCGAGCGCTTCCTGGCCTCGCCGATCGTGCTGCCGGCCGAGAAGCGCAAGGCGCTCGAGCGGATCCTCGGCGGCCGCGTGCAGCCCGGCGTCCTGTTCTTCCTCGACCTGCTGCTGCGCAAGAAGCGCATGAACGAGTTCCCCGTGGTGGTCACCGAGTTCGAGGCTCTGGTCGAGCGGTCGCAGGGCGTCCAGCGGGCGGAGGTCGTGAGCGCCGTGCCGCTCGAGTCCGCCGAGCGCGAGCGCCTGCACCGGGCGCTCGAGCGGCTCACGTCGGGGCGCGTCAAGCTCGAGGCCGCGGTGGATCCGGAGCTGCTCGGCGGCGCGCTGGTGCGGATCGGCGACCGTCTGATCGACCGCTCGGCCCGCACGCTGCTCCGCTCCATGGCCTACCACCTGCAGCACACCCCCGTCTGACCCCATCCCCTCCATCGAGGCCCGTCCCATGTCCTTTCGACCGGAAGAAGTGAGCGCCGTCCTGGCGCAGGAGCTGGAACGCTACGAGACGAAGCTCGAGACCAAGAGCGTCGGCACCGTGCTCACGGTCGGCGACGGCATCGCGCGGCTCTGGGGCCTGGAGGACGCGATGGCCGGGGAGTTGCTGCGCTTCCCGGGCGACGTCATGGGCATGGTGCTGAACCTGGAGGAGGACGACGTCGGCGCGGTGCTGTTCGGCTCGGACAAGAACATCAAGGAGGGCGACCGCGTCGAGCGCACGAACCGCATCGCCTCGGTCCCGGTCGGCAAGCACATGATCGGGCGGGTGGTGAACGCGATCGGGCAGCCGGTGGACGGCAAAGGCCCGATCCCCACCGAGCGCTTCCGCAACGTCGAGTTCACGGCGCCGAGCGTGGTGGAGCGCCAGCCGGTGAAGGAGCCGCTCCAGACCGGCATCAAGGCGATCGACTCGATGATCCCGATCGGGCGCGGCCAGCGTGAGCTGATCATCGGCGACCGCCAGACCGGAAAGACCGCCATCGCGCTCGACGCGATCATCAACCAGAAGGGCCAGGACGTGGTGTGCGTCTACGTCGCGATCGGCCAGAAGAATTCGACCGTCTCGAACGTCGTGCGCAAGCTCGAGGAGAGCGGCGCGCTCGCGCACACGATCATCGTGGCGGCGACGGCCTCGGAGTCCGCCGCGATGAACTACATCGCGCCGTACTCGGGCTGCGCGATGGGCGAGTACTTCCGCGACAAGGGCGAAGACGCGCTGATCATCTACGACGACCTCACGAAGCAGGCGTGGGCGTACCGGCAAGTGTCGCTGCTCTTGCGCCGCCCACCGGGCCGCGAGGCGTATCCGGGCGACGTGTTTTATCTCCACTCGCGTTTGCTCGAGCGGGCCGCGCGCGTGAACGCCGCGTACGTCGAGAAGGTGACGAAGGGCAAGGTCAAGGGCAAGACGGGCTCGCTCACGGCGTTGCCCGTCATCGAGACGCAGGCCGGCGACGTGTCGGCGTTCGTGCCGACGAACGTGATCTCGATCACCGACGGCCAGATCTTCCTCGAGACGGA
>CAYVHH010000542.1:0-3554 GCA_964450175.1 uncultured bacterium | reverse complement strand
ACCGCTTCATGATGTTGCCGAGGTTCACCAGGAAGGTCCCGGGGATCACCGGCGGCGCCATCCATTCCCCGTTCGGGAGGCGGACGGCCAGGCCCGGCACGTCCTCGCGCGCGAGCATCGTGATGAACGAGTTGTCGGTGTGCGGCCCCTGCCCGAACTGCTCGTCGTCGTCCGTCTCCTGCGGCGGATAGTGGAGGAAGCGCAGGTTGATGTGGGCCTCGTTCCGGAAGAACGGCGCGAAGTGATCGGCGGGCAGCCCGAGCGCGCGCCCCAGCATCGGCAGCAGGCGCTCGCCGAGCTTCTCGAGCGTCTTGAAGTAGGAGACCATCGCCGCGCGCATGCGCTCATGGCCGTCCGGCCACTGATTGCGTCCGCGCAGCGGCGTGCCCGCCACGACGTCCGGATGGTCGGCGCCGCGATCGTGACTGATGAAGAAGCTCTCGTTGAAGTTCGGCCGGGTCGCCTTGTGCACGGTCGAGTGCCGCTGCATGCTCTCGTTCACGGCGAGATAGCCGATGTTGTTCTCGTTGATCTTCAGCGCGCGCTTCGCGTCGAGCGGCATCGCGTGGAACTCGCGCGCGGCCGCGAACGCGTCGTCGATGACGGCTTGCGGCACACCGTGGCCGGCCAGATAGAAGAACCCGACCGTCTCGCAGGCGCGGCGGACCTCGAGCGCCAGGGTGTCCACCGCGCCTGCCTCGCCGCGGAACGCGGGCCCCACGTCGATGAGCGGGATGGCCTTCGTGGCCGCGTCGAAATCCTTGACCGCCAGCGCCTTGAAGATGTTCATCGGCGGGCCTCCGTGCCCTTGCGTCCTCGTCCCACGTCGAGATCGTACCGCCGTGAGATGGTAGAGACCAGAAGCTTTTGGGCAGTTTGACAGGATCCGGAAGCTATCTCTAGGGTAGTTGCCGGAAGTCGATCTCAGGAGGCCGGACAGACGATGCGGATCCATGGCTCGCGCCGCGAGTTCCTGAAAGTCGCCGCCGGGCTGTCGGCGCTCGCCGCGGGCGCGCGAGCGGTCGACGCGGCGGCTCAAGCCCAGCCGCTTCGACCGACGCCGAGCTGCCCGGGCTCGGCGGCCCCGACCGAGCGCCAGACCGAGGGGCCGTACTTCAAGCCCGACTCGCCGCTGCGCGCCTCGCTGCTCGAGCCCGGCATCGTCGGCCCGACGATCGTGGTGACCGGGACGGTTCTGTCCACGACGTGCCAGCCGATCGCGCGAGCTTTGATCGACGTCTGGCACGCTGACGGTCACGGCGGCTACGACAACACCGGCTTCCGCCTGCGCGGGCATCAGTTCACGGACGACCAGGGACGCTACCGGCTCGAGACCATCGTGCCGGGGATCTACGTCGGCCGGACGCGTCACTTCCACGTGAAAGTCCAGCCGCCCAATCGCCCGGTGCTCACGACCCAGCTCTATTTCCCAGGCGAGGCCGTCAACGCGCGAGATCCGATCTTCAGCCCCGAGCTGGTGATGCGGGTGAGCGAGACGACGACCGGCAAGGCCGGGACGTTCGACTTCGTCGTCGACCTCGGCCGGCGGTGACCGAGCTCGTCAGCGAGGTGCGCGATGGCATGCGCATCGACTGGGATGTTCCCATCCGCGTGGACGACGGCCTCGTGCTGCGCGCCGACGTGTTTCGTCCGCTCGCGGCGGGCAAGCACCCGGTCATCCTGACCTACGGCCCGTACGGGAAGTGGCTCCACTTCGAGGATCTCTACACCGACCAATGGCGCCGGATGGCCGAGCGGCATCCCGACGTGCCGGCCGGCTCCACGAACAAGTACCAGAACTGGGAAGTCGTCGATCCCGAGAAGTGGGTGCCCGACGGCTACGCCTGCGTTCGCGTCGACTCGCGCGGCGCCGGCCGCTCGCCGGGTCTCCTCGACATCTGGTCGGCCCGCGAGGCGAAGGATCTCTATCACTGTATCGAGTGGGCCGCCGAGCAAGCGTGGAGCAACGGCAAGATCGGGCTCAACGGCATCTCCTACTACGCGATGAATCAGTGGCAGGTGGCCGCGCTCGAGCCGCCGCACCTTTCCGCGATCTGCGTCTGGGAGGGCGCCGCCGACTACTATCGCGATCTGAGCCACCACGGCGGCATCCTGTGTACGTTCGGGCGCGCGTGGTTTCCCTCGCAGGTCGTTCGTGTTCAGCACGGTCGAGGCACACGCGGGTACCGGAGCCGGATGAACGGCGACTGGGTCTCGGGGCCGTCGACCCTGACCGAGGAGGAGCTCGGCGGCCATCGCCGCGACTTCTACGAGGACTGCTGGGCGAACCCGCTCGCCAGCGACGACTACTGGCGCTCGCGCATGCCGGACTGGTCGAAGGTGAAGGTGCCGCTCTTCTCGGCGGCCAACTGGGGCGGGCAGGGTCTCCATCCGCGCGGCAACTTCGAGGGATTCGTGCGCTCGGCGGCGAAGCAGAAGTGGCTCGAGGTGCACGGCATCGAGCACTGGACCCACTTCTACACGGACTACGGCGTGACCCTCCAGAAGAAGTTCTTCGGCCACTTCTTGAAGGGCGAGGACACGGGGTGGAGGAAGCAGCCGCGGGTCGTGCTGCAGGTGCGCCACCCGGGTGAGAAGTTCGTCGAGCGGCACGAGAAGGAATGGCCGCTCGCGCGCACGCGGTGGACGAAGCTCTACCTGAGCTCCGCCGATCAGAGCCTGGTGCGGACGCCGGTGCCCCGCCGCGGCGCGGTCACCTACGACGGTCTCGGGGAAGGCGTCGCGTTTCTCACGCCGCCGCTGCCGCGCGAGACGGAGATCACCGGTCCCATCGCCGCGAAGCTCTTCGTCTCGTCCCAGACGACCGACGCCGATCTCTTCTTGATCGTCCGCGTGCTCACCCCGAACCTGCAGGAAGTCGTCTTCCAGGGCGCGCTCGACCCGCACACCCCGATCGCCCAGGGATGGCTCCGCGCCTCACGCCGCAAGCTCGATCCGAAGCTCACGCTCCCGTACCGGCCCTACCACACGCACGACGAGAAGCAGCCGCTGACCGCCGGCAAGATCTACCAGCTCGACGTCGAGATCTGGCCGACGTCGATCGTGGCGCCGGCCGGCTACCGCATCGGGCTGACGGTGCGCGGGCGCGACTACGAATATCCGGGTGGCCCGTCGACCGGGCTCGGAACGCTCGGCGCGGTGTTCACCGGCGTCGGCCCGTTCCAGCACAACGATCCGCGCGATCGTCCGGCCGAGATCTTTGGCAAGAAGGTGACGATCCACTGCGGGCCCGACCGCCAGTCGTACCTTCTGTTGCCGATCATTCCGCCCGCGCGCTAGCGAGCGCGCGCCAGATCTTCTCGGACGTCAGCGGGATGTCGACGTGATGGACGCCGAAGGGCGACAACGCGTCGACGACCGCGTTCACGATCGCCGGCGGCGCCACACAGGCGCTGCCTTCACCGACGCCCTTCACGCCCAGCGGATTGAGCGGCGACGGGGTCACCGTGCGATCGACGATCAGCTCGGGCATGTCGTCCGCGCGTGGGATCGCGTACTCCATGAACGTCCCGGTGAGCAGCTGCGGCGCACCG
>CAYVHH010000541.1:0-7959 GCA_964450175.1 uncultured bacterium | reverse complement strand
AAGGCCGAGCGTTCACTCATATTTCATGTCGTCGGCATGCCGTCGTACCAGAACCAGCGCCTACACCAGACGATGCATCATACCTTTGGCGACGGCGTATTTGGGAACTTCATCGAACTTTCCGCCCAAGCGGCCTGCTGTCATGCGGTGATCAATCCCGACAACTGCATGCTAGAGATGGAACGCGTCATCGCAGAGGCGCGTCGTAATAATCAACCTGCGTACATCGTCGTTCCATCGGACTATGCCCTGGCGCCGGCCACGCCGACCGAGGTGAGTCCTCTCAGGCTCAAGTCGAACGAAGCGTCCCTCAAGAAGGCCGTCGCTGCCATAGCTGAAGGGCTAAGAGGCGCACGCTCCGTTGTCGCCTTCCCGGCATTCACCGTGGCACGCCTCCACCTACAGAAGGAGGCCCGAGACGCCATAGAGGCGTTGGGCTGCCCGTTTGCTACCACGTCGATGGAGAAGTGCATCATCGACGAGAGCCATCCGCAATTTGTCGGGTTGTATGCGGGAGCCGTGTCCGACGATAAGACGCGGCAGATTGTTGAGGAGGCCGAACTGGTGCTGGATCTCGGCGGTATCAGCCTCAACGACGAAACCACCGCAGGCTTCTCTGGGCGACTTGAGTCTGCGCGGTTCGTCTCCATCGGGTTGAATGATGTTCGTATAGGAAAACACGTATTCGCGAATGTGCGACTCGCCGACGTGCTCGTGGAGCTCGCCAAGCTTGAGGCCCCCGCGCCTCAGTACAGGAACGCACCGGAACAACATACCCGAGGAGTGAACGGAGACCCGTCGGACAAGATCACGATGGAGGCGCTCTATTCTCGCTACGCAGCTTTTATCCGACCCGGGGACAACGTCGTCCTCGAGAGCGGGAGCTCAAGCTTAGGACTTCCGCCAATGATGCTCGCCGATGATGTTCAGGTGCATATACAAATGTTGTGGGGGTCGATTGGATGGGCCACGGGAGCCGCCTTCGGGATAGCGCTCGCGGACCCGAAGCGCCGAACAATCCTCATCACGGGCGAGGGCTCTCATCAATTGACCGCCAACGAGATCGGCAATATGGGCCGCTACGGTGCCAATCCCATCATCTTCGTTCTCAACAACGACGGCTATATGGTGGAGCGGGCGCTCGAACGAAACCCAGACTGGTCCTATAACGATCTGGCGAAATGGCGCTATGCAGATTTGCCGCCGGCGTTGGGATGCGTCGACTGGATAACAGCGCGTGCCGAGACGCTCGGCGAGCTCGACGCCGCGATGAAGGCGGCCCGCGAAGGCAAGTCGGGCGCATACATCGAGGTCATCGGCGGGCGAATGGATATGCCCAAGGATCTCGCCTTCGCGCATACCCGCCTGAAGGAATTGTACGGAGACACGCCCTGACACAACCGTGA
The DNA here is from genome assembly GCA_964450175.1 of uncultured bacterium. Classification (GTDB taxonomy): domain Bacteria; phylum Methylomirabilota; class Methylomirabilia; order Rokubacteriales; family CSP1-6; genus AR31. The sequence continues at coordinate 6,553 of CAYVHH010000541.1, read as the reverse complement.
CCCGCGTACTTCCACACGGTTCGCGCGCGTGCGTTCGACGTCCTCAGAGAGCGGCTCGATGCCGTGTCGTGCCCAATCGCGGCCTGAACCGGCCCGGGTTCGCCGGAGACTCGGTCAATTGACTGCGGCCCCCATGGCTGGAGGCTCCGGTCGCTGCGGCTCCCGGTAGTAGGCGTCCTCGTACTCGCGCGGCGGCACGTAGCCGATCGGCGCCAGCAGGCGGCGCGTGTTGAACCAGTCGACCCAGGCCAGGGTCGCGAACTCCACGGCCTCGACGTGTCGCCACGGTCCCTGCCGGCGGATCACTTCGGTCTTGTACAACCCGATCACGGATTCGGCGAGGGCGTTGTCGTAGGAGTCGCCCACGCTCCCGACCGACGGCGCGATGCCGGCGGCGGCCAGGCGCTCCGTGTAGCGAATCGAGAGGTACGCACGCCGCGATCACTGTGATGCACGAGGCCGTCGCGATCGGGCCGCGCGTGCAGGGCTTGCTCCAACGCATCGAGAGCCAAGTCTGCGCGCAGGGTCGTATCGACCCGCCAGCCGACGATGCGCCGGGCGAAGACATCGATGACGAACGCCACGTAGACGAAGCCCCGCCACGTCGCGACGTAGGTGAGATCCGCGACCCAGAGCTGGTTCGGCCGCGTGGCCGTGAACGTCCGCTGCACGAGGTCGGCCGGCCGTGCCGCCGCGTCATCCCCGACCGTCGTGATCGTGAACGCCCGGCCGCGCAGGGCGCCCCGCAGGCCCAGTCCCCGCATCAGCCGGGCCACCGTGCACCGGGCGACCGGGATGCCTTCTCGCCGCAGCTGGCGCCACGCCTTGACGATGCCGTAGACGCGAAAGTTCGCCTGCCACACCCGCTGAATCGCCTGGCGCAGCGTCGCATCCCGCTGCGCCCGCGCGGACCGCTTTGCGGGATCGCGGGCCTGCGCCTTCTGCGCATAGTACGTCGACGGGGCGATCGCGAGCTGCGCGCAGATCGGCTCGACCCCGTGGGCCTCGCGCTCGGCGTCGATGAACGCGACCATCATCTCGGTCGGCGGTCGAGCTCCGCCTGGGCGAAAAACGCCGAGGCCTTCCGCAGGATCTCGTTGGATCGGCGCAGCTCCCGATTCTCGCGCTCGAGCTCGCGCAGCCGCAGCCGCTCGTCCGTGGTCAGCCCCGTGCGCTTCCCCTCGTCCCGCTCACGCTGCCGCACCCACTTCCGCAGCGTCTCCGCCGTACCGCGGCGCGAGGAGAACGAGGTACGGAAGCCGGGTAGCGGTCCGCGGCACGGGCGAACGTCTACCGCCGTCTGGTTCGCGGCTGCAACCTTCGCGCGGCCGTGGCGCTCGTCAGTGCGCGGGCCGTTGTCGCCGCGTGACGAGTTGGAGATAGGCCGGAGGCGCCGCGCCGTCTAGCCCGGCGCTGCAGGCGAACGGCTTCGCGGGCGGCTGAGCGCAACGATAGCGGTCGTCGAAGCTGCGTATGTTGATGAAACCACGAAGATGGCCCGCGTACACCGCCGAGGTGAACGACGATCTCCTGCCGATGTATGAAGAGATCGTCGATCGCTTGGAGCGTTCGAATGTCCCCGTGGACGGCGCGTTCGGTTCCAACACGGAGCGGGGATGCGCGTTGCCAGGACTGCTCCTCGCGATTGGTCTGCAGTCGAGCCTGCTCGCCGCTAGCCGAAGTCTTGGAGCTGCTGGCGAGGTATTGGCAATAGTTGTCGGAGGACGCGGTACGGCGCTCGTAAGAGGACACGAACTTTTGCGCACCCCCCGTTGAGGTGCTCCGGTCCGATCTCCGTAGGGGAGGTCGGGGATGGGGCGCCGGCTGCGACGGGAGGAAGTGATGACGATCGAGGTCCTACACGAGCGCGGGCTGAGTAACCGGGCGATCGCGCGGCAGCTCGGCGTGCACGAGCACGCGGTACGCTATCGCTTGGCGCGCCAGGCGGCGCCGGCGCCGGATGGCCGCGCGGGGAAGCCCTTCGCGGCGGCGCCCTGGGCGGCGGCGATCGCGATCTGGATGCGCGAGGCCGAGACCGGCCGGGGGCTGAACGGCCGGGCGCTCTACGAGTGGCTGGTGGCGGAGCACGCGTACCTGGGCAGCTACAAGGCCGTGCAGCGGTTTGTCCGCGCGCACTATGCTCCGCCGCGGCTGCGCGTGCGCCGGCGCGTGGAGACGCCGCCGGGGGCGCAAGCGCAGGCCGACTGGGGGGAGTTTCCTGGTCTCGTGATCGGGGATGACCCGGTGACGTTGCACGCCTTCCATCTCGTGCTCTCGCACTCGCGGATGGAGGCGATCGTGTGGGCTGAGCGCCAGGACGAGCTCGCCTGGCTCACCGTGCACAACGGGGCGCTGACGCGGCTCGGCGGGGTGCCGGCGGTCATCCGTGTCGACAACACGAAGACCGCGATCGGCCGGGGGGCCGGGCCGTGGGGGACGGTGAACGAGCGCTACGCGGTGTACGCGCGGACGCTGCGCTTCCATGTGGACGCGACGCGCCCGCGGGCCCCGGAGGAGAAGGGGAAGGTCGAGCGGCGGATTCTCGCGCACAAGACGGGCTTCGATCCCCGCCGGCGCGCCTGGCGCGACGTGGTCGAGCTGCAGACCGCCACCGACGCGGCGGTCCGGCAGAGTGCCGAGCGGCGGGCGTGCCCCGCGACGGGGGAGACCGTGTGGACGACCTTCCTCGCGGAGCAGCCGCTGCTGCACGCGCTGCCGGATCACTTGCCGGAGCCGTTCGACCTCGTGGCGCAGCGCCGGGTCGCGCGCGACGCCACGGTGAGCTTCGAGGGGCGCACGTACAGCGTGCCCTTTCGCTTCGCCGAGCAGCTGGTCGAAGTGCGGGGCTGCGCCGGCACGGTCCAGGTTTGGGCCGAGGGCACCGTCGTCGCCGCGCATCCCCGCCATACGCGGCATCGCCTGCTGATCGATCCCGCGCACTACGACGGGCCGAGCACGGACCGTGTCCAGGCGCCAACGCCGCTCGGCCGCATGGGCCGCAAACTCCAAGAGCTCTGGGCGCTGGCGCCGCAGCGCCGGCCGATCGATCTCTACGCCGCGCTGGCCGAGGTGGCGCGATGACGGGCGAGCCGACGGCGACGACCGCCGGCCTCCCGAAGAAGGCCCCCCAGGTCGATCTCGATCGCACCCGCGAGCGGCTCACGCGGCTCGGGCTCCTGCACGCGGCGGAGCGGCTCGGGGAACACGTCGCGACCGCGGCGAAGGAGACCCATCCGCCGCATCGTTTCCTCGACGCCCTGCTCGAGGCCGAGCTCGCCGCCCGCGAGGAGCGCCGGGTGCGGACCTCGCTGAAACTCTCGGGGCTGCCCACCGGACAGACCCTCGGCAACTTCGATTTTGCCTTCCAGCCGAGCGTCGAGCGGAGCCGCATCGAGACGCTCGCCACGTGCGCGTGGATCCGCGAGCGCGAGAGCCTCCTGCTCCAGGGCCCGCCCGGCGTTGGCAAAACGCATTTGGCGGTGGCGCTCGCCGTGCGGGCCGTCGAGAACGGCTTCTCCGTCGCCTTCCACCGCCTCGAAGATCTCCTGGCCGCGCTCAAGCGCGACGCCGACGTCCACCCGGTGCGTCTCCGGCAGCGCAAGCACATGAACGTCGCGCTCCTCGTGATCGACGCGGTCGGCTTCGAGCCGATGAGCCGCCAGGAGGCGAGCCTCTTCTTCCGGCTCGTCTCCTACCGCTACGGCCGCGGCTCGATCCTGATCACCACGAACAAGGGCGTGGCCGAGTGGCCGGGCGTGCTTGCCGGGGACGAGGTGCTCGCCACGGCGATCCTCGACCGGCTGCTGCATCGCTGTCACGTGCTCAACATCAGCGGGCGGAGCTATCGTCTGCGCGAGCTCGAGCGGGCCGCCGCCGGCGGCGTCCGGCCCTGAACGAGGACGATGAGCGGACCATGAACCCGGGGGTGCGCAAAACTAGCCGTCCTCTTACCGCGCAAAAGATGCCGTCCATTGACAAACGTGTGCCGGGTCGCGTGGAACTTCCGCGGGCGGATTCCCCGTTGCGCGGAGTGCCCGGTGCCAGTGGTTCTCCACGAAGCGGTCCTCGTCGATGGGGCGGCCAGTCGGCGTCGTTGAGAAGCGTGAGCGTTCGGTGTGACCGCTTCGGCTTGGGCGGGTTGTCCTCGCCCATCGTGCGCGAGCGGCGCACGGTCAACTCGCCCTTGCGGAGATCGAGGTCCCCGCGACGCAGGCCAACCATCTCACCCGTCCGCGAGCAGGCCGTCACGCTCCGACTCCCCGAACGGGGCGGGCTCGGGCTTCACGAGCCGGGGCCACCGGAGCGCTGCGAACGGATCGGCCCTGACGAGGTGTTCGGTCTCGCACGCATCGCTGGGAACCTGCCTTGCAGACCTCGCGGCCTACTAGTCACCCCACGCGCTGCGTGGTACGCGCGTACGATGCCCGCCATCACAACCAAGGACGGCGTTGAGATCTTCTACAAGGACTGGGGCAAGGGTCAGGCCATCGTGTTCAGCCATGGCTGGCCGCTCTCGGCAGATGACTGGGACACGCAGATGCTGTTCTTCCTGCGTCACGGCTATCGCGTCATCGCCCATGATCGCCGCGGCCACGGCCGCTCCACGCAAACGGGCGATGGTCACGACATGGATCACTATGCTGACGATCTTGCGGCGCTTACCGCGCATCTCGACCTGAAGAATGCCGTGCATGTCGGTCACTCCACCGGCGGCGGCGAGGTGACGCGCTATCTGGGACGGCACGGCGAAGGCCGGGTGGCCAAGGCGGCGATCCTCAGTGCGGTGCCGCCACTCATGGTGAAGACGGCGACCAACCCGGGCGGCCTCCCCAAGGAAGTGTTCGACGGGTTGCAAGCGCAGCTCGCGGCGAATCGCTCGCAATTCTATCGTGAGCTTCCGGCGGGGCCCTTCTATGGCTTCAACCGACCGGGCGCGAAGGCCTCAGAGGCGATCATCCAGAACTGGTGGCGTCAGGGCATGATGGGCGGCGCGAAAGCGCACTACGATGGCATCGTTGCCTTCTCACAGACCGACTTCACCGACGACCTCAAGAAGATCACCGTACCCGTCCTGGTCATGCACGGGGATGACGATCAGATCGTTCCCTACGCCGATTCCGCGCCGTTGTCAGCGAAGCTGCTGAAGAACGGAACGCTGAAGACCTACAAGGGCTTTCCGCACGGCATGCCCACCACGCACGCGGACACGATCAACGCCGACCTGCTCGCGTTCATCAAGGGTTGAGCGAGGCCGAGTCGACCGTCCCTTGGCCTCTGCCGCCCGCTTCGAAGGCGAGAGGTGTCGCTTCGTCGGCATCGTCGACGGCCACCAGCGGCCAGTCGGGAGCGGAGAAATCCATTCCGCCATCCCCACGTCCGTGCCGACCGAGGGCCTGACGTTTCGGGGTGTCCCTCTTGAGGGACGAGAGGCTCGGTTTCCGTTGCGGCAGAAGGGTTTCTGCGGTCCCCGGGGTTGTCGAGTTCGGTCGGCCTCAAAGCGGTTCGAATCTCCCACCCTCCGCTCAATGATCCTACGCGCTCATGCCGAGCAAGCCGCAATCAGTGGCCATGCCTTTTTGGAGTACGTCGCAAGACACAAAAGGACCGAAAGGAGCCTCCGAGCAACATGAAGAAGACCGGCTCGCAGAAGGGTGACTCTCCATCCCGGCTCATAGACGCGAGGATCAAGGAGTTGGGCGACTGGAGGGGCGAGACGCTCTCCCGGATCCGCGCTCTGATCAAGCAGGCCGACCCGGAGGTGGTCGAGGAGTGGAAGCGGAGAGGTGTTCCGGTATGGTCTCACGACGGGCTGATCTGCACCGGCGAGACCTACAAGAACATCGTGAAGATCACCTTCTCCAAGGGCGCTTCATTGAAGGACCCTTCAGGTCTCTTCAACTCCAGCCTCGAGGGCAATGCGAGACGAGCTATTGACCTGCACGAAGGCGACACCGTCGACGAGCAGGCCCTGAAGGCCCTCGTCCGCGCCGCCGTGAAGCTGAACACCTCGAAGCGCAACTAGGCGCCCGCGAAGGGGTGGGGGAGAGATCTTCTCCCTACGCGCCCGAGAAGCCGCGTCTTGCCGTCGGTCCGGTCGGGACCGTCCCGATTCCACGGGAAAGTTCGGGGCTGCCGACGGCCATGCGGCGGGCGAAACCTATCCTCCGACGCGCCCAGCCCGCATCACTTGGCCTTGAAGGGGATGACGAAACCCTCGGGCAGGTGCGTGAGTTGGTCGTGGTCAACCAGGAGGAAGGTCCCGGCCTCAGGGATCGTGAAGTCTATCGAGGCGCCATTGCCTGCCCCGACCTCGACCGTCTGGACTCCCGACAGAGTGTTCTTCGGATTGCCGCTCAGGCGCACCGCATCGAGGATCGTGCCGATCACGTGGAACGACGCGACACCTGGCCCTGCGTTGACGAAGTAGACCCGGACCCGCTGGCCCCGCTCCACGGTGATCGGCTCGTGGGCGAGCGTCCCGTTGAAGATGAAGAACGTCGGAGTATTGCGTTCCATCGCCTTCGAGTCCGAGGCGATCATGCCTTTGTCCGAG
>CAYVHH010000540.1:0-11835 GCA_964450175.1 uncultured bacterium | reverse complement strand
AGCAGTGGTTCTCCTCGAGCGACCAGCTCGTGAGCATGGTGATGGGCGGCGAGGTCTATCTCGGCGCCGAGACCTACACGCAGGCCTGGCACATCGGGCGCCAACTCGGCCTGCAGGTCGCGGCCCACATCCTCTCGCCGTTCGGGATCCGTCCGATCATGGACCTGCTCGCCCAGGGCAAGGGCGGCGTGAACGGCGACATCGGCCTGGGACCCGACAACCTGTTCATCCACATGACCGGGATGTCGGACCTGGCGTGGCAGGGCGTCAAGGACGCCGGTGCGCGCGTTTCGCTCGCCGTCCCGATCGAGATGAACATGCGCCACGGCATGCCGCCGATCCTCAAGACCTTGAGCCTCGGCATCGAGCCGTCCCTGAGCACGGACGTGGAAGTCACGCTGACGGCGGATTTCTTCACGCAGATGCGCTCCACGATGAACGTGCAGCGCGCGCTCGTGAACCAGATGATCCTCGAGCCGCAGCTCGGCAAGGTCGACTGGCCCGCGCCGCCACCGCCGGGTACCCCGGCCCTGCTGACCACCCGCGACGTGCTGCGCTACGCCACCATCAATGGCGCGAGAGACCTCCGGCTCGACCGGAAGACGGGCTCGCTCACCCCGGGCAAGGAGGCCGACATCATCATCCTCGACGCCACGAGAATCAACGTGGCGCCGCTCAACCAGGTGCCGGGCGCGGTCGTGTCGCTGATGGACCGCACCAACGTCGAGACCGTGATCGTGGCGGGCAAGATCCGCAAATGGCAGGGACAGCTCCTCGACGTCGATCTGCGCCATCTGCGGCGGCAGCTCGAGGCCTCGCGCGACTACATCTTCGCCGCGGCGGGTATCCAGCAGGACCTGTTCCGCAGCAACTGAGCATCGGGCTCGGCAAGGCGCGGGGCGGCTCCGGCCGCCACGCGTGGCCGGCGCTCAGCTCGACGACGCCGCTCGCGCGGCCTGGTGCTCCGCGCAGCCGCAGCTCGACTGATGGTCGCGCCCGCTGCCCTCGACCAGGCCACCCTTGCCGTACATGTCTTTCGGCCGCACCCGGCTTCTCGCCTCGCTCGCTAGTCGAACGACGCGGCGCGCGCTCGACATTCGGGCGATCACCTCAGTCCCGGAGCTCGGCCAGGCGTCGCTCCAGAAAGCGTCGTTGCGGCTCCTGTCGCGTGAGGCTCAGCGCCCGTTCGTAGGAGGCGCGGGCATCGCCGGTCTTGCCGAGCCTCCGGCACAGATCTGCCCGTGCCGAGTGCGCCAGCGGATACTCGACGAGGTCGCCACGCCCCAGGATGGTGTCGATCAGAGCCAGACCCGCCATGGGCCCGTCGCGCATCGCGACCGCGACCGCGCGGTTGATCTCGACCACCGGCGATGGAGACGCCCGCATCAGCACGTCGTAGAGGCCGACGATCTGTGTCCAGTCGGTTGCCGAGGCGACGAGGGCCTCCGCGTGCACCGACGCGATCGCCGCCTGGAGGGTGTACGGACCGATCCGGCGCGATGCCAGCGCCCGGTGCACGAGCGCGTCGCCCTCGGCAATGTGCGCCCGATCCCAGAGCGAGCGGTCCTGATCGGATAACAAGATCAGCTCGCCGCTGGGTGAGGTGCGCGCGGCGCGCCGTGACTCGTGGAGCAGCATCAGCGCCAAGAGGCCCAGGGCCTCGGGCTCCGCGAGCAGCTCGACCAGGAGTCGTCCCAGCCGAATGGCCTCGCCGGAGAGATCGGCCCGCGTCAGTGACCCGCCCGACGAGGCCGAGTAGCCCTCGTTGAAGACCAGATAGATGACGTGCAGGACCGCGTCCAATCGATCCGGCAGCTCGGGCAGCGCGGGGACTTCATATGGGATGCGCGCGTCGCGGATCTTCGCCTTGGCGCGGACGATACGCTGCGCGAGCGTGGGTGGCGCGGTGAGAAAGGCGCGCGCGATCTCCTCGGTGGTCAAGCCGCAGACCTCGCGGAGGGTCAACGCCACTTGCGCGTCCAGGGGCAAGGCCGGGTGGCAGCAGGTGAAGATCAAGCGCAGCCGATCGTCCTCGATGTCGGGGGCCTCTCCCGGCCCGATGCGGGCGGTTTCCGCCTCGAGGCGCTCGGCCAGCTCCACCTCCGAGGCGTCGAACCGTGCGCGCCGACGCATGGCGTCGATGGCCTTGAAGCGCCCGGTGGAAACGAGCCACGCTCGCGGATTGGCCGGCGTGCCTTCGCGGGGCCATTGCTCGACCGCGGCGGCGAACGCTTCGTGCAGCGCCTCTTCGGCGAGATCGAAGCCGCCGAGCAGGCGGATGAGCGTGGCCAGGACGCGGCGCGACTCGGACCGATAGACCGCGTCCACCGCCTCGCGGGCGTGGTCGACTGTGGGCTCACTCATGCCCGGTCGTGGCGACTAGGAGTGCGTCAGCTCCCTGACCGGGCGGACTTCGATGGTCCCGACCCGCGCCGGCGGGAATCTCGAGGCGACCTCGCACGCCTCGTCGATGTCCTTGGCCTCGATGAGGAAAAACCCGCCGAGCTGCTCCTTCGTCTCGGCGAAGGGGCCATCGGTGGTGGAGACCTTGCCGCCGTGGACCCGGATGGTCCGGGCGGTCCGCGAGGATTCCAGAGCGTTCGAGACGATGTGGTGGCCGCTCTGCCGGATCTCGTCGGTGTAGTCGAGGGCCGAGTCGATGAGGGCCTGCATCTCCCCCTTGGGTAGCGCGTCCAGCACATTCTCGTCGTGATGGATCATGAACATGAATTTCATGGCATTCTCCTCAGGGCCTGAGCTCTCTGATCGGTCGTACCTCGATGCTGCCACGCCGGGCCAGCGGGATCTTCGCCGCCACCTGGATGGCCTCGTTCAGGTCCCGCGCCTCGATCAGGATGAACCCGCCCAGCTGTTCTTTCGTTTCGGCGAAGGGGCCGTCCGTCGTCGAGAGCTTGCCGTTCCGAACCCGGACGGTGGTGGCGGCCTCGATCGGCTGCAGCGCGTGGGCGACGATGAGATGGCCGGCCTTGCGAAGGGCCTCGTCGTACGCCAGGCTCTCGTCGGTGCAGGCGTCCGACTCCACCTTCGTCATCGCGATCATGTCGCGCTCGACAAGATAGACCAGGCATACGTACTTCATGATCCCTCCTCTGTCGCCGGCGAATGGCCGCGGACACCAGATTGTCGTTCCGGGGCCGCCGAAATCGACAGCGAGGCGGTTGGCGATCAGGTCGAGTCGAGGTGCCTCGACAGACGCTGGCGCAGGAAGAGCCGCGAGCGATGCACGCGAGCCTTGACGGCGCTCCGGCCGACGCCGAGCACCTCAGCGATGTCGGTGTCCGGCATGCCCTCGACGTCGTGCAGGACCACGGCGGTCCGATGGTCTGGCGGTAGCGCGTCGATCGCGTCGGTCAGGACCCGGCGCAGCTCGCCCTGAAGTCCTGGCCCGTCGATCCGGAAGGACCAGTCGTCCATGGGCTCGAAATGGCGGCCGGCGTGATCGACCGGGGGCAATACGTCGTCGAACGCGACCGTTTCGGTCTTCCGCGGCCGCCTCAACAGCCGGCGATACGTCACACCGGCGGCGAGGCGGTCGAGCCAGGCGCCGAAGCTCGAGTCGCGCGTGAAGGTCTCGATCGTGCGAATCGCCGTCCGCAGCGCGACCTGCGTGGCTGCCTCGGCGTCCGCGCGCTCGCCGGTGAGGCGCGCCGCGAGGCGATAGAGCCGCTCGCCGTAGCGCTCGACGAGCTGATCTACGGCGTCTGGATCGTTCCGGCGCAGGGCCGCCACGAGCGTGGCATCGGAATCCATGGCATCGGAATCCATCTGCGCATCCAATATCTGCGACATTCGCGGATCACCTCCCGACTTGCTCATTCGCATCACGGTACGCGGAACGACGTCACGCTCCTGCGTACCCGTGAGACACCGAAATGGGCGCGACGTGAAATCGACCGGCAGCCACTCGACGGACACCGGCGCCCAACAGCCAGTTCCCTGGCGGGCGCGGCGTTCTGGATCGGAGAGCTATGCGGGCACGACACGCGGCCGCCGAGGTGACTCAGCGGCCGCCAGAAATCGCACGCCTAACTGAGCACCGGCTCGCCGAAGTAGTCGATGTAGCCATCGATCATGCGCGGCTTGGCCCGGAGCTTGGACGCGGCGTAGAGCCTCGTCGCGAGCGACGAGCGCCGGCCCGCTGCTTCTCTCGGCCGCCGCGGTCTGGCTGAAGAGAGAAGATCGGCGACACGACCCTGCGCTGCCTCGTCGAGCTGCTTGTATTCGGTCAGATCTAGCCAGCCCATCGTCGTTACCTCCGGCCCGGGAACATGCAAAGAGATGACCAACCCTGGCTTCGCGGCAAATCGCCGAATCGACGCACCCGTCACGATCAGCGCGTTTCACCCTGGAAAGCGCGGTTTCGTTGTGAAATTCCTGCCGTGACGAGCCGCGGAGCATACGTCAGAAGTCACCGGCCGGCGCCGCCGCCGCCGCGAAGCCATTCGGGCGTTGTGCCCGAAACCGTGCGTTCGTCCAGGCGGCGTGCCTGACTGTTGTGCCCTCGGCCTGTTTCAGGACCGGTCGTCAGTTCGACGTGCTCGCCGGCTTGATCCGGCCGCCGCTGCTCTCGTAGTCCCGGACGGCCTTCTTCAAGTCGGAGTACTCCTCGCAGGGTAGCAGGCACAGCTTGTCGAGTACGGCGAGATGCTCCTTCGCCCTGGGGAGATCGCCCAGCACGAGGAAGGCCTCGCCGATGTATTCGTGCGCGCCACGGTGCTTCGGATCGATGGCCAGAGCCTTCTCGTAGATCGGAATCGCCTTGGCCGCGTCACCGTTCTTACGCGTGCTGTAGGCGAGCCAGTTGTACGCGTCCGCGTTCCGGTCGTCCTTCGCGACCACGGTCTCGAAGAGACGGATCGCCGCCGGATAGTCTCCGCGCTTGACGGCACTCACCCCCGCGGCGTACGTGGGATCGGCCGAGGCCGCCGACTTGCTCGGCTCCGAGCTACCGTCGGCCTCAACGATGCCCGCCGTCCCCAGCACCACCCCGATGAGCAGGAACGCGCTTAGCAGTCGCATACTCGCCACCTCCAACGGAGGAAATAGAGGAGCCAGTCCAAAAGTTCCGTAGGGCGCGTGCGGGTCAGGCCGTGTACCCCTCGACGGTTTTCTCATCGCGAACCCGCGCGTCATCCGGGTCGAGGCCCGCCGCCCGCCGTGCCCGTCTCTGCCGCAGCAGGTCCCAGCACTGGTCCAGGGTGACCTCGAGCCGACGCAGGCGCGCGCGGTCGGCGTCGGTCACCTTCCCGTGAGATTCGCGCTCGAACAGCTCGTGTTCCTCGCGTGCGAGCTCGTCGATCCGACCCAGGACTTCCTTGTCGTCCATTGACGCCTCCGTGTCGAAGATCACCGTGCCTTGGTGGTGGTTGGCCGTGACACTGCGGCGAGGAGCGTCGCCCGGTCGTACTCGAGCAGGTCGCCGATCCGGTCGACCGTCAGGTCGGCCGGCGGATTCGTGGCGAGCTCCTGCGGGTCGTGCGCGTAGTGCCCCTGGCGCGGAAAGACCGTCGTGACGCGGCCGTCCCACACCCGCTTCACGGCCGTCAAGATACGCAGCTTGTCGTCGACCAGAACGTAGTGATCAGCCGGGTAGCGCTGCTCGACGTCGTCGAGCTCGCGCTCCTTGTGGATGTAGATCAGGACATGTCCGTCCACGACGTCTCGAATTCCCGAGCGCTCGATCTTACGGGGCTGGAACACCGCGTCGCCGTCGGAAAGGATGACGGTCGGCCCCCAGCCGCGGAAGCGCTCCAGCACGTCGAGCGAGTTCGGGTAGAGCCGATTCGCGAACGGGTAGTTCACCATGAACGACGAGACCGTGAGGACGTGGGGATCGCGGGGATACTCCACGCGATACCGCTGGAGGGCACCCAGATAGTCCGCGTAGCCCAGCTCGGTCCGCAGCTCTTCGAAGATGGCCCAGTACCGCTCCTGGCGCTCGTGGCCGACCGCCTGCTCGAGATGACGCCTGAGATCGGCGGCGATGCGGTCGTTGTCGAGAAGGGTGTTGTCGACGTCGACGAGAAAGACGACCGGATGGCGCACGGTAGTCATGGCCGCGTCCTCATCGCCCGCAGGCGCCGGATCAGGGTGTTCGTCTTCAACGAGTGTCTCCGAAGTCGGGGCGTTCGTCACGCGCAGGCCCCCGGCCCCTGAAGGTCCGTTCACGAGCGTGTGCTAGGCTTCGAGCCGCCATGGAGACCGCCCAGCTCGTCCTGGCCTTGCTCATCGCGGTCGCCGGGCTCGTGACGATTGCCCGCTGGTTGGGCATCGCCTACCCGATCTTCCTGGTCATCGGGGGGCTCGTGCTGGGACTGGTGCCCGGCACGCCGCGCGTCGACATCGACCCCGACCTGATCTTTCTCTTCGTCCTCCCCCCCTTGCTCTACATCGCCGCGTTCTTCACGCCGCTGCGCAGCCTGCGCGCCAATCTAGGGATGATCGCGTCGCTGGCCGTCGGCCTGGTGGTGGCGAGCGCGTTCGCCGCGGCCGCGGTCGTCCACGCCATGATCCCCGGCATCCCGTGGGCCGTCGCGCTCGCGCTCGGCGCGATCGTCGCGCCGCCGGACGAGATCGCGGCCACCGCGATCACGACGCGGCTGGCGGTCCCGCGGCGGATCGTCACGATCCTGGAGGGCGAGAGCCTTCTGAACGACGCGACCGCGTTGACGATCTACGGCATCGCCATCGCGGTGGCGGGCGGGGGCGCGTTCAAGCCGTCCGCCGGCGGCACGACCTTCGCGGTCGACATGCTCGGCGGCACCGTGATCGGCCTGGCGGTGGGCTGGATCATCGGGCAAGTGCGCGCGCGTATCGAGGACACCCCGGTCGAGATGACGATCTCGTTGCTGACGCCCTACGCCGCGTTCCTCCCCGCCCAGCAGCTCGGCGTCTCCGGGGTAATCGCCACCGTGGCCGCCGGCCTCTACCTGGGCCGCCGGGGCTCACACATCATGGGGCCCGACGCCCGACTGACCGGCCGCGCGGTGTGGGAGACCATCAGCTTCCTGCTGCACGGGGCGATCTTCATCATTACCGGCCTCGAGGTTCCCCTACTCCTGCGCGCCCTCGCGCCGGCGCACGCCATCCGCCTGGTCGGCATCGGCATCATGGTGAGCCTGGTCCTGGTCGTGGTGCGGGCGCTGTGGATCTTCGCGACCGAGTTCCTGCCGCCGCTCATTCGCGGCGGGCCCTGCCCGCCGCGGCTGGTCGCGCACTCGCTCGTGCTGTCGTGGGCCGGCATGCGCGGCGTCGTCTCGCTCGCGATCGCGCTGGCCTTTCCGCTGGCTCTGCCGGGCGGCGGGCCGTTCCCCGCGCGCGAAGCGGTCCTGATCGTGACCCTGACCGTCATCGTGTTCACGCTGCTGGGCCAGGGACTGACCTTGCCGCTGCTCATCCGGCAGCTCCATCTGGGCACGGATTTACAAACGCACGAGGAGGAGTCCAACGCGCGGCAGACGATGATCGAGGCCGCCACCCGCCGAATCGATGAGCTCTACCCGGTGTGGCCGGGCCACCAGCCCCTGCTCGCGCGATTGCGGGACACATACCAGCACCGCTCCGAGCACGTCGACCGGCGGCGCGACGCGGTGGCCTCCGGGACCGAGGACCGTGAAGCGATCGAGCACCGTGAGATCCAGCGCACCGTGATCGACGCCGAGCGCGAGGCGCTGCTGCGGCTTCGCGCCGAAGGAGCGATCGACGACGACGTGCTGCGAACCCTGGAACGCGAGCTCGACCTCGAGGAGCGCCGAATGGACGCCTGACACGCCGGCGCCTACGGACACACGGTGCCGGGGGCGCGAGCGTTGCGCGGATGCTCGCAACGCGGGTCTCGAGTCGTCCGTGACGGGCTCTGCTCGGTCAGCGTCCGCTGCATGAGGTCGTCCGGCGACGCCGTCGTGAACTCGTCGTCGCCCTCGGGGCCACGGAAGTGCGGCTGCCTGGGAGGCTCATTCGCGTAGCCCTGGATACGCGTCCAGCCCTTCTGGAGCATGCAGGCCTTGTAGGCCTTCTCCGAGCCGATCCCGTAGCCGATCGTGGCGTCCTTGAAGCACGGCGTATGGTCGGCGAGGAACGACTCGCGCGTCGCGTCCGGCTTCGTCCAGTAGTGCGGGCCGGAGGCGCACCCCGCGAGCACCAGCGCGCCGAGCACCGCGATCGAGCGTCCCGTCATCGGCTCCCTCCTCGGCCAAATGGTCATCTCTTTTCGTTCACACCTGCCGAGAAGTCAAGCCGGTTGCGTCGACGTCGTTCCAGAAATCGAGGTCGCGAGACGTACCCGGGCCTCCGGCTGCACCCGGTGTTCGCGCGTGTTACCGTGGGTTGCATATGAACCCGGCCGCGTGGGCGAGCGACCTGGCCTTGTCGTCCGTCGCGCGTCTTCGTCTACTGGCGCGGGCGTTCGGTTACTTCCGGCCCGATGCCGGGCGAATCGGCCTCTCGGTGAGTCTCCTGATGGCGGGCATAGGCATCAACCTGCTCAAGCCTTGGCCGCTCGCCGTCCTCGTCGACAGCGTCCTGGGCACCAGGCCGTTCCCCGCCTGGCTACCAGGCCAGCTGCGGGAATGGGGGCAGCCGGCGCAGATCACCGCGATCGTCGCGGTGTCGCTCGCGCTTCATCTGATCCACTCCGCGGTCTGCGCCGGGCACGTGTACGTCACGATCGGCGTGGGACTTCGCGGCTTGCGGCGGGTCCGCGACGACGTCTTCGGCTGGCTCCAGCGCCTGTCGCTGCGCTATCACCACGGCTCCGAGGCCGGGGACATCGTCTTCCGGGCCGGAACCGATACCGGCGCGTTTCAGACCCTGTTCCAGCAAGGATTGCTGATCGTCGTCAGCGCCATCGGCACCCTCGTGTTCATGGCTGTCATGATGGCCCGGCTGAATCTGTATCTGACTGCCGTCGCGCTGGTCGCGGTGCCGGTCCTCCTCGTGGCGCTCAAGGTCTTCGGCGGGGCGATGCGCTCGCGGGCGATGGCCGCCCAGCGAGCGGAGAGTAAAGTCTACTCACTCATCCATCAGGGAATCACCGCACTGCCGCTGATCCAGAGCCACGCGCGCGAGCATCACGAGCAGCGGCGCTTCACCGTTCACACCGAGCAGGCACAGCAGCAGAAGATGGCGCAGCAGGGCCTGGAAGTCTTCTACTGGTGCTCGATCTCGGTGATCCTCGCCGCGTGCACGCTCGGCGTGACATGGGTGGGCGCGCACCAGGTGCTGGCCGCGAACCTGACCCTGGGCGAGCTGCTGGTCTTCCTCGCGTACGTCGCGCAGCTCTTCGAGCCCCTCCATCAGCTCTCGCAGGTGGGCGCGACCTTGTCGAGCGCGAGCGCCAGCACCCGTCGCGTGTTCGAGATCCTCGACACGCCCGAAGAGGTGAAGGACCGACTCGACGCGCGCCCGGTACGTCGGGGATGGGACACCGACGGGCAGGCGGGAATGCCCACGTCCGCTGACGACATGTTCGCCCCGACCGGCGCTCCCCCGGCGCGGCCGGGTCGGCCGCTACAGATCTACGGCAACGTCGCCTACGACGATGTCTCCTTCGACTACACCCCGTCGCGGCCGGCGCTCCGCCACGTCAGCTTCAAGCTCCTGGCGGGAACGTCGGCCGCCATCATCGGGCCGAGCGGCGCCGGCAAGACGACGCTCTTGAACCTGCTGCCCCGGTTCTTCGACCCGACACGCGGCGCGGTGCTGCTGGAGGGCGTGGACCTGCGCGATCTGCGGCTCGAGGATCTTCGGGCCCAGGTCGGTCTCGTCTTGCAGAATCCGATCGTCCTGCCCGCCACCGTCGCGGAGAACATCGCCTACGCGAAACCCCACGCGACCATGGCCGAGATCGAGGCGGCCGCGCACTACGCCAACGCGAGCGCGTTCATCGAGAAGCTGCCCGCGCGGTACCAGACGGTCGTCGGCGACGGCGGCGCGCACCTGAGCGTGGGCGAGAAGCAGCGGATGAATCTGGCCCGCGCGTTCCTGAAGGACGCGCCGATCTTGTTGATGGACGAGCCGACGAGCGCGCTCGACGTCGAGAGCGAGGCTCAGGTCGTGGCCAGCCTGTTCGCGCTGATGCGCGGGCGCACGACGTTGATGGTCGCCCACCGGCTCACCACGATCCGGCGCGTCGACAAGATCCTGGTCGTGGAGAACGGGCGCCTGACCGAGATGGGCACTCCCGACGATCTCCTCGCCGAGCAGGGCTACTACGCCCGGGTCGTCAGCGGTCAGCTCGTTCTGTAGTCGTCGCGGTCCCGACGGGCTCTTACTTCAAGCCCGTGCCCCGCGCGCGCTCGGCCGCCTCGCGCTCTCGCTGCTTGGTCTCGCGCTCTCGCGCTGCCTGTTCGAGCTGCCATCGAGCTCTCAGCCGATCGCCGGCCTCGTTCACCGCAGCCTCGATCCGTGTCGCCGTCTCGAGCGCGTCCGACGCCTGCACGCTCGCCACCGACTTTGCCGCCCGGGTCAGGCTCGCATTCACTCGCTCGATGCTCTTCTGCGTGGCCGCGGTGGCGTCCCGCAGCCGCTTTCGCTCGGCGCCCTCGGCTCCCCAGTCGACCGTGGCCGCGTCGAGGTACTTACTCTGTTCTCTGGACAGGTCGGCCAGGGCCTTCGGATCACCGACGGCCTTTTCAGCAGCCTCGGCCAGGCTCTTCCCGGTTCCGCCGGCCTTCAGCGAGGCGCGGATCAATGCGACCTTGTCCCGCGTGATCTTTTCCGCGCGCTGCTGCGGATCGGGGATCCCGCGCTCTTTCGCCTCGATCTCCTGGATCCGCTTCTCGTTGGCCTTGAGCGCGTTCTCGTAGCTCCCCCGGACGGTTTCCCACTCACCCGACACGGCGTCGGCCGCCACGAGCAGCGGCAGCAGAAATGCGCCGATCAGAGTGAGGAGACATCGTCTCGCGGACCCGCGGTCGTGCACCCGGGACCTCACTTGATGTTCTGGATCTTGTTCTGGATGGCATCGAGCCGGCCCGCCAGCTCCTTGAGCTGGCCGGCGAGGCCCTCGGAAAGCTGGCGCATCGTCTCCTCGAGCTTGGCGGAGCTGGCCGTGAGCTCCTGGGTGGCCGTCGTCATCCTGCGTATGCCGTTGGCGTTCTCCTGGACCAGCTCCTGATTGAGCCAGCCGAGCTGGGCCGTCTGCAGCATGAACTTGCGGGCCGCCGCCAGATCCTCGGCGAGCGCGCGCATGTCGGCCACCGCCTTGTCCGTGTCCTGCCTGGTCGCGGCGAGCTCGCGCTGCATGACGCCCAGCTTTTCCTCGAGACGTCCAAGCTCGATCGCGAGATCGGCCACGGAGGTCCGCTGCGTCTGCTGCTGTTGCAGGGCGTTCACGGTGACGGCCTCGGGCGCCTTGGGTATGTCCGTCCGGTAGACAAACGTGACCACCGCCGGCACCGAGACCGGATCCGTCTCGCTCTCCGGCGACGCGGCAGAACGCGCCCAGGCGTCGGCCGGACTGTCACCCGGCAGGACCACCAGATGCCCATCCCTGGTGTCGAGAAACGCCAGGGCGCCAGCCTTACCCGATTGCCTTACCGCGGTCTGGATGGCGTCGGTGCGGGACGCGAGCGCTCGCTCTCGGTCCCTGATGGCCTCCGACTGCGCGGCCGGCATCAGCGAGTGGCTCGCGCAACCGGCGAGCCCCAGCGCACCCATCATCAGGTAAAGACCTGATACGAGAGTGCGCGCGGGCTTGCTCCGAATGCGCCCGAGCATCGCGTCCCCTAAAATCAACACGTGAGGCCTCTCACTATGGATCATTATTGCAGAGTGGTTCAAGCGAGCGCGTTCGATGGCGCGCCACCGCCGCGA
>CAYVHH010000539.1:0-3586 GCA_964450175.1 uncultured bacterium | reverse complement strand
ACCAGCGTCGTCGCCGAGGGCAAGCTGAAGGTGAAGTTCAACCGCGGCGAGAAGGTGGCGCCCGGCATCATGCGCAACGGCCGCGGCGAGCCCTCGACCGATCCGCGCGAGTACTATACCGACCCACCCGGCTCGCTGATCACGGCCGGCGAGCACAAGGGCTACGGCCTCTCCCTGGCGGTCGAGATCCTCGGCGGGATCCTCTCGGGCACCGGCCCGGCGCGGCCGGACAAGGGCCCGGTGAGCAACGGCGTCCTGATGATGTGCGTCGATCCCGGGCGCTTCCTGCCGCCCGGCGACTTCCATGCTCAGGTCGCCACGCTCTTCGGCTTCGTGAGGTCGGCGCCCCTGGCCAGCGGGTCGGAGGAGATCCTGATTCCGGGCGAGCCGGAGGAGCGCATCTCGCGTGAGCGCCGCGCCGGCGGCGTACCGATGGACGACGAGACGTGGCGGCAGATCACCGCGTGCGCCGCCGAGGTCGGTGTCGATGCTTGAGGTCGTCTCGATGAAGGAGATCGATGCGATCTTTGCGGTGACCGACGCGCTCGGTATTCACCGCGAGCAGCTGGTGATCCCGCTCGGTCCCGCCGCGCCCGGGCGCGTCCGCCGTTTGCCGAGCGGCAAGCTCGAGATCACGGTCGAGGCGGTGCGCCCGATCGACGAATGGCTCATCGAGCTTCCGCAGCTGATCGCCGCCGCCCAGGGGAAGTGAGCTGACGGCAGGGCTCAGGCGCGGCCTCGGACTCGTCCCCCTCGCCGCGATCGTCTTCTTCAACGTGAGCGGTGGGCCCTACGGGATCGAGGACACGGTCCCCGCGCTCGGTCCCGGCATGACGCTCGTGCTGCTGGTCCTCACGCCGATCCTCTGGAGCGCGCCGGTCGCCCTGGTGATGGCCGAGCTCGCGTCCGCGATGCCGGACGAGGGCGGCTACGTCGCGTGGACGCGCCAGGCCTTCGGTCCGTACTGGGCATTCCTGGTCGGCTGGTGGAGCTGGCTCGATAGCTTCGTCGACGTCGCCGTGTACCCGGCGCTCTTCGTCGAGTACCTGCGCTTCTGGGTCCCGGAAATGGCGCCGCTGCAGCGCTGGCTGCTGGTCGTCGCCTTCATCGTCGTGCTGACCGGGCTCAATCTTCTTGGCGCGCGACCGACCGGCCATGCGGCCGTGGCGCTGGCCGTCATCTCGCTCCTGCCGGTTGCCGTGCTGACGGTGGCCGCGCTGCTCGGGCCTCGCATATCGCCGTGGACGCCGCTGGCTCCGCCTGGCCAGGGATTGGAGACCCTCGGACTCGGCCTCGCCGTCGTGATGTGGAACTATTCTGGATGGGATACACCCTCGACGATTCTCGGCGAGGCCCGCTCGCCCGAGCGTACGTTTCGCTGGGCGACGTTCCTGGCGCTGCCGGTGCTGACGGCAGCGTACGTCCTTCCGGTGGGCGCCGCCCTCGCCAGCGGCGCCCTGGAGTGGAGCCAGTGGACGACCGGAATTCTGCCGGTGATCGCGAAGTCGGTTGGAGGCGCATGGCTCGGCCATGCGGTGGCGGCCGGCGCCGTGCTCAGCACTGCCGGGCTCTTCATGTCGCTGCTGCTCACGAACTCACGGCTGCCGTACGTTCTGGCGCGTGACCGCGTGATGCCCGGGTGGCTCGCTGCCGTCGACCAGCGCTTCGGCACGCCGTGGGCCGCGGTCCTCGTCTCGGCGGCGCTGTATGCCGCCTTCGCGGTGTTCTCGTTCAAGGAGCTGATCGTCCTGAACGTCTGGCTCTACTCGTTGAGCCTCCTGGTCGAGCTGGCGGCATTCGTGCGGCTGCGCGTGGCGGCGCCGGACATGCCGCGGCCGTGGCGAGTTCCCGGCGGGCCGCTCGTCACGGTGGGCGTGGTCGCGTTCCCGGTCCTCTTCTGTGTCGGCGCGATGGCGACGGCGGGCTGGATGAACACGATCGCGGGTGTCGCGGCTGCGATCACGGGTCCGCTCGCCTACCGCGTCCTCGGCCGGCGCGCCGTGCTGGTCGAGGAGGGCCGGGCGTGAAAAGACAGGTCACCCGCGTCGCGGGCTGGCTTTGACCGGGGAACGCCCGAGGTTCTCCTCGATGACGGTGGCGAGGCAGGCGAGGGAGTCGAGCGAGTAGACGTAGGTCTTCCAGTCGACGGCGACGTGATCCTCGCGCTCGCCGGGCTGTCCCAGCGGGAAGATCTCGACCGAGACGTTAGGCCCCGGTCCCGAGCAGCCGCCGGCGCAGGCCTCACGCAGCCGCACGCGCTCGGCGAGCCCGCGCTCGGCCACGAGCTCCGCCAAGCTCCGGATGATCGCCTCCGCGTTCAGGCGCACGGCACGGCCGCCGCGCGTGACCGGGAGCACCACGGCGCCGCGCTCGCGCGGGCAGACCGTGATCACGATCCTGCGCGGCGTCATGCGCGCGCCAGCGCCGCGGCCAGCCGTGCGGCCGCGACGACGGGCTCCTCCGCGGGGCGATGCCATCGTGCCCTGAGCCCGGCGCGGGTGACCGCGCGAATCAGTCCGGCGCGATACCATCGGTCGGCGAGCACGCTTCCCGCCCAGCTCGCGTTCACCGTGCGGCCGAGCTGGAGGGTCCGCGCCACCTCGAGCGCGCCGGCCGCGAGCTGCCGCTGACCCTCGGCCGCGATGCGGCGGGCGCGCCGATCGCCACGGCGCGCCCGCGCGAGCACGTCCCGTGCGAACCCGGCGATCGTCTT
This sequence comes from uncultured bacterium, assembly GCA_964450175.1. GTDB lineage: Bacteria > Methylomirabilota > Methylomirabilia > Rokubacteriales > CSP1-6 > AR31. The sequence continues at coordinate 873 of CAYVHH010000539.1, read as the reverse complement.
CACCGGATCGCGGCCGTGGGACGCGCGAAGCGCCGGAAGCAGATTTCCGTTCCGGACCGTCGCGCGAAGCCACTCGCGGCCGAGCCAGAATCCGGAGCCCTCGTCGCCGAGGACCGGCCCGAGACCACCGGCACGCGCCCAGCGTCCGCGCGCATTTCGTCCGACCACGATGGATCCGGTGCCCGAGAGCAGGAGCACACCCGGCTCTCGTCCGAGCGCGCCGAGCAGCGCCGCCTGAGCGTCGGAGATCACGTGCACTCGCGCCGCGAGCCCACGTAGCGCGCGCGCGAGAATCCGGCGCTCGGCGGGGGTCCAGAGGCCGCGCGACGCGACCACGAGCGCAGCGACGCGACGTCGACTCCATCGACGACGACGCCAGACGGCGCGCAGGACGGACGCGAGCTGCTGGAGATCACGATCGGCGGAAACGACGGTGGTCGTGACGCGACGCGCGTTCCAAACAGCGATGCGAATCCACGTTCCGCCGACGTCCACGCCCACGCACACGGCCCTTCGTTTGGACGCGTGTCTTTCCGCGGAGGAGGTTGCCACTCTGTCCATTATGAGGCCGATCAAATGATCCGGAGGCCTCCGAAATGACAGGCTTTCCGCTTATTCGGGCGCTGGCATAGCGGATGCTCCAATACCGGCCCGGAGGATTAGCCATGGGTAAGGCACTCGCCGCCTGGATCATGATGGCTGGAGCCGTCGCGGCCCCCTCGATGGGCCCACGGGAAACCGTGGAAACGGCCGTCATCCGGGTGATCAATCTCACGCAGGATATCGAGCCTGCGGCGAAGCCGGAATCGGCGGTACCCAGGCAGTCGGCGGACAAGCGGACCGAGATCCGGAAAATCGCGCGTGACCTCTTCG
>CAYVHH010000538.1:0-9147 GCA_964450175.1 uncultured bacterium | reverse complement strand
GTCGTGGTGGCGCACCCGATCCAGCCGCTGACGCGCGAAGAGGTGAGGGCACTCGCCGACCGCGCGTTCGACGACATCGTCAGGAGAATCACGGCGTGACGGCGCCGCGCATCCCGGCCCCGATCGGGGCCGCGGCCGGGGGCTGACGCCGTGCTCGTCGGCGCGTTCGCGTGCGCCCACACCCCCCAGCTCTTGGCCCGGCCGGGGACCGAGGACCGAGATCTCGTCCTGCGCGTCCACGCGGCCTTCGCACGGGTCAAGCGTCGGCTCGAAACGCTCCGCGCCGACGCCATCGCGATCGTGGCCGGCGACCACGTCGAAGCGTTCTTTCTCGACGCCGTGCCGGCGCTGGCGGTGTACGTCGGCACCGAGTGCGCGGGCACGTTCGGACGCTATCGCTACCGGTTCCCGATCCACGAGCCGCTGGCGCGGGCCGTCGTGGAGCAGGGCGTCGAGCGCGGCTTCGACCTCTTCTATACCCAGCACGCGCCCCTCGACTACGCGTTCTACGTCCCGCTGCACTTCACGATGCCCGAGCCGGCCGTGCCGATCGTCCCGCTCCACGTGAACGTCTATCTCCCGCCTCAACCCACGCCGCGTCGCTGTTACGAGTGGGGCCGGGCGCTCGGCGAGATCCTCCGATCGCGGCCGGAGCGCGTGGCCCTGATGGCCTCCGGCGGCATGTCCCATTTCCCGGGCACGGATCGCTACGCCTCGCCGGAGTTCGAGTACGACCGCCGGCTGCTCGAGTCGCTGGAAGCCGGACACGGTCGGGACCTGGCGGCGATCAGCGGGGAGGAGCTCGACAAGATGGGCAACATCGAGCTCAGGACCTGGGCGACCTTGCTCGGCGCCGTCGGCGACGCCAGGGCGGACGTTTACTGCTACGAGCCCTCGTGGCATCACGGCAACGCGGTCGTCGAGTGGCCGGTGTGAACGAGCCGCCGCACTATCGCTTCCCGCCGGCCTCGGCCTATCGGCTCAACCGCTGCCTCTTCGCGCTCAAGTCCGACGACGCGTTTCGCACGCGGTTCCTGAAGGACGCGCGGGCCGCGATGGCCGAGCTGGGGCTCGCTGCCGAGGACGCCACGGCGGTTCTTCGTGGCGATCGCGATGCCCTCCTGGCCCGCGGAGCGCACCCGTATCTCGTCTTCATGGCGGACCTGAGGCTCCGCATGGAGCGCGAGCCCGTCTCGTTCGAGTTCTTCTGATCGGCGAAAGCGCCTCAGCCGGTCGTCACCCGCGCGGTCGGGTTGCCGTAGACGACGTATGCCAGCCACGAGGCGGCGCCGATCTTGTCGGCGGGGCCTGGCGGCCGGCCATCGCCGTCTCGGCCAGGGGGGCCGGCGCCGCGCCGACCGGCGCGCCCGCGGGCGACGGCGCGGCGCCTTCGCGGGCGGGACCGCGTGACATGCGGACGAGGTCGTCGAACGGAGTGGAGGGATGGGCAGGGGGGGCTCCCGGCGCGCCACGACGGCCCTCCCGAATCTGCCCGATGTCCGCGGGCCGCCCGACCGATCCGAGGGCCACCACGCGCAACGCCGAGGGATGGTCCGGATCGCGCCCCGTGGGCAGGTCGGTCGACGTCGATCCCTGAGGAACCTCGTGGCTTTCGCCCGTCTCGTGGAGGTCGAGCGCCTCGAGCGCAGACAGGGTGCCGGCCTGCGGCCGCGCCTGCAGAACGGCCCGGAGCTCGTCGAGCAGGTACGCGTAGAAATACGGCGTGGCGCGCCACGCCTCGTAACGCTCAAGCACGATCCAGCTCTCGGGCGCCTGCGCGCCGAGCGCGACGATCTCGGCGAGACGTCGGCGGACATTGACAACGACGACCGGCCGTTCGGGAGACCAGACGATCAAAGCCATGGGTGGGCCCTCACCTTGTTGCGCGGTCAAAGGCGGTGAATAGCTCGAAATCGAGATAGTCCCCCGTGGGGCTCGGCGGCGCCATCGGCTTCCTCCATCAACGGCCCGAGTGGTTCACGCCAGTCAGTCGAAGCCCTTAGGGGCAAACCGGGTGCCAAGGGAAAGAGGTAGAGAGATCAGGTGCTTGCGGCCGCCACGACACACCGGCCCCGGTGATTTGCGCAAGTCTTGATCAATCAGTTGATCAGCAGGCGATGCAGAGCGCTCCCTCCAGGGGGGCGATCGGGGGTTGCGAGCGGATGCTCCGCGAGATAGCGTCGGGAGCCGAGAACCTCGAGGAGGCTGCGATGGCCACGACCCTGAGCGATAGCGACGTCATCAAAATGATCTCGAGCCTCAGCAACTGGGGCCGCTGGGGCGCCGACGATCAGCTGGGCACGATGAACCTGATCACACCCGCCAAGCGAAAGCGCGCGGCGACGCTCGTGCAGGACGGCGTGCCGGTGAGCTGCGCCCGTCCGATCGTGACCAACGAGATCAGCGCCGACACCACGATCCAGCCGGTGCGCTTCATGGTGGATTCGGGCGAGGGGCGCGAACACGATTCGTCCGAACGGATCTTACAAAGGCGCGGCGCCGCCGAGTTCATCGGGATGGTCTTCCATGGGTACTCGATCACCCACGTGGACACACCGGCGCACTACTTCTGGCAGGGCAAGATGTACAACGGGCGCTCCGCGAGCCTGATCACCTCGCGCGAGGGCGCGCAGGTGGAGTCGGTGGATTTGCTGCGCGACGGGGTCGTGAGCCGTGGCGTGCTCCTCGACGTGGCCGCACTCAAGGGACGCTGGCTCGAGGCCGGCGAAGGCGTCATGCCCGAGGACCTCGAAGCCGCCGAGCAGGCGCAGGGCGTGCGCGTCGAGCCCGGCGACATCCTCCTCATCCGCACCGGCTACTACGCGCGGCGCCTCCGTGAGCCGCGCAACCCGGGCCGGGACGGCTCGCCGGCGGCCCACGTGGCCTCGATGCCATGGTTCCGCGCGCGGGACATCGCGATGCTCGGCACCGACACCCACAACGACGTCAGCCCGCTCAGCCATCCCGGGCTCGGCAACGTCGTACACATCGTGGGGCTCGTGGGGATGGGGCTGTGGCTGATCGACAACGGCAATCTGGAGGAGCTCGCACAGGCGTGCGCCTCACGGCGACGCTGGGAGTTCCTGCTCACCGTCGCGCCGCTGCGCTTGCTGCACACGACGGGCTCGCCGGTCAACCCGATCGCGTTGTTCTGATCGGCCGGCTCGGCGCGGCCGGCGCCACGCCGATCCGCGACTTGATCCGGGCGCGCACGGCGAGCTCCGCTGTGGCCGTGCGCTGAACCCGGCGGAGCGCAGCCTGTTTGAGCTCGCCCGACGGAACCTCGCCGAACACGCGGATGGTGACGGGCGATCCCCTCAAGAGCGGAACCCGCACGGTCGCCGTGAGGGGCAGCTCGAACAGCTCTGGGTCGCCGCCGAGCGCGTCGGAGATGACGCCCTTGACCGCGACCACCTCCCCGTCTCGCTTGAGCCGCAAGTCGAGGATCTTGGCGATCACGCCGACGAGGAGCACGAGGCCGGCAGCGACGATCAGCAGGATTGTGACCGGACCCTCGACTCGACTGAAGTGACCCCAATCGGAGGACCCACCCGCCGTCTGCGCCCACGCGCGCCCCGCGAGCGCCGGCACGCTCGCCGGCAGCGCGATGCCGAGGCCGACCCGGATCGAGCCCGTGAACAGGTTCACCGTTCTCACCCGAAGTCTGGGAAAGGCAAGGTCGGTGCCACCGCCAGAAACGCCGAAGTGAACGCAGGATGCAGCGCGCGAGGCCTGTCGCGTCGTGCGCGCCGGCGTAAAACTTACATACTTTTCGTGTATTTACTTCGCTAGCTGGACAGGAACTTCAGCAACACTTTCTGGCCGAGCAGCCGGATCGAGCGAAGGACTTTTTCCTGGTCCATCCCCGGCCACTGGAGACGGAAGATCATCGTGGTGACGCCGAGCCGCTCGCGGCAGCGGGCGATCTCGTCGACCACGCGCGCCGGATCGCCGATGATGAACCGGTCGCGCGCGAGCTCGCCGAAGCTCGCGTCGAAGCGCTCGCCGGGCGGCAGCGCCTTGTCCTGCTCCCAGCGGCGATACGCGCGGTACTTCGGTCCGATGAACGCGGCCGCTTCCGCGAAGGCGGTCGCGGCGTCGGGCGCCACGTAGCATTCCTTGATCAGCGGCGTCTCGATGGCCGGCGGCCGTCCGAGCTCGCGTCGCGTTCGGCGAAAGAGCTCGAGCTGGCGTTCGAGCGTCCCCAGGGTAGCGTGCGGATTCATCATCCACGCGTCGCCCAGGCGGGCGGCGCGCCGAACGCCCCCGTCGCTGTTGGCGGCCAGCCATACCGGCGGCCGCGGGCTCTGCAGCGGGCGCATCGAGATCCGCGTCGATTGCAGCTTGAAGTGACGGCCGTCGTAGTCGACCGGCTCGCCGCTCCACAGCCGCTCCACCACCTCAAGCCCCTCGACCAGACGGCTGACCCGATCTTTGGGATCCTGTCCGAGCGCGCGATTCTCGACGTCGCGGTAGCCGAGGCCGACGCCGAAGACCAGACGACCGTCGGAGATGACGTCGAGGGTCGCGAGCTGCTCGGCGATCTCGACCGGATGATGCAAGGGGAGCAGGAGGACGCCGGTGCCGAGAATCATGCCGCGCGCGTCGGCGGCGAGGCGCGCGAGCGTCGGGATCGGCTGGAAGTAGGTGAACGGATCGGACAGATAGTGCTGGCTCGCCCAGATCGAGCTGAACCCCACGGCACGCGCGAGCCGCACCTGCTCGACGTGCTCGCGGAAGCGAACGGCCTGCGGCTCCTCCGGCAGATGCTGGACGGAGAGCCCCAGGCCGAATTTCACTCCGGCAGCCTCCAGACGCGGCCGACGGGCGGCTCGTCGGTCAAGGTGAACTGGGGCAACGCCATGTGATCGGCGAGGTCCTGGAACACGACGCGCACGCGGCGACCGATCTGAACGTTCGCCTCGGCCTCGGCCGTGAAGTCCGGCTTGACCAGATTCGCGATGATTCGCAGCGCTTCGTCGGGAGTCGGCTGACCACGCTGCTCGTCGAGCTCGACCAGGACCACCGCGTAGGGCGTCATCTCCTTGAAGCCGGGCTGGATCGCGTGCGCGACGATCTCGTACGAATAGATCGTCCCGCGCCCGGACACCTCGTGCCACGTCCACCCGAGCTCCATGCACCAGGGGCAAGCGTGCGTCGGCGGGTAGCGCAGGAGGCCGCAGGCCTTGCACTTGCGCACGACGAGCCGATGGGCGCGCGCGTGCTCGTAGAATTCCTTCCACTCGCTGTCGTTGTCGGGAACGATCAGCGCCATGCCGCGGTACTGCACTGGCTGAGGCATCGGAGGCTCCTTGCTATTCGCCTAGCGGCGCATGATCAGGGCGCTGCCGGTCGCGGGCATGGCCCAGCCGAGGTTCATCGTGATCTCCGCGTCCTTCACCTGCCGGCACTTGCCGGGCGAGTAGTCGTAGGTGTGGACGCCCTCGGCGGCGCGCGGGCAGTAGTCGTCCACGGTGCCGCGCAGCTGGCGCACGTTCTCGATCACCATCGACATGCCGACGGTGTAGCCCACGCAGAGGTGGCTGCCCGAGGTGTTGTTCGGGCGCTTGCCGCCGAGCTCGATGATCCCACTCGAGACGTAGGCGCCGCCCTCGCCCTTTTTGCAGAAGCCGTACTCCTCGAGCTGCAGCATCGTGGTGAAGGTGAAGGCGTCGTACGAGCCGGTGACGTGGACGTCCTCGGGCCTGATGCCGGCCTGCGGGAACACGATGTCCTTCGCGTAGTAGCCGGCCACCCGCGAGATCGGGCCGTACGCCCAGTGAAAATCGAGCCGCGGCTTCGACACGCGGCCGGCCACGCCCATGATATAGACCGGGCGGTGCCGCAGATTCCGCGCGCGCTCGGCCGCGGTGACGATGATGCACGTCGCGTTGTCGGTCTCGAGGCAGCAGTCGAGGAGATGCAGCGGCTTGACGATCCAGCGCGAGGCCAGGACGTCCTGCACCGTCACGCGCTGCTTGAGGAGCGCCTTCGGATTCTGCGAGGCGTGCTTGCTGTGCGCGACCCGCACGTGGGCCACCTGCGCGGAGGTCGTCCCGTACTCGTACATGTGGCGCATGAAGGTCGGCGCGAAATTCTGGCCGGCGCTGCGCATCCCGTAGGGCACCTGCGCCAGATCCAGGCCGCGAACCGGCTGGGCGGCGCGCGCGCCGGTGCCGCCGATGCGGAATTCCGAGTAGCCGTTCATCGAGCGGTAGATCGCGACGGTGTTGCACATGCCCGCCTCGATCGCGCCCATCGCGAGGCCGACCAGCGCTTCGGTGGACGAGCCGCCGCCCATCACGTCCATGTAGAAGTTGAAGCGGATACCGAGGTCGGATGCCACGCTGTTGGCGAGCGTCGAGTCGCCGCCCTGGTAGTCGAGCATGCCGTCGACGTCGGCGGCCTTGAGCCCGGCGTCGAGGATCGCCTTACGAATCGCCTCGACGGCCATCGCGCGCGTCGTCCGCGCCGAGGCGCGCGAGTATTCCGTCTCTCCGACGCCCACGATGCAGTACTTGTCACGAAGCCCACGACTCTGGACGAGCATCTCTCGGGTGCCTCCTCAATTCATGGGCGCGCCTCGGCCGGCGGGGCCCACCAGCCCCGCGACGGCCTGCGGCGCGCACGACGCTGATTCAGGGAGCTGCGCCTTCTCGACCGTGATTCGACGGCCGCGAGATGCTACCACTTTGGCGCCGACCGTGTCATGGCGAGGTCGGTGGGCGCGGCGTCAGGGCCCGCCGCGCGGCTATCGGGTGGGATCCCGGTCGGGCTCTTTGGTCAGGCGCGAGTGGAGATCGGTGACGGCCTCGATCGCGCGGCTGAGGCTCGCATCGAGCTCGGCGAGCTCTTTGCGGGAGCGATCGATCTCGGCGTGCAGCCGCTCGTTTTCCTGCTCGAGCGCCTGCGCGCGATGCTGGAGACGGTCATGCTCTCGCTTGATCGACTGGGCTTCGACCTGGAGCCGCTCGTGCTCGTCGAGCGCGCCCCGGACGGCCTTCACTCCGCGGTGCATCGACTCCACCCACTGGCGCGCCTCGCTCGCCGGGGCCGCGGCCGTGGTCGACGACGCGGTGACGACCGCCAGCGACGTGGCGCGCAGCTGCTCGTCCACGTCGGGCCGCGCGCGCCGGTCGACCCGACGCCGCTCCGCCGCCGCCGGGAGCGCTCGACGCCGGCGCGGCGCGAGCCGGCGATCCAGGACGACCGTCACGCTCGGGTCGTCGGCGAACCGTGCGCTCAGGTAGTCGTAGAGCTCGGGATGGCGGCGGGCGACGATGAACATCTGGGTCGGCGCGGCGTGTTCCACGGTGCCGGGCTCAGTGATGGCTGCTCTTGCCGTTGGGCCGCGGCAGGAGCTCGGCCAGGAACTTGCCGGTGTACGAGCCGGGCGTCTGCGCGATCGTCTCGGGCGGGCCCTCGGCGACGATCTCGCCGCCGTCCTCGCCGCCCTCGGGCCCGAGGTCGATGACATAGTCGGCCGACTTGATCACGTCGAGGTGATGCTCGACCACGAGGACCGTGTTGCCCGCGTCGACCAGACGGTTGAGCACGCCGAGCAGCTTCTTGACGTCGTCGAGGTGGAGCCCGGTCGTCGGCTCGTCCAGGATGTAGAGCATCTCGCCGGTCGCACGGGCGCCGAGCTCGGCGGCGATCTTGAGACGCTGCGCTTCGCCGCCCGACAAGGTGGTCGCGGCCTGCCCGAGCCGGAGATAGCCGAGCCCGACCGCCTGGAGGGTTTGTAGCCGTCGTGCGAGACTCGTCTGCGCGGCGAAGAAGTCGACGGCCTCGTCGACGGTCATCTGGAGCACGTCACTGATGCTGCGGCCGCGCAGCTTCACGCCGAGCACGTCGGGACGGTAGCGCCGGCCCTCGCACTCCTGACAGGCCACGTACACATCCTCGAAGAAGTACATCTCGAGCTTCTGGAAGCCGTCGCCCTGGCACGACTCGCAGCGGCCGCCCTGGACGTTGAACGAGAACGCGCCCGAATCGAGCCCGAGCGCCTTGGCCCGCGGAAGTGCCGCGAAGAGCTTGCGAATCTCGTCGAACGCCTTCACGTAGGTGATCGGGTTCGACCGTGGCGTCCGCCCGATCGGCTCCTGATCGATCAGCCGGACGCCCTTGATGTACTCGATGCCGGTGAGGGTGTCGTACTCCCCGGGCGGCGCGAACTCGGTCTTGAAGACGCGCGCCACCGCGCGATAGAGCGTGTCGTGGATCAGGGTCGACTTGCCCGAGCCCGACACGCCCGATACGGCGGTCAGCGTGTGCAGTGGCACCCGGACCGTGACGTCCTTGAGATTGTGCTGGCGCGCGCCGGCGAGCGTCAGCATGCGCCGGCCGCTTCGCCGGAACGGCGGTACCGGGATCGACTCGCGCCCGAAGACGTAGCGCGCGGTGAGCGAGTGGGTCGCCTTCTGGAACTCGGCTTGCGACCCGGTGAAGACGATCTCACCGCCGCGCTCACCGGAGCCCGGGCCGAGCTCGACGATGTGATCCGCCGACGCGATGAAGTCGCGGTCGTGCTCGACCACCACGACCGTGTTCCCGGCCTGGGCGAGCTCCCGGCAGAGGTCGGTGAGCCGCGCGGTGTCGCGCGCGTGCAGTCCGATGGACGGCTCGTCCAGGACGTACAAGGTCCCGACGAGCTGCGAGCCGAGCTGATTCGCCAGGTTGATCCGCTGCGCCTCGCCACCCGACAGGGTGCGCGTCTGGCGCGAGAGCGTGAGATAGCCGAGGCCGACCCGCAACAGGAACGTGAGCTTGGCGTTCAGCTGGCGCAGGATCTCGCGGGCGACGACCGACTCCCATGCGGTGAGCCGAAGGTCGCTCAGCAGCCGGGCGGCCGCGTCGATCGTGAGCACCGAGAACTCGGCGATCGTGAGACCGGCGACGCGGACTGCGAGCGCGGCCGGCTTGAGCCGGGCGCCGTGGCAGATCCGGCAGATGGACTGGCTACGATAGCGCGAGAGGAAGACGCGGACGTGGAGCTTGTAGCGGTACGACTCGACCTCCTCGAAGAACCCGTGGATGCCCGGGAAGCTTCCGTCGCCGCCGTAGACGAACTCGCGCGTCGCCGCCGACAGCTTCTCCCAGGGCGTTTCGGTGTCGACCTTGAGCCGCCGCGCCGCCTTCATCAGC
>CAYVHH010000537.1:0-23879 GCA_964450175.1 uncultured bacterium | reverse complement strand
AGTTCCTGCCTTGTCAAGCTGTACCGCAACTCATCGCCCCCTGGATATAGCGCGGGCGGCGGAATATCAAGAGGCTTTCTATCGCACACGGCTGAAGAGTCTGACGACGCCGCGAGGCTACCTAAGAGTACCCGTCGAAGGTGGTGCGCCTGGCAGGAGTCGAACCTGCGACCCTCGGATTAGAAGTCCGATGCTCTATCCAACTGAGCTACAGGCGCGTTAGGTAGTTACGATACACCAGCGACGCGCCAACCGACGGCGGGCTAGTTACGGGCTAGTTCTCCCGTTCCGCTCGCCACTTAGGGTTTCTTCTCGTCCTTCCTCTCGCGCTCCGTGGCGAGAGGCCCAGCGTCCTTGATGCGCGGCGCGGCCTTCCTCGCTTCAGCTGCGACAACGCTGGGATCGGCGCGCCACATGGTGCCATCAGTGAAGCGGCCCGCGCGGACACAAACGATGGCCGTTAGGACATGAATGTGCCCATAGCCGTTTGTGGCATCACCGCTTTCCCCTCTAGGCGGCAATGGAGTGAAGTCCGCGTGCACTTCTCTGTGTTCCACCTTGTGCAGCTTTCCGCGCTGGTATTCACTCTATTCGCTATGCTGAGCGGCCGGGAGAGCCCCCATCGTCGTCACAGCATGATTGTCTTCACGGTGCTTTTCGTGGTCCTCGTCGCGACCGCGGCCCACGCCAAGGACGATCCGTCCCAGGTCATCGACCGGGCTCGTGACGAGGCGCGGAAAGTCGCGCCCGAGGCGAAGCTCGTCCACGTGGAGTTCAGCGCCTTCGGGTTTGCCACTGGCCAGTCCGGTATTCCCGATATGACGCGAGAAGGACCACCAAAGGCCGCGTTGTTTCATTTTCTCGCCCCGCACGTGGCCATACGCGTCTTCATACGGATGAATCGTGCGGCTCAGTATTCGCCCGAGACGTTCCGAACCTTGAAGGAACGAGGGCTTCTCGCCAAGGACGTCGAGGTCGAGCGGTTGCCCGAGCCGGACAGCCCGTACATGTGGCCGCTGCCCGATACGGTGAGCGATCTCGACCACGCCATCGCGACGGCGCGCGCGGCGGCCGCCTCCGACTGCGTCAATGACTCGGCATGTCGGCTGGCGCAAGTCGCCGAACTCCGGATGCACTGGAACGAGCGCGGCGACGCGGCGCGACCCGTCTGGCGCATTACGTTCGGCCAGAACCCGCGGACGCTGAAGTCCGTCAAACGGGATGTCGAGGCGCGGACGGGCCGCTTGATCAGCGACGAGATGAACCGATCGTCCTTCACCGAGCTTGATCAGCAACCGGAGCCCTTCAGGGACGCGATCTTGCGCGTCGGCCGTTCGTTCACTGAGCTTTGGCCCGCGGTAAACGACGCGGTTCAGACGCGGGATCCGCGCTACAAGCCCTATGCAGCCACGCTCGTGACACATGCCAGCGCCAACACGAGCGGTTCGGGTGGTGTGCTGCTGTTCGAGGCGCACGTCCGCTTCGCGCGCGAGACGCCGTCGTGGATGTGGGACGATCTCGAGGCACACGTGACATGGCGGGCCGACACGCAGGCTGCGCTTGTCTTCTCGAAGCCCGAGCGACTACGCGGGCCGCGATATGTCGTTCCGATTACGACCGATCCTCGGCGAATTCCACCGGCCGACGCGACGCTGAAGTCACTGGTCGACCGCTTTCCCTCGGGCTACGCCGAGGAGTCGTGGTCATTCGACTGGGACGATTCATGCCGGGATCTATATCGGCTAGGCAACTTGATCCACTACGTCTGCGGGGAGTATCGCGTAACGCAACACCAGAGCGACCGGATTTACCTCTGGCTCTCCCGCCAGGACAATCCTATGTGGGCTTTCGGCGTTCGGCCGATTGCGTCGGAGTACCAAATGGTCAACGCGAATGCCCCGAAAGATACATGGACGTGGTGGACACGCGTCAAACACGCGAGCTACTGGCATTACATCATGACCGATGGGATGACGGGCGCCGTTCGGACGCAGTGCACCGCGCCGAACGACGGTCAGGCCCCCATCAAACTTCTCCGATGTCCCTGAGGAACGGCGCGATAGAGAAATGGCGCATTCTTCCGGTGGGAGGTTCAACCGCCAACCGGCCGTCCAGCAAGACGGCCACCAGAGGAGACGGGCAGATCAAATTGCGTAGGATCGACGGTTGGCGGAAGATCGCCGCAGTGCTCAGCCAACACACGGGAGCGGCATGATGATCATACGTGCTGCGCTCGCAGCCGCCCTCGCCTTCGGCCTCCTCGCCGCGCCGCTCGACGCCGAGGCCCAGCAGGCGGGGAAGGTCTTCCGAGTAGGTTACCTCGGGAACTCGTCCGCTTCCCTTGAGCCCGATCTTGTCGAGGCACTTCGTCAAGGTCTGCGCAATCTTAGCTATGTAGAGAACCAGAACATCATCATCGAATATCGATGGGCCGAAGGTAGGTATGACCGATTCCCTTCTCTGGTGGCCGACCTAATCCAGCACCAAGTGGACGTTATCGTGACCGCGGGCACCCCTGGAACTCTCGCCGCAAAGCAGGCGACGAGGACAATCCCCATCGTGATGGCGGTCAGTGCCGATGCTGTCGGGGCCGGACTTGTTGATAGCCTAGCGAGACCCGGAGCGAACGTCACCGGATTGACTACGATGGTGCAGGAGTTAGAAGGAAAGCGGGTCGAGCTGCTCAAGAACATCGTGCCCAGGCTCTCGCGCATCGCTGTCCTCAAAAATCCGGCCAATCCGGTCATGGCGATTGTGTTCGACGAGGCTCGGACCGCGGCGAGAGCGTTGCACGTGACGTTGGAGCCGGTGGACATTCGCGCGGTCGAGGAGTTCGAGAATACGTTCGCGACCATCGCGAAGGCTCGGCCTGGTGCGATCTTAGTTCTCGCAGACCGCTTCCTACTCGCCGAGCGCGAACGAATCGTGATTTTTGCAGCGAGAAAGCGGCTCCCGGCAATGTACCCCTACCGGGAATTTGTGACCCTTGGTGGTCTTATGTCCTACTCGCCGAACTATGCTGAGGCGTTCCGGCGCGCCGCCACCTACGTGGACAAGATCCTCAAGGGCGCGAAGCCCGCCGACCTGCCCGTGGAGCAGCCCACCAAGTTCGAGCTGGTCATCAACCTCAAGACCGCCAAGGCCCTCGGCCTGACGATCCCGCAGTCGATATTGGTGTGGGCGGACGAAGTGATTCAGTGACGCGCCCGGTTTTGCGGGCGTCAAGGAGAAGCGGAGCGACGACAGACGCGCACCATCTTGAGCGCGGCGCACACCCAACAGTCGCGCAAGGTCGGCATCCCGGGGACGTCGTCACGTCCATGCACTTCACGATCGCTCCGGCGTCCGCGCCCGCGTCGTAGTACTCGCTCGTCGGGTTCCTCCTTCTGAAACACGGGTGCCGAACTTGCTCGCGTTATCGCGCATTTAGGCGCAGGTCCTCCAGCACCAGCTGCGTGCGATCTAGGGGAATCGGGGACTTCGCTCGCTCGCGACCGGCGTCACGAGTCGGCTCCTCAGCTCGGCGTGCGCCCTCGCCAGCGAGTCTTCGCACACAGCCACGATCCGTCGGGCGGTCGCGCACTTCTCGGCCTCGGCTTCGATGAATGTCTGAAGCTCTCTGACGGACAGCGCGCTCAAGTCTTGCGTCACGTCGTCACACTCCTTCACCATTGCTCGCCACTCGCGGCTCGGTCCCGACGATCGTCCGGAGCATCTACTGACCCTCCGTTCGGATGGCCTCGGGGCACCGGTGTCCCACCCGCGACGACCATGCCCCAGCCATCGACCTCATCGACGGCGCGCCGAGCAATGGCCGCTCGACCGCAAGCCCGCGTATCGACAACGCATCCTCCCGCCCGAATGACCGCCGCCGGATCTCGGCACCATGCATGCACTACGCCGACGCGGGGAGGGGGAAAGTCATGATTACGATCGCGAGCCTCTGGGTCGTCGCCATCGCGTCGCTGGTGCTTTTCCTCGCCCTCAGCGTGCGGAAGGTGCATCGCAAGATCTGGTGTCCGATCCGCGGCACCGAGGTGCAGCTGAGCCTCCTTGAGGCAGCGCCCGAGGGCCGCCCGCTCGACGTGACCGCGTGTAGCGCGTTCGTGCCGCCGACCGCCATCAGGTGCGACCGGCGATGCCTAGGGCGGCGACACCTCCTGCTGGCAGACGCTCGGCGTCAGCGCGCGAGACGATCTGCCGCGTAGTCGAGTCGCGAGAGAGAGCGCGTTGAGACGCTTCGGGGAAGCGAGCCGTCTCGGCGCTGTAGGGACGCATGCGTTCCTCCCCGGCTGGCCTTGCCGGGCAAATAGTCTAACTGCAGCACTAACGACGAACAGGAGAGAGAAGATGCACAGCACTATTCGGCTTCGGATGACCGCCTTGATGTTGGCCCTCGCCGTCGGGTCGCTCGCCGGGCTCGCACCGAGTCACGCGCAGACCCAGGGGTCGGAGAATCGTCAGGATCGACGAGACGATCGGCAGGATTCCCGCGACACCAAGCAAACCGGGCGTGAGGACGCACGCGACGCGAAAGCCAAATGCAAGGCAGGAGACGAGAAAACTCGCGCGGAATGTCGACAGGACAAGCGGGACACGAAGCAGGACACGCGCCAAGACGCCCGCGACATCAAGAAGCAGTAGCCAACTCACGAGCCCGTCGCCGAGGCCGATGCTGGGCTTCGGCGGCGGAGCTCCTCTCGCCGGGCCAAGAACTCGGACTCGTTCTGGCTGCTTCGCCTCGCCTTGTTGACCCACCGGCTTGGTCAAACTGTCCCGACCGAGCGGGCGATGCCGATATAAACGGTTGATTCTTCTGACGCCAGACCGCCGGGCATCCAGATTGAAGGTTCAGCTCACTATGCTGCCCAATGTACGTCTGAGTTTCCTCAACCGGAGAGCGACTCGACAGGTCTGCCGCGTCTGCCATGAGCTTGCCGAGCTCAAGACGGAACGCCTGTGTGCCGTTTGCGCTCATATCAAATCGCAGATCGGCTCGCGCTTCGCCGAAGCAGTCGGCGGGACAATAGCGATTCCAGCAGAGCAGCAGTGTAAGCGTTCCGGCTGTTCGTGTGCTGCGTGCGACACGAGAACTCTCGATCTTCACCCGCTCTATCAATTCGATCTTGCACGAGCGGGCCGACGGGAGATCCACCTCCATCCTCGATGTCACACGCTGTGGTTGGAGGCCGTGAAGGGACTGACGAGCGGTCCGGAACAAGGCATCGACATCGCTCAGGAATAACCGCCGCGAGAGCGCGACGAGCCGGCCGGCAGCTCGCATCCGTGGGCGTCAGCCCTCCTGGAACTCGGAGCGGATGCGCTTCCAGACGATGAACTCTTCGCCGGTCGGCGCCCGCTGAATCCTCCCACGCCAGACTCCCCCCTCCTGGTCCACGCCGATGGCGTTGTGGCCCCCGCTCTCGAGCGCGATCTGGACAAGCTGTGGCTGCGCCATGACTCATTCCTCCTCGTGTGCTGGCCCATCTATGGGGAGCAGCGCTCGGACTCTACTGGGCGGGACCGGTCTCACCACGTGAACTTGTACTTCTCGACGAGGCTCTCGATCCTCGAGCGCAGCTCCTTGGATTCCCCTTGAAACCTGGCCTTGCGCGACACCGCTTCGTCCTGCTCGAGCGCGAGCGCGTTGTTGGCAGCGGTCAATCCGGCCCGGCGTCCGCACACGGTCTCGGTCGAGCCGCCGCCGGAATCTTGCGACGCACACCTGACGCGCAGGGCGTCCGCGGCGCCGATTTCCGTCTCGACGGCCTGGAGATCGCTTTGCGCGGCTGTCCGCTGGCGGCCGAGATGGGCAAGGATTCGGTCGAGGCCCCAGATCTCGGACTCGACGATCGCGAGCTTGCCTCGATTCATGTCGATCAAGGCCTGGATCGGCTCCTGTTCGGCTCGACGTCGCGCCGCGTCGTCGATGTGAAACTGCTGGTGCGCCTTGCGGGCCTCCGCGCGACGAGTCTTCGAGGCGGCGTCGATCGCGAATCGCAGCTCGCCGCAGCTCGACGCCGTTGGCAGATCCCGAATTTGCCGCTCCAGCTTCCGCGCGGACTCCAGCTCGATGTCGACGTGCCGCTGCTCGTGCGCCGCGATGTGTGTCACGAGCCGGTCCCAGTTGGCCCTGGCTTCGTCCGGCAGGCTGTCGACGGATTCGTGGCGCGGCAAGGTCACGATGAGCTTGAGCAGGATCGAGAGTCTCTGGAGATAGCAGCTGGCCGATCCGGGCAACGCGCTCCACTCCAGACGCCAGGATGACTGGGTGCTTCCGGCCAGCCGCCGCCCCTGCACATCTGTCAGGCTGTGCGTCTCGAGATATTCGAGTATCTCGTCCGAGGTCACCCCACGAACATCGTAGTACTCCGTAGACCGCTCGACCTTGAGCACCACCGGGTCGAATATGGTCTGCAGTGCGGTGCCGCAACCGCCGAGGGCCAGTGCGAGCGCGAGAACGCCGGAGGCGAGCTGTGGAGACCACCGCTGCACAGCGAGGCCGACCTACTTGCCCTTGAGCTTCAGATCCTCATAAGGCGCCGACCACGGATAGTCGGTGATGAGGCCGAGCCCGGATTCGGCGACGCGTGGGCCGTACGCCTGCAGGAGCGCGAGCTGCCAGATGGGCAGGTACATGACCTTTTCGTGGATCAGCTGCTGGATGCGGTGCAGGATCACTTCACGTTTCTTCGGGTCGAGCTCGCTCTCCTGCTCTCGGAAGAGTCCGTCGATGTCGGGATAGCCGCCGTAGGCATACGCGCCGGTCGACGCCGTGAATGCCTCGATCCGCGTGGCCGCGTTCCCGGAGACGCCGCTCAGTCCATAGATGAGGTTCTTCAGCTTCTTTTCCTGATACGCCTTGAGGAATGCCGCGCGCTCCAGCGGGCGCAGCTTCGACCGGATGCCGGCGGCCTGGAGATAGTTGAGCACTGGCTCGCAGTAGTTGGTGGCGCCGGCATCACACCAGAAATCGCCGGCATCGAAGCCCTTGGGGTACCCGGCCTCCGTCAGAAGCTGCCGCGCCTTGGCCGGGTCGTACGGATAGATCGGCGGCTGCCAGTAGAATTCGAAGCTGGTCGGGATGAAGCTGCCGGTGATCTTCGAGAAGCCCAGGGTCTCCGCCTGGTTGATTGCCGGCCGGTCGACGGCATAGGTGGCGGCGAGACGCACGCGACGGTCGTGCCACGGCGAGCTCGTGTCCCACTGGTCGGCGAAGACGAGCCAGTGAGTGCTCGAGAACGGCGTCGGCAGCAGCGTGAGTCCGGGTGTGCGCCGCACTTCCTCGCCGAGGGGCCCGGTCATCGCGTAGGCGATATCGGCTTCGCCTCGCTTCAGCATCGCCATCCGGGTCGAGATCTCCGTGACCACCTTGAACGAGAGCAGCTTCACGCTCGGCGTCTTGCGCCAGTAGCCCTCGAAGGCCTCGAGCACGAGCTCGACGCCCGGGGTGAACGACACGAACCGATAGGGCCCCGCGCCGATCGGGTGCTTCTTGAAGCCCTCCTCGCCGACCTTCTCGACGTACTTCTTGGGGACGATCCAGCCGGCGCCGGTGGCCGGCGTGCCGTAGAAGGTCATGAAGTCGGGCCATGGCTGCTTGAGCTTGAACCTGACGCGCGTGGTATCCGGGGTCTCCACCGCCGCCACCCGGTCCTTGAGGATCTTCGCGGAGATGCCGCGGTATCGCTCGAACGAGAACTTGACGTCTTCCGCGGTGACCGGCTCGCCGTTGTGGAAGCGCGCGCCCTTCCGGAGAACGAACTCGTAGACGAGCCCGTCGCGCGTCATGCTCCACGACTCGGCCAGGCTCGGCGCCATGCTCTTTCCCGGCATGGGCTTCAGCATCGCGTCGTGAAGCGCGTAGAGCATCATGAACGGGGTGATGAGCCCGGGCGTCTCGGCCGGCTCGAAGAGCGTCGGCGCCAGGGTGAAATGCACCGCCCAGGTGATCTGGCCCGCCGGCGCCTCGGCGCGCGCTTCGCAGTCCATGAGCGCGGGAGCCCACAGGGACGGTGCCAGCGCAAGCACGACGGCCGTGATCGTTCGTCCGCGTCGGTTCATCGCATCGCCTCCAGATCGGGCGTGGTCGAGTCGAGCTGATCGAGAACCGAGCGTAAGCCTACCGAACAATGAGGGTCAAGGATCACCGGCGTGCCGGTTTAGACTAGGCGATACGATGGCGTGCGCCGGCTGCGGCCTCGACACCTCCCCGGACTTTGCGTTTTGCCCGCGCTGCGGGCGGCGCCAGCCGACGCCCTGCGCCGGCTGTGGCTCGGCGCTCGAGCCCGACTTCGCGTTCTGTCCCCGCTGTGGCGCCGCGCGCAGCTCGGCCGCCCCGGCGAGCAAGGCCGCGGCGGCGCCGGCGCCCGCGGCCCCGGTGGCAACATCGCCGCCGGCCGGACAGCCGGACGGGCGCGAGGCGGACCGCCGGCAGGTGACCGTCCTCTTTGCCGATCTTTCCGGATTCACGTCACTGGCGGAGCGGCTCGATCCCGAAGAGGTCCGCGCCTTCCAGAACGCGCTGTTCGAGGCCCTGGCGCAGGCGATCGAGCGCTACGACGGATTCGTCGAGAAGTTCGTGGGCGACGCGGTGATGGCGGTCTTCGGCGCTCCGGTCGCGCACGAGGACGATCCGCAGCGGGCTCTGGACACAGCACTCGATATGCTCGAGCGCGCCGCCGGGCTCGCCGATCGCTGGGCGGCGCGACTCGGCCAGCGTGTGACGCTGCACATCGGCGTCCACAGCGGTCCGGTTGTGGCCGGCAGCCTCGGGGCCGCGGCCGGCGCCGCGTATGCCGTGACCGGCGACACCGTGAACACGACGGCGCGCCTGCTGTCCGCCGCGGCGCCCGGCACGATCCTCGTGTCCGAGGCGACCCACGCGCTGACGCGGCATCGCTTCGCGTTCGAGCCTGGCGGCGAGCTCGCGCTTCGCGGCAAGTCCGAGCCGCTCGTCGTCCATCGCCTCCTCGGCGCCATGGCCGAGCCCAGATCCGGGCGCGGGCTCGCCGCGCTGGGGCTCGGGGCGCCGCTGGTCGGCCGCGCGGACGAGCTCGACCAGCTCAAGAGCGCGTTCGACCGCATGCAGCGAGGCCGGGCCCAGCTGGTCAGTCTGGTCGGCGAAGCCGGGACGGGCAAGTCGCGCCTCATCGCCGAGCTCTTCTCGGCGCTCGAGGCCGAAGGCCGGCTCGCCCGCACGGTCGTCCGCCGCGCGACGTGCTCGTCGCTGGGCGAGCCGACCTACGGGATCTTCGGCGCGCTCTTCCGCGACGCGTACAAGGTCGACCAGACCGACTCGCTCGACGTGGCGCGGCAGAAGCTCACCGACGGCCTCCGGGCGCTCGGCGCCCGCGCGGACGAGGCCGCCGCGATCGCACCCGTGCTGAGCTACATGCTCGGCGTGGAGGACGCCAAGCCTCGCGACGTGGAGCCCGAGCAGCTCCAGCGGCAGATCGTCCTGGCGGCGCGCGCCCTGCTGGAGCGGCGCGTACAGCACGAGCCGCTGATGATCGTCGTCGACGATCTCCACTGGGCGGACAGCGCCTCGATCGACTTGCTCCGGAACGTGGTCGACCACCTCGCCGACAAGCCGCTGATGGTGCTGCTCTCGCATCGGCCCGAGGCGCGCCCGCCGCAGGTCGCGCGCGCCGCGCAGACGGTCATCCGCGTCCACCCGCTTTCTCGCGACGAGACCCGGGCGCTGGTGGTCGGCCTCTTCGGCGCAGCCGGCAGCGACCAGCTGGGTCAGCTCCAGGACTTCGTCGCGACGCGCGCCAGCGGCAATCCGCTCTTCGTCGAGGAGGTCGTGCGGAGCCTGGTCGGCAAAGGGGTGCTCGTTCGCACCGGCGAGCGCTGGGTGAACACGGCGGCGTACGAGGCGGTCGACGTCCCTCCGACCCTGCACGGCTTGCTGCTCTCACGGGTGGATCGGCTGCCGGCCGACGCCCGCCGCCTGCTCCAGGAGGCCGCTGTGCTGGGCGCGGAGTTCGACGAATCGCTCCTGCGGGCGGTGGCGAGCGACGCGGCGACCGCCCACGTCGCCCTCGAGCGCCTCGTCGAGGCCGATCTGCTCCAGTCGGCCGGGTCCGGCCGCGACGGGGCACGGTATCGCTTCACTCACGCGCTCGCACACGAGGTCGTCTACCAAAATTTGCTGCTCGCGCGCCGTACCGAGCTGCACGAGACGGCCGGGCGCGCCCTCGAGCGGGTCACCGGCCCGCACCCCGAGCGGCTCAGCGACCTGGAAGCGCTCGGCCACCACTGGAGTCTCAGCGCTGACAAGCCGCGTGGCGCCCGCTATCTCCTGGCCGCCGGCGACTGGGCGCGATCCGTATACGCCAACGACGACGCGATACGCCACTACGAGCGCGCGTTGCGCACCCTCGCCGAGTGCGAGCTCTGCGAGGTCGAGTCGCGCGCGGCGCGCGAGCGCCTCGCCGATCTCCTGGGCCTCATCGGGCGGCGGGCCGAGGCGCTCACGCATTACGAATCGGTGCGGCACGAGCTCGAGGCCTGCGAGGATCGCGCCGCAGGCGCGCGCCTGCATCGGAAGATCGGCGGCCTGCACTGGGAGGCCGGCGACCGCGAGCGCGCCGGCGCGTGCTTCGCGGCGGGCCTCGAGCGCCTGGGCGACGACGGCGACCCGCTCGAGCGCGCGCACCTGTTCCAGGAGATGGGTCGGCTCGCGTTCCGCGCGGGCGACAACGCCGGAGCCATCGAGTGGGCCGAGCGGGCCCTGGCGGAGGCGGCGAACGAAGAGCAAACCGCCACCGACGCCCCGCGCGCTCGCGAGGCCGCGGCCATGCGCGCCCAGGCCTACAACACCCTGGGTGTCGCGCTCGCGAGGACCGGACGCCTCACCGAAGCGGTCGCACGGATCGAGCAGAGCATCGGCCTGGCGGAGGCACGCGATCTGTTGCAGGACGCCTGCCGCGGGTATACGAATCTTGGAGTGCTCTACAGCTCGCTCGACCCGCGCCGCAGCATCGAGACGTGTCTCCGCGGGCTCGAGACCGCCAAGAAGGTGGGCGATCTCGGCTTTCAGTCACGGCTCTACGCCAATCTCGCGGTGGCCTACTGCGCGCTGACGGATCAGTGCGAAGACGAGGGCGTCGAGGCCGCGCGCGCCGCCATCGATCTCGATCGGCGACTGGGATTGATCGACCATCTGGCGGTCCCGCTGATCGTGCTCGGTCAGATTCACCAGTGTCACGGCGAGCACGCCGAGGCATTCGCGTCGTACCAGGAGGCGCTCGGCCTCGCCGAACAGGTCGGCGAGCCCCAGCTCCTGTTTCCCTGCTACGATGGCCTGGCCACGTTGCACCTCGACGCCGGCAACCAGGCGCTCGCCGAATCGTATCTGGCGAAGGCCCAGCAGGTGTGCGAGCGAGCCGGCGTCGAGCCCGACACGCTGATGGTACTTCCGTTTCTGTGTTGAGACCCGTTGCGTTGTCACCCTCGTTACACGAAGGAGTTCGCCCATGACGATGTCTGACGCGCGGCCGCCGGTCGCACCCGGAGAGGCGGCGCCCGATTTCACCCTGCCCGGCGTCGACCGGAACGAGAACGTGTCGCTGGCCGACTACCGGGGCCGGAGTCCGGTGTTCCTGGCGTTGATGGTCGGCTTGTGGTGTCCGTTCTGCCGCCGGCAGCTCGCGCAGATCGGGACGATCGAGGGCAAGCTGAAGGCGCTCGGCGTCGAGAGTCTCGCGGTGGTGGCGACGCCGCCCGAGAACGCCCGGCTCTACTTCAAGTTCCGTCCGACGCGCGTGCGGCTCGCGTCCGACCCGGAGCTCTCCACGCACCGCGCGTACGGCGTGCCGCGGCCGCCCGTGAGTCCAGAGTTCATGGAGGCGCTGGCCTCGACGCGCGTCAATCCCACCGGCGATCTCCCCGCGCCGCTCCCCGTCGTCGAGGCCGCGACGGAGCTGGGCCGTCTCGACGGCTACGCCGGGACGAAGACCGACCAGGCCGACATGGAGCGCCAGTGGCCTCAGCTCAAGGGGCAGTTCCTGATCGACCGCGACGGGATCGTGCGCTGGGCGAATATCGAGTGCGCCACCGAGGGCGTCGCGGGAGTCGGCAAATTTCCGCCGGAGGAGACGATCCTCGGCGCGGCGCGGGCTCTATCGCGCCACTAGATAGATCGGGTCGCGGGCGCCCGGCCTACCGGATGACCCGGGCGGTGATCCGCCTGCTCTTGTGGCTGTTCTACCGGCGGATCGACGTGGTTGGCCGGGAGCGGATCCCCGAGAGCGGCGGGGTGATCATCACCGCCAACCACCACAATTCGCTCGTCGACGCGATGCTGATCATCGCGACCGTCCCGCGCGCGGTGACGGTGCTCGCCAAGGCACCGCTTTTTCGTCACCCGCTGATCGGTCCTCCGTTGCGTCTGCTCGGCGCCGTGCCCGTCCACCGGCGCGCCGAGGCCGGGGACGATCCGCGGAAGAACGACGAGATGTTCGCGGCGGCGATCGAGGCGCTGCGCGCGGGCGGCGTCATCTTGATCTTTCCCGAGGGCACCACGCAGCCTCAGCCGGTCCTGCTACCGTTGCGGACCGGCGCGGCGCGGCTGGTCCTCGGCGCCGCGCGCGCCATGGATGACTCGGCCCGCGTGACGCTCCTGCCCGTCGGCCTGGTCTTCCACGATCCGGGCACGTTTCGATCCGCGTCCGTCCAGGTCACGGTCGGCGCTCCGGTCATCACGGCCGATCTCATCGCGGCCGACCGTGACCGTCCGGAAGAAGCGGTGCGCGCCGTCACCGCGCGATTGAGAGATGCCATCGGTGCCCAGATCGTCGAGTCCGAGGACCAGTACTCGCTCGAGCTCCTCGCCGTGCTCGAGCGCGCCTGGTGGGAGGAGGCAACGCGCCGGGGCGAGTCCAAGCCTTCGGACGCGGAGCAGTCGCTGGCGTGGAAACAACAAGTGATGCGTGCCGGGCGATACCTCGCCGCACGCGAGCCGCACCGCGTCGCCGAGCTGCGGCACCGCATCGAGCTTTACCGCAGTCACCTCGACGAGGTCGGGATCACCAGTGCCCAGCTCGGCCAGCCGTACACATCCGGCCTCGTGATCTCCTACGTACTGACGAACGTGCTGTGGCTCGCGCTCGGACTGCCGCTGGCGTGCTGGGGCATCGTGAGCCACGCCGCGCCGTACTGGCTGACCGGGCGGATCGTGAGCCGGCTCGGGCGGACGTCCGAGGAGGAGGCGACGGACAAGCTGGCGGTCGGCTTCGTGATCCATCCCCTGCTCTGGTGCATCGAAGGCTGGCTGGTCTGGCGGCTCGCGGGCCGGAGCGGGTTGCTGCTGTTCATCCTGCTGATCGTGCCGTCCGGTCTGCTCGCGCTCGCCTGGCGTGAGCGGCTCGGGCGCGTCCTGCGCCAGGCGCGCGCCTTCGTCTGGTTCCTCGGCGACCGAGGGCTTCACCGGCGGCTGCTCGAAGAGCGCCGCGCGCTCGCCGGCGAGGTGCGCGATCTCGCCGACCGCGTGCCTGCCGAGGTGCTCCGATCAGATCGGGTGGGCGATGTCCGCTAGCGACTGGTCACGATCACCGGGCGTCATTCTCGGCTCGCTCACCACCCTCAACGCGCTGAACTATCTCGATCGCTACGTCTCGGCGGCCACCCTGCCTCTCATCCTGGCCGATCTCGCGATCTCGGATGCGCAGGGCGGTCTTCTGCAGTCGCTCTTCATCGTCGCGTATGCCCTGGCCTGCGGACCGGCCGGGTGGCTCGGCGACTACGGTAACCGCCTGCGCCTGGTCGCGACGGGCGTGTTCGTGTGGAGCGTCGCCACGGTGGCGTCAGGCCTGGCGCCGACGTACGGCTGGCTTTTGCTCGCCCGCGCCGTCATCGGCGTCGGCGAGGCGAGTTACGCGGTCGTCACGCCCTCGCTCCTGTCGGACTGCTACCCGGCCGAGCGGCGCGCGCGTGTGCTCGGCGTCTTCTACGCGGCGATCCCGATCGGCTCCGCCCTCGGCTACATCGTCGGCGGCTTGGTCGGCGAGGCCCACGGCTGGCGCGCCGCCTTCTTCGTGGCCGGCGCGCCCGGCGCCGCGCTGGCCTTCTTGCTTCTCTTCCTCACCGAGCCGGCGCGGGGGGCCCAGGACAGCACGCACGCGACGGCCGCCCCGCTCGGCCTGGCGCCCTCGCTCCGTTCACTGGTGAGCCGCCGGAGCTACAACGTCAACACCGCGGCGCAGATCATCTACACCTTCAGCATGGGCGGCCTGGCGACGTGGATGCCCACATACTTCGTGCGCGAGCGTGGCATCCCGCTCGGCAGTGCCGCGACGACCTTCGGCGTGCTGCTCGTGATCGCCGGCTTCGCCGGCACTCTGCTCGGCGGCCGCGTCTCCGCAGCGGTCGCACGGCGGCATCCGGGCGCCGATTTCATCGTGTCGGGCTGGTCGCTGGCGGCATCGATCGTCTTCACGCTCGTGGCGGTTCTGGCGCCGCAGCCGGCCGTGTTTTGGCCGGCCATGTTCGTCACGTTGCTTCTGGTGTTCGTGAACATCGGGCCCCTCAACGCGGCGATGGCGAACGTGCTGCCCGCCGAGCTTCGCGCCCGCGGGTTCGCGGTGACCACCCTGTTGATGCACCTGCTCGGGGATGCGGCCTCGCCGTGGCTCATCGGGGCCGCGTCGGATCAGGTCGGGCTCCGCACACCCATCCTCATCGCCGGATGTCTTCTGGCGGTGTCGGGTGCCGTCCTCCTCGCGGGCCGATCAACGCTCGAAGTCGACCTCAGCGCAGCGGGCGCACCGGTCGCGACGCCGATGAGGAATACGCGATGAGCGGAGCGGAGCCGCTCGAGATCCGCTAGCGCGACGGCGGCGGCGGAGGTGGCGGCGGCGTGCCCGCGGGGGGCGGCGGCGGATTCCCCGCCGGTGGCGCGGGCGGCGAAGCGGATGTGGGCGGCGGAGGTGGCGGCGGCGCGCCCGCCGGCGGAGGCGGAACGTTGGGCGGCCGGCGCGCCGCCGGCGGATTGCAGCGGTAGACGTCGGCCAGGATCACGCCCAGGTCGTCGGTCGAGAACGACAGGACGGCCGTGTTACCCCCGGAGCGCACGACCTTGCGCCGCAGATCGCGGAGCGAATCGTCACTGACTCGAGACACGAGCCCACATCCCGAGGCGATTGCGCGGTCGGTGGACATGCGCACGTGACTCATGGCGAAATGCTCGACGTCCTCGGCCCCTGCGCGAGACACGCAGGCCGCTACCACCAGCAACGCGGCGCCCGAGATCCGACCAGCTTTGGTCACGTCTGCCTCCAGACTCTTCGAATAATGGTACACCCCGCTGGACGAACGCATGCCGCCACACGTTTACACGGCCGCGCTCGAACGGGTCGAAGGAAGATGCTAGAGTGTCGTGCCCGTACGGCGGCCGCTCGGGCTTTTTCCGGAATTATAGGCGGTGCCACGGCTCGCGGCGGGAGGCAAAGGTTCTCTGACAGAATGAAAGTCATCTGCGCATCGTGCCGCGTCGAGGGCCGGCCCGGCGACCTGGGCGAGAAGGCGCCCTTCGACGATCCCGCCGAAACGCACGGCTATTGCCCGCGACACGCGGCGCTGCTCCTCGCGGCGCTGCCGTCGCTGTCGTTCCCCGACGTCGAGCTCTTGATCGTGGTCCGCCGTCACGACGTGCCGCTGTTCGAGTATCTCCAGCGGCGGCTGGAGGGAGTCCGCGGGGTCAAGGTGATTCTCGAGCGCCGGCTCGCCGATCGGCGGCACGAGCTCCGCCCACGGGCCCCCGATCGCCGCCGTCTCCGGCGGCGTCTCAGGCTCGGTCAGGCCTCGTCGCTCGGCTACACCGTGGTGCGCTTCCGGCCTCGATAGCCGGTCGGGCGGGCCGCGCGCCGGGTGGCGAGTGGGGGCCTACGGGGTCTGCTCCGAGATCAGGTCGAACGTGATGACCCTGAGCTGGTAGATCTCGCCCTCGTGGATGGCCGGCAGGACGAAGAACGTGCGGGTTCCCGGCACCGCATTGCCCCAGACCGACACGACGCTCTCGCGAACCACGGTGCCGGCGGCATCGACCACGACGGCGCGGACACGGAGGTTGGTCACCCGCCAGTGCGAATCGTTGTAGATGTAGCCGTCGACGCCCGGTCGCATCGACGGCGGGCGCCTCGCCCATTCGATCCGGAAGGATTCGGACGTCGGACGGTCGGGACCCTGCGCCTGCGCGACCGCGGCGGCGACGACGAGCGTCGCCACCGCGATCAGCAGAGCGCCGGGCCGCATCGCGGTCGCTCTAGAAGACTTCGGACAGCTTCAGCGGCTTGGGCCGCTCGCGCCGGTGGTCGCGCCCGAAGTGCTCGGCGAGGCCCTGACAGATGATCGGCAGCGCGATCGTGACGTCGGCGAAGC
Source organism: uncultured bacterium (assembly GCA_964450175.1). Taxonomy (GTDB): domain Bacteria; phylum Methylomirabilota; class Methylomirabilia; order Rokubacteriales; family CSP1-6; genus AR31. Next base: position 7,496 of record CAYVHH010000537.1, on the reverse strand, counting down.
ACATGACGTTCGCGCTCCCGTGCGCCTCCTTGCCCCAGGAGATGCACTCGGTCGCGAGGGTGGCGCCGCCGAGGCCGCCGTAGACGGTGTTGTCGGTCGTGATCTGGATCGAGGCCTTGTGCGGCGTGGGATCCACATTGCCGTGGCGGGTCCGCACGCTGGTCGCGGTGATCTGCAGAAAGTCCTTCGGCACCCCACCGCCCAGGAAGACGACCGAGGTTCCCCGCTTGGACATCATCGCGTTGTCCATGACGTCCGTGGCGATCCGGTAGTCCTTGAAGAAGTCGACGACGGGGGCCTGCTCGGCCTTGGGCGAGGTGCTGTAGCCCTCGCCGATCGGGCCGTCGGGCAACCCGCAGCAGAAGACGGGCACCTGGTTGCGCGCCGCGGTCGCCAGGATCGACTTCTCGAAGCCCTTCGCGTTGAGCCAGTTACCCAGCTCGAACAGCAGGCGGACCGTCGGAATCGTGGGCTTCCGCCAGGTGTCGGCCAGCTCGTCGAAGAACCGGCCGGTGACGAGGGTCTCCATCTGGTCGTACTTCTTGGACGAGACGATATGGTCGTAGAACCGGTAGTAGCCCTTGTCGGCCAGGGCCACGTCGTCGACGTGCTCGGGGTCGACGCGGTAGACGCGCGTGCCGTCCATCATGTCGAGCAGGTCCTCGGAGATGTTGGCCGACGTCGACGCGAGGACATCGATGTAGCCGCGCTGGACCAGCCACGTAATGAGCGGCCACATCCCGGCGCTCGACATCGACGCCGCGTAGCCCAGACAGATGAGGCTGTCGCCCTCGATCATGGTCTTCCAGGCCTCGAAGGCCTCGCCGAGCTTCCGGCCCTGAAAGGCGGATTTCCCCATCCGGCCGAGCAGGGACAGCACGCTACCCCGTCCGGTGTCCTCCGCTACGGTCATCGGTTCGCGGACGAGGTTCGGGTCGTCGAATCGCGGCTCGCGAGTCATGTTCGCTCCTATCGCTGAGGAAGCCAGGTGCGTGACTTGGCGTATTCGTCGGCACGCTCGGTCCGCAGATAGCGGTAGCGGCTGCCCCGAGCGACCAGGGACTCCTGGACGCTCCCGCCCGGGAACTGGGCGAGGAGCCGGGGCACGACGAACGACCGGTCGAAGAACCGGCACGAGAAGATATCGAAGTACGCACGTTCCTCGCGGGGAAACACGTGAAGGCTCACGTGGCTCTCCGCGATCATCGTCAGCGCGCTCAGGACGGGCTGCCCGTCGGAGGTGGTGTCGCGGATGACGTAGGGACGCATGATCGGGGTCATCCCGATCTCGGCCGGAAGCCGGTCGAAGAGCTGGAACAGGGTGTCGAGGTCCCGCGGGCCCTGGTAGGCGTCGATGTTCAGGAACAGATGGGGCCCGAAATCGTTCTCGACGTCTGGCTCGGAGTCCTTCAGGTCCTGCCGTTCTACGATCCGGACGCTGGTGAGCGCGCAGGGAAAGACCGCCTCGAGTAGCGCCCGGAGCTTGGCCGGGTCGAACTCGTCCGGCGCCACCAGATCGGCGAAGTACGTCTCTCGGAACGAGAAGGTGTGGAGCGTGAAGTGGCCGCCCGCCAGGAACACGAACGCGCTGATCCCACAATCCTCGGGCACGACCCCGTTGTAGTACGGCAGTACGAAGGCCGGCATCGCGCGCTTGAGTCCGAGCTGCGCCGGTGCGTCCTCGAGTACCTCTTGGATCAGGTGAGCGTCGTCGAAGCGAGAGCGGAATCCCCGAAACCCGTCGATCGTGAAGTGGAGCATTCGCCTCCCTCCCGGCGCGTTGACGCCGTTGCGGCCATATTAACGCGGTTCTCGTCGTCCTCTAATACCGAAACGTCGAATTATCGCCGCGAGCAGCCACGGAGCATGCCGCTGGATGAGGACCGCGGCCTTCCCGAAGCCGGTGATCACCACTTCGCGGCGTCGCCGCACGACCGCGCGCACGATTTTTCGCGCCGCGGTCGGCGTCGCCATGACGAGCGCGGCGGGAATCGGACGGCTGGGCGCCTCGGCGCGCCAGACACCGCGGTTGTCGACCTGACGGATCTCCGATTCGACGAACCCCGGGCTGATCAAGGTCACCGAGACTCCGTGCCGCGCCAGCTCGTGGCCGAGCGCCGCGGCCAGCCCGCGCAGGGCGAACTTGCTCATCGAGTAGGCCGACGAGCCGGGAACGCCGACGTGGCCGCTGACGCTCCCGATCACGACGAGGCGGCCCCGGGTCTTCTTGAGCTCGTCGAGCGTCGCGTAGACCGTTCGGAGGACGCCGAAGACGTTGGTCTCGAACTGGCGGCGGTAGTCGTCGAGCGACAGGCTCTCGAGCGTCCCGGCGACGCCGAATCCGGCGTTCGCGACGACGACGTCGAGCTTGCCCAGGGCGGCTCGGGCTTCGCGAGCGGCGCGCTCGAGGTCGCCGTCGCGGGTGACGTCGGCGGTGATCACCACCGCCCGGCGCCCGCTCTGGCCGATCTCGGCGGCGAGGGCTTCGAGGCGGTCCCGGCGGCGGGCCACCAGCGCCACGTCACCTCCCTCATGGGAGAATTCTCGGGCGAGGGCGGCCCCGATACCGGACGAGGCGCCCGTGATGAAGATCGCGTTGCCGGCAAACGCTGGCAGCGTCCCCCCAATGGCGCGCTAGGGATTCTGGAGGATGATGGCCTCTTCGGCGTAGGCGATGGCGGTCTTGGCCTTGCGGACCGAGTCGCCGTGGTCGCGCTTGGTCTTGGCGGTGTCGTGGTGGGCTTTGGCCTCGGCCAGGAGCTTCTTGGCTTCGTCGATCAGCTGCCGCGTCTCGGGGCTTACCTTGCCGGCTTCGGCCTTCTTGATCGTGTCCTCCGCCTGCTTGATCACGACCGGGCAGTTGTACGCCCAGGAAGCCGAGCCGACGAGGACGAGCGTTGCGGAGACGAGCAGGACGACCAGAAATCTCACGCCGGCATTCTAACGTGATCCGGTGCCAGTTGAGCCGGGTGACGCATTTTTTTGACGATCGGGCGCGCGCGGTTGGAGCGGAGGTGGTTCGGGTCGGCGCTCGTGGTCTCGGCGCGAGGAGACTACGCTGTCAACGTAGTGAGAGCGTCGACTCCGGCACGCAGCGGCTCATTCGGCAGGCCGCCAATCCCTCGAGGATCGTCCAGTCCTCGACGGCAAGCTCGTCGCCATCGGGCGCCTCGGAGCGGACCTTCGCGGCGGCACGCTCGAAGCTCTGCAGGGCGTGCTCGCGCTTTTGCTCGCAGGACGTGGCGGAATCGAACGTCTCGAGAGTCCGCCAGCTCGAAACGGGAGCCGACGTGTCCTGAAGCGCGGCGAGCAGCGCCTCGGTCCGATTGGCGGCGGCCTGAATCGTGAGGATCTTGTAGACCTGCGTGACGAGGCGGACCTGTTCTTCGCCGGGCAGGTTCGACACGGCGGCCTGCACTTCGGAATCAGAGCTCGCGGTGTACACCTTCATCAGTACGCGCCTCTCGGGGACCGGCGGGGGCGTGACCAGGGACCAGCCGCCTCTGCTCTGGGCCCAGGCTCCTCCAGCGAAAACAAGGACGGCGGCGATCGCCGCCAGGGTCGCGACGACGATCCCGGTCGGGCAAGTACGTGAGCGGATGGGCAGGTTCCTCCTGCCGCATTCGAGTCAGCAAGAAAATGGCCACGCCAAATGAGCGCGGACAATCAATAGGTTCCATCACGCGCTGCGCAAGCCGCTTGACAGAAATGACGGACGGCGTGTGCCCGTCCGGCGCGGCCGATGCGGCCGGCGGCGCCGGGCCATCACCCGACGGCCGCTAGGCCATAAGGCGTTCGAGCTTTCCCGCCAGGTCGCGACTCACCAGGCTCTGCAGCGCGACCCGGAGGTCAGGTCTCTTGTCCATGAACGCACGGAGGCTCGGGAGCGGCCAGCTCATGTAGCGAGCGGGTTCGATGAACGTTGCCTCGACGGGGGAGGGCGCCCCGGTCAAGGCCAGGGCGGTCCCAACAATGTGACCGGGCTCGAGCGTCCCCACGGTCCTCCCCGCCTTGCGGACTTCCGCGCTCCCCGCGATCGGGATGCAGAGGCGCGAGACGGGCTCGCCCTCGATCAAGATCCGGTCGCCGGCCGCGGCGCTCATCCACTCGCCCACCAGGGTCAGTGAGACGAACTCCCGCGGGCGCAGCGATCGAAATCCAAGGTCGTAGAGCCTCTGCTCGTCCGCGGAGAGCACCACCGGCCGGCGCTCGAGATAGATGCGCGAGATCTGATACAGATTGATCGCAGTGAACACCAGCGCCCAGAAGATCGGCGGCCACAGCACGGTGTGTTGAAGCAGAAAGTACGGCATGTTGGTGAGCGCGGCGGCGACCGCGAACCAGCGCAGCCACAAGATGTTGCGCACGGAATAGGAGACGAGGAGCAGGACGTTCGAGAAATGCACCAGGTAGTCGATCGGCTGGATGTTCATCCTGAACCTCCGCGGAGGATGCCCCGCTCCTGACCCTCGATCCGGCCGGATGGTATGATCAGCGCGGAGCTTTGTCGTCTGCGCGCAGAGATCGCCTTCCGAGAGCGGCTCGTGGCATTCGTCGCGGCGCTAGTCATTGTCGGGATGGTACCGCTGGCGTCGAGCGCATTCGACCCGGAACAGACCTTCCACAAGGGAGCGATGCTCCTGTCGCTGGAAGGTGGCGGCGGCGTGGAGGCCTCACTTCGAGCCGTGCCGTTCAGCGACATCGAATTCTGGAACGCCGGAGTTCGCCTGTCGGTGATCCCGTTCGGCACGACGGGATCAGGGATGCTGCACAACGCGCTGTACGGCGCCCTGGAAATCGGCCTCGAGCCCCTGTTCCAACAGTACACGCACCCATCCGATACCAACTGGGCCGGGCTCGCCATAGTGGGACGCTATCACTTCCTCGGGCTCGGCCGCTTGGTCCCGTGGGTCGAATGGGTGGGCGCCGCGGGAGGCACCGACCTGAACGTTCCAGAGATTCGCTCGCACTTCGCGTTCATGACCGACGGCGGTGTCGGGGCGTCCTTCTTCCTCACCGACCGGACGGCTCTCTACCTCGGCTACCGCCTCCAGCACATCTCCAATGGCAGCACGTCGAGTCCCAACTACGGCTTCGAGTCACACACCGGGGTGGTCGGGGCGACCTTCTTTCTGAAGTAGCGGCCCCCGGCTCTGGTCGACCCTTCGGGCGGGATCCGGCTGCGCCGATGCGGCACCTCACACCGGGATCGTGAACGTGAACGTCGAGCCCACGCCCACCTGACTCTGGACCCAGATTCTTCCGCCATGGAGCTCGATGAACTTCCGACAGAGGGTCAGCCCGAGCCCTGTACCTTCGGCGTTCTTCTCCGACGTCCCGACCTGGCGGAACTCCTCGAATACCGCCTCCTGATCCGCGGGCGCGATGCCGACCCCAGTGTCGCTGACTGACACCTCCACCGATTCGTCTCGTGGCACTGCTGCGACCTCGATCCGCCCGCCCTCCGGCGTGAACTTGATCGCATTCGACAAGAGGTTCAGGACGACCTGCCGGATCTTCCGCTCGTCCGCCCGAACCTCGCCCAGCCGCTCATCGATGCTCATCCGCAATGTGATGCTCCGTCGCCCAGCACGCTCGCGCACCAGGGTCAGAGCATTGTCGAGCGCCGTGGGGAGATGGAAGTCCGTGAGTTCGAGCTCCATCCGCCCCGCTTCGATCTTCGACAGGTCCAAGATGTCGTTGATCAGAGAGAGGAGATGGGTGCCCGAGGCGTAGATGTCCTTCAGATACTCGTCCTGCTTCTCGTTGAGCTCACCGAACATGCGGTCGGTCAGGACTTCTGAGAAGCCGATGATTGCATTCAGAGGCGTTCGCAGTTCGTGGGACATATTCGCCAAGAACTCAGACTTGTGCTGGCTGGCGACTTCGATCTGGCGGCTCTTGTCCTCGATCTCTCGGAAGAGACGTGCGTTCTGGATAGCCAGGGAGGACTGCGTAGCAAACGTCTGCAAGAGCTCGATCGTCTCCGGGGCAAAGGCGCCCGGGGTCTTGCGAATCACCGTGAGGCCGCCGATCAGGTGACCTTCGCGGACCAGGGGGACTGCCAGCAGGGCTCGGTATCCGGCTCGCACGAGCGCGCCACGCACTCGGCTCTCGGCGGGCGCTGCCAAGATGTCCGGCACTTGGATCGGTTCCCGTGTCTCAGCAAGCCGTCCGGTCGCACCTTCCCCTTTGCGGACCGGCGTGGTGAGCATCGTCTCGACGATCTCGGCCTCAAGATGCTCGGTGGCGCGAGGCACGAACACCTCGCGCTGATCGTCATACTCGTAGATGACGCCCGCGTCGGTGCCCGAGAGCTGCGTGGCCCGGGCCACGATCGTGCTCAGCACGGTTCGGAGGTCCAGGGTTGAACTGATCGCCTGACCGACCTCCCCGAGGGCCCGAAGCTCGCCCACCGAGCGGCTGAGTTCCTGCGTCCGCGCCTGCAGCTCGGTCAGCAGGCGGGCGTTCTCGATCGCAATCACGGCCTGGTCCGCGAAGGTCTTGAGGAGCGCGATCTCGTCGTCGGTGAAGCCGCCGGGTTCGCGGCGGGTGACGGTGATTGCCCCGATGGCCTCGCCGTGATGGAGCAGCGGCACCACCACCTGGCTTCGGTAGCCACGGGCTCGGGCCATCGCCCGAAAGGCTTCGGGCCTTCGTGGATCGACCTCGGTGTCGGTAACATTGAGTGGCACACGATCACGGATGGCGTGGACGATCGACCCCGCGGAATGCAGCGATCTTGGGAAGGTCCCTCTCAGGTCGGCGTCACCGGCGGTGTCGGTGCTCGTGAGCGCGGCGAGCTCGATCTGATCGCCGACGAGTCGAGTCAGGCTGCCCGAGTGCGCCCTCAGCAAGCGGACGGCACTGGTCACGATCGTATCGAACACCGGCTGCACGTCCGTCGGGGACTGGCTGATCACCCGCAGGATCTCACTTGTGGCGGTCTGCTGCTCCAAGGCCTCGGTGACCTGCTGGTGGGCCTCGGTGAGCGCCTTGTTCTTCTCTTGCAGCTCGGTGAACAGGCGGACATTCTCGATGGCGATGACCGCTTGGTCGGCGAAGGTCTGCAGCATTGCGATCTGCGCGTCCGAGAACGGGCGGACCTCGGTGCGCCGGATCAGCAATGCGCCCAGCGCCTTACCCTCCCGCAGGAGGGGAACCCCGAGCGTCGTTCGGTGCCCCCACCGGAGGGCCAACTCCCGGCCCTCGGGGAACTCCGATGCTGTCGCAAGGTCCGCGACGTGGGTCGGGCGCGCGCCGAGGATGGTGCGGCCGTTCACCGTTCCCTCCGTCAACGGCCCCCGCCTCCCTAGTTGGACCCCGATCGGCCCCCAGTGCGCGCTGACGATCAGCTCATTATCCTGGCGAAGGCTTAGTAAGGCGTCAACGGCGTCACACACGCGGCCGGCGTTTCGGACGATGGTGTCGAAGACCGGCTGCGCGTCGGTCGGCATGCCGGAGATGACCTTCAAGATCTCGGCTGTCGCCGTCTG
>CAYVHH010000536.1:0-4004 GCA_964450175.1 uncultured bacterium | reverse complement strand
GAGCGTGTCGGCCAGCTTCGTCTGCTCGGCGACTTCGCCAAACACCTGCGCCGTCGGCTTGTCCGGCTGGCGCGCCCCCATGAGATTGAAGATCCCGAAGTCCATCGCCTCACCCTCCGCGTCGGCCCGCGGCGTCAAGCTGATGTCACCGCACTGAGCCGGAGGCAACTTTAGCATCCTCCGGCCACGGTCGCCCGTCGGGAGCCCGGTCGGGCGCGATAGGCCGGAGGGTGGGCGAGGACCTGAACGACTACTCCGCGGTGACCGGATCGATCACGGCGCGCACGCGTGCGACCGAGTCGGCCGGGAAACCACCCTGCGCGGCGTGCCGGCGGACCGCCTCCTCGTCCGGCGCCAGGTAGACGCAGTAGATCTTGTCATCGGTGACGAAACTCTGGATCCACTGGATACTCGGGCCCATGGCGCGAAGCACGCCGCACGACTTCTGGGAGATCGCGTGCAGGTCTTCGCGCGACAGCTTTCCCGCTCCGACAATCTCGCGCTCGATCACGAACCTGGGCATGGTGTTCCTCCTTGGCGCGTAGTGTGGAGCGGCGGGGACGGTCCGTCTTGAGGCGAGCGTCCCGGCCGGCGTTTTTCCCGGGCCGGGACGGAAGTCCCGGTCAGCGCGAGGGCAGGCCGGACGCCGTACCCAGGCCGGCCTCGCGGGCGCGCACGATCGCTTGGTAGCGATGCTGCGCTCCGATCTTGTCGAAGACGCGGCTGATGTGGTTGCGGACGGTCTTCTCCGACAGCCCGAGGACCGTGGCGATCTCCCGATTGTCGAGCCCTTGGGCGATGCGTTCCAGGATGTCGCGTTCGCGCGGCGTGAGATCGCTCAGGGTGAGCTTGGCGGCGTGCGCGCCCTCGCGGGCACTCGCGTGCGGCAGAAAACGGCGAGCCTCGTCGAGGAAGCGCGTCCAGGCGGGCTCGCTCGGAAGGAGCATGTGGTTTTCGCTGTCGAGCTGGACGAAGCGGGAGCCCGGGATGAGCCCGGCGAGGACGCGCGCCTCTTGGATCGGGACGACCGCGTCGCGCTCGGCGTGGATGATCAAGGTCGGGCACGAGACCCGTCGTGCCGACTCGCGCACGTCGGTCTCGAAGCTGATCCGCAAGAGACGAACCGCCATCTCGGGTGAGGTCGCCGCCCGTTGCTGATCGGACCAGGAGCGGAGATGCTCGAGCGTGCCGCCGGGTTGAAACTGCGAGGCCCACACCTGGAGGAACGCGTGGTTCGCGCGCCCCCAGCCGAGCTGAGTCAGCTCGAGCAGCAGCCGGGCCTTCTCGACCTCTTGTGGAACGTCGAAGCGCTGCGCCCGGCCGCGCGAGTAGGTGCCGTAGAGCACGAGGTGACTCACCCGTCCTGGATGACGCGCAACGTACTCGATCGCGATGGGTCCGCCTTGGCAGACGCCCAGCAGCGAGAATCGCTCGAACTCGGCTGCCTCGATGACCGCCTCGAAGTCGTCCACCCACGTCTCGAACGAGAGATCCTCCACGTCACGGTCGGACAGGCCGCATCCTCGCGAGTCGTAGCGCAGGACCGTGTGCTCGCGCGAGAGGGCCTCGAGCCAGGGGCGCCAGGCGAGGCTCCGCCACTGGTGCTCGAGGTGGGTAAGCCAGGTCGCGGACATCACGAGCGGCGATCCCGCGCCGGTGACCGCGTACGCGATCCGGGCGCCGTCCGCGCTGTGGCAGAAGCGGATGTCCTGGCGCATGGGCACCTCGATCCTCCGCCATGCGTCGGCGTCTCGTCAAGCGACGGGTTGTCGTCGGCCGGCCCGGCCGACGGCGCGTGACATATACTCGCGGGGAGGCAGCGATGGCCGACGCGCGTGTCATGGACCGGATGTTCCAACGCATCATGCGCGGGCTCGTCGACACCGGAACCGCGCCGCAGTACGCGGAGCTCGCTCGGGCGCTGGGCCTCGGGGACGCCTCGTGCCTCGATTGCGGCGATCCGGTGAGCGTCGAGATGCGGGACGGCCCGGATCCGGTGGGTCGATCCGCCGGGAGGAGCGCCGCGCCTATCTCGAGCTGATCGGCAAGACCAGCCCGTTCTGGCTGGGGACACCGGACAACGCATGACGCTGCGACGGTGAGAAGGGGGGACATCCATGTACGCGGTGCCTGACGTCGATGAAGTCGTGGCGGTGGCCAAGGGGCTGGGCATCCAGCTGGGTCCGGAGGAGGCCGTCCTGTACCGGAAGCACCTCATGGAGCAGCTGAGCCAGCTCGATGCTTTCGTGCAAGCACGGATCGAGGAGCCCAGGCCGCCGATGGTCTCGGCCGCCCGGACACCCGGCCGTCGACCGAGCGCAGAGGAAGACCCCCTCAATGCCTGGATGTGGAAGTGCCGGATCGAGGGAGCCGCCGACGGTTTGCTGAAGGGCAAGACGGTCAGCTTCAAGGACCACATCGCGATCGCCGGCATCCCGATGAGCTTCGGCTCCTTCGCCCTCGACGGCTTCGTCCCCGACTTCGACGCCACCGTGGTCACCCGCGTCTTGCAGGCGGGCGGCACCATCGTCGGCAAGAACGTGATGAACGGGCTGAGCGGCGGCTTCGGCACCGGCGGCGCGATCGGTGACTACGGCCGTCCCCTGAATCCCCACGACCGCGAGCACGTGACCGGCGGATCGTCGTCGGGCTCCGGCGCGGCCGTGGCCGCCGGCCAGGTGGACATCTCGTTCGGCGGCGACCAGGGCGGCTCGATCCGCATCCCGGCCGCGTACTGCGGGATCGTCGGCCACAAGCCTACGTTCGGGCTCGTATCGCACTTCGGGATCGGGTTCGGCTCGGATCAGTCGATCGACTACACCGGGCCGATGACCCGCACCGTGGAGGACGCGGCGGCAGCGCTCCAGGCCACGGCGGGATACGACCCGTACGATCCCCGCTCGACGCGCGACGTGCCTGCTCGCGTCGACGTGATGAGCCGGCTCGCTGAAGGTGTCGCCGGGCTGCGCATCGGTGTGCTCCAGGAAGGCTTCGACGACGCGCAGAACGACGTGCGCGACCTGGTCCTCGCGGCGGTCGATGTGCTCGCCAAGGCCGGGGCGGGCGTGGCCAAGGTCTCCATCCCCGTGCACCATGCGATCCGCACCGCCCAAGCTGCGCTCACGGGCGAGGGCGCGCTGGCGCTGTTCAAGAGCGGCTTCTTCGGCGCCTTCACCAGGACCTACTACCCCGCCTCCGTCATCGCGGCCATCAACAAGCTCTGGGCTTCGCAGGCCGACGTGCTCGCGCCACGCACCAAGCTGTCGCTCATCGTCTCCGAGCTGAGTCGCCGCAACTATCACGGCGGCGTGTACGCCAAGGCCCAGAACGTGCGGCCCACCTACATCAAGGCCTACGACGCGGCGCTGGCCGACGTCGACGTGCTCGTGATGCCGACATGCATCATGACCGCACCGAAGAACCACACGCCCGGCAGCTATCTCGAGGCCGTCGAGGACAATCTCGCGTCGGCGAGCCGGGCCGGCTCGCGTAACACGCAGCCCTTCAACTACACCGGCCACCCGGCGCTTGCCCTCCCGGTGGGCAAGTCGTCGGGGGGTCTTCCGGTCAGCATGCAGCTCGTCGGGCGCTTCTTCGACGATTCGCTCCTGATGCGAGTCGCGTACGCCTACCAGCACGCGACCGACTGGGACAAGATCATCGGCGTCCGTCCCTGACAGGGAAGGGGCCTCCCGAAGACGTCGCAGATCATGTCGGTGCTTGGACGTGGCGTCCGGACTCCCCCGGGTCCCACGACGGCGCCGCATTCGAGAAACCGGCGAGCATGTAGCCGACGTTCCGCGGGAGACTCCACCAGAGCCCCACGCGGGAGCCCGCGAGCCGGCGGGCGATCGATCGCGGAGCGTAGAACCGACGCGCGACCCACTCCGTCCCGGCTTCGAGCTCCGCGGGCGACATGCGGGCCGGCTGGAAGACGCAGTGCTTCTTTCCGTCGTACCTCGACCAATCGGTGGTCAGGATCCGGCCGTCGCGGTGTAGTCGCC
>CAYVHH010000535.1:0-12596 GCA_964450175.1 uncultured bacterium | reverse complement strand
CCCGGCGGCATCGGCACCGGATCGTGGGCGCCCACCAGCGCGTGGGGATTCGTGAAGTAGAAGACCGGCAACTCGAAGAATTGCTTGGGCAGCTCGAGCCCCTGCGACTTCCGGATCACCTCGATGTGCTGGCGGAACGTCATGAAATCACGCACCGCCGGCGGCCGCGGGATCGGCGGGAGCAGCCGCACGTGGTCCACCCGCACGACCTCCGCGGGCGACGCGAGCGTCTTGGCGCCGGCGGCGGCGAGCCGCTCGCCGTCATCGCCGAGCAGGTCGATCAGCCGGGGCCCCGCGGCCACGGCGTAAATCTCGTCGCCTCGCACCACACCGATCCGCTCCGTGGTAGCAGGAAGAATCTGAAAGGTCGCCCAGCGCATGCGAGTCTCCTCTGCTGTGGAGCGTGCGTGAGGGTGTTCTCGCACGCGGTGGGCCGAGTATACTCCGCCCAAGAGGAGATCCTTATGAGACGCCGGTCCGTCGTCATGGGGCTGCTGGTCGTCGGGTTGACCGTGCTCGGGTGCGCCTACAGGTCGTTCGGTCAGTCCGACGCCGGCTGGACCACCCTCATCGATGGCGCGACCGGCCTGGACAACTGGAACCGCATCGGCGATGCCAACTGGCGCGCCGAGGACGGCGCCATCATCGCGGACAAGGGCAAGGGCGGCTTTCTCGTCTCGAAGGGCTCCTACAAGGATTTTCAGATCCGGGCGGAGTTCTGGGCGGATCACACCACGAACAGCGGCGTCTTCCTCCGCTGCTCCGATCCCAACGCGGTCACCTCGACCAGCGCCTACGAAGTGAACATCTACGATCAGCGCCCGGAGCCGTCCTACGGTACCGGGGCCATCGTCAACGTGGCCAAGGTCTCGCCGATGCCCAAGGCCGGCGGCAAATGGAACACGTACGAGATCACGGCCAGGGGCTCGCAGCTCACCGTCGTGCTGAACGGCGTCAAGACCGCCGACGTTCAGAACAGCCAGCATGCGCAGGGACCGTTCGCCCTTCAGTTCGGCAACGGGCCCCACGACGCGCCCGGCGGCGCCATCAAATGGCGCAAGGTGCAAATCAAGCCCCTGTAGAGAACTTGCCCTCGCGAGCGTGATCGCGGATATAGTCACACCACCGCACCGCAACCCCGGGAGGAAAGACCATGGCGCGCTTGAGCATCAACGGCAAATCGCTCGAGGTCAACGTCAGTCCCAGCACGCCCCTTCTGTGGGCGATCCGTGAGCAGGCCGGCCTCACCGGAACCAAGTACGGCTGCGGCGTCGCGATGTGCGGCGCCTGCACGGTGCACCTCGACGGCAAGGCGGTGCGTTCCTGCGTGCTGCCCGTCGCCTCGGCGGAGGGCAAGCAGATCACCACGATCGAGGGCCTGGCGAATGGCGGCGTCCTGCACAAGGTGCAAAAGGCCTGGGTCGACTACGACGTGCCCCAGTGCGGTTACTGCCAGGCCGGGATGATCATGGCGGTCGCGGCGCTCCTGAAGGACAAGCCGAAGCCGACCGACGCCGACATCGACGCGGGAATCACCAACATCTGCCGCTGCGGCACGTTCCAGCAGGTGCGCGAAGCCATTCACGCCGCGGCGAAGGCATAGGGGAGAGCCATGATCATCAAGACCCCGAAGATCGATCGGCGCTCGTTCGTCATCGGCACGGCGGCCGTCGGCGCCGGGCTCACCCTCGGCCTGAGGATCCCGTTCGGCACCAGCGTCGTTCGAGCGCAGGACGGCTCGCCCGAGATCAACGCCTGGGTGGTCATCCGCCCGGACGACACGGTCGTGGTCCGGATCGCCCGCTCCGAGATGGGGCAAGGCACGCTCACCGGCCTGGCGCAGATGGTCGCCGAAGAGCTCGAGTGCGACTGGACGAAGGTGACCACCGAGTATCCGACGCCCGGCCAGTCCGTCGCGCGCAAGCGGCCGTGGGGCGACTTCTCCACGGGCGGCAGCCGCGGCATCCGCACGTCCAACGAGTACGTCCGCAAGGGCGGCGCCACGGCTCGCGTGATGCTCGTGCAGGCCGCGGCCAATGCCTGGGCCGTGCCGGCCGCCGAGTGCAGCGCCGCCAACAGCGTCATCACGCACAAGCCGTCCGGTCGCACGACCACGTACGGCAAGGTGGCGGAGGCCGCCGCGAAGCTGACGCCACCCGCCGATGTGGCGCTCAAGGATCCGAAAGAGTGGAAGATCATCGGTAAGTCGGTGAAGCGCCTGGACACGGTGCAGAAGGTGACCGGCGCCCAGATCTACGGGTTCGATCTCACGATGCCGGGGATGCTCAACGCCGCGATCAAGGATTGCCCAGTGTTCGGCGGCAAGGTGAAGAGCTTCGAGGCCGCCAAGGCGCAGGGCATGCCGGGTGTGAAGCACGTCGTGCAGGTCGGCGATTCCGCGGTCGCCGTCGTCGCCGACACGTGGTGGCAGGCCAAGACCGCCCTCGACGCGCTGCCGATCGTCTGGGACGAGGGCCCCAACGCGAAGGTGTCGAGCGCCACCATCGCCGACACGCTGAAGGAAGGCCTCGGCGCCGACCAGGCCTTCGTGCGGACCCAGATCGGCGACGTGAAGGGTGCAATCGCCGGCGCCGCCAAGAAGGTGGAGGCGGTGTACGCGTACCCGTTCCAGAACCACGCGCCGATGGAGCCGATGAACGCGACGGCCAAATACACGGCGGATCGGTGCGAGGTCTGGGTGCCGACGCAGAACGGCGAGGCCGCGTTCGCGGCGACCCTGGCGGCGTCGGGCCTGCCGGCCGACAAGTGCGAGGTCTACAAGATCAACCTCGGCGGCGGCTTCGGCCGGCGCGGCGCCTTCCACGACTACGTGACGCAGGCCGTGCTGATCGCCAAGCAGATCCCGGGCACGCCGGTGAAGCTCCTGTGGTCGCGCGAAGAAGACATGATGCACGGCCGGTATCACCCGGTCATGCAGGCGAAGATGAGCGGCGGGTTGGACGCGAGCGGAAATCTCGTCGGGCTGCACATGCGGCTGTCGGGCCAGTCGATCCTCGCCGCGGTGTTTCCACAAAACCTCCAGGACGGCCGGGACAACGCCACGTTCCAGGGTCTCGATCCGAGCGGCGATTTCACGCTCGGCTACACCGTGCCCAATCTCCTCATCGACCACGCGATGCGCAACACGCACGTCCCGCCCGGATTCTGGCGCGGCGTGAACATCAACCAGAACGCGATCTTCCTGGAATGCTTCATGGACGAGCTCGCGCTGGCCGCCGGTCAGGATGCGCTCGAGTTCCGGCGCAAGCTGATGAGCAAGCATCCCAAGCACCTCGCGGTGCTGAACGCGGTCGCCGACCGGGCCGGATGGGGCAAGCCCGCGCCGCAGGGCGTGCACCGAGGGCTGGCGCACATGATGGCCTTCGGCAGCTACGTGGCCGCGTGCGCGGAGGTGTCCGTCACCGGCGGCGACAAGGTGAAGGTACGCCGCATCGTCTGCGCGACCGATCCCGGCTATGCTGTCAACCCGGCGCAGATCGAGCGGCAAATCGCCGGCTCGTTCGTCTATGGCCTGTCGGCGGTCTTCATGGAAGAGTGCACGGTGAAGAACGGCGCCATCGAGCAGACGAACTTCAACACCTACGACTCGATGAAGATCGCGCAGATGCCCAAGGTCGAGGCGATCATCATGCCGTCGGGTGGGTTCTGGGGCGGCGTCGGCGAGCCGACGATCTGCGTGGCGGCGCCGGCGGTCCTGAACGCCATGTTCCGGGCGACCGGCAAGCGCATCCGTACGTTCCCGCTCAAGAACCATGGCTACCAGATGGTGTGAGTGATGCGTAAACTCGTGGCCGCCGCGATCACGTGCGTCTCGATCGCGGCGGCCACCGTCGTATCGGCCGGGCCGCCGGCCGGCGCCGCGGCGTGCTCGGGCTGTCACCCCTCGTCGTCACGCGGCCCGTCTCCCGTCGCGCGGCTCGCGGGCCGTGATCGCGCCGAGATCATCAAGGCCATGCACGACTTCCAGTCGGGCGCCCGGACCGGCACGGTGATGGACCGCATCGCCAAAGGATTCACCGACGCCGAGATCGAGGCGATCGCCGCCTGGTACGCCGCGCAGCGATGAAGGCGACGCGCCGACACTTTCTCACGCTCGGCGTTGCGGCCGCCGCCGCGGCGGGCCTGCGCCCACGCGCCGCCCGCGCCCAGGCGACCGCGCCTCGGGTCGTGGTGGTCGGCGGCGGCTTCGCGGGCGCGAGCTGCGCCCGTGCGCTTCGCCAGCTCGACCCGCGCATCGTCGTGACCCTGGTCGAGCCGAACGCGACGTTCCTCGCGTGCCCGTTCAGCAACGCGGTGATCATCGGGCTGCGCGAGCTCTCCGCGCAGCAGTTCACGTATGAGCACGTCGCCGCCGATGGCATCGCGATCCAGCGCACCATCGCGACCGCGGTCGACGCGCAGGCGAAGTCGGTCACGCTCGCCGACGGCGCGAAGCTGTCGTACGACCGGCTCGTGCTGGCGCCCGGCATCGACATCAAATGGGGTGCGCTCCCCGGCTACGACGAGGCGGCGGCCACCCAGATGCCGCACGCCTGGCGCGCGGGCGAGCAGACCCTGCTGCTGCGCCGCCAGCTCGAGGCGATGGACGACGGCGGCCTCGTGGTCATCTCGGCGCCGGCGAATCCGTTCCGGTGCCCGCCCGGCCCCTACGAGCGCGCCAGCCTGATCGCCCACTTCCTCAAGACGAAGAAGCCGAAGTCCAAGCTGATCGTGCTCGACGCGAAGGACGCGTTCTCGAAGCAGGGTCTGTTCCAGGCCGCCTGGAGGGAGCTCTATCCGGGCCTGCTCGAGTGGGTACCGCTCTCCAAGGGCGGCAACGTCACCTCGGTCGACGCCCCGACGCGCACCCTGGTGACCGACTTCGGCCGGCACCAGGCGAAGGTGGCCAACGTCATCCCGCCGCAGAAGGCGGGCCACATCGCGGACGTCGCCGGCGTCGCCGACCGCAGCGGCTGGTGCCCGATCGATCCGGTCACGTTCGAGTCGAAGCTGCAGGCCGGCATCCACGTCATCGGCGACGCGGCGATCGCCGGCGCGATGCCGAAGTCGGCGTTCGCCGCGAACTCACAGGCCAAGGTGTGCGCGGCCGCGGTGGCCACGCTCCTCGCGGGCGGCACGCCCTCGATCCCCAAGCTGATCAACACCTGCTACAGCCTCGTCGCGCCCGACTACGGAATTTCCGTCGCCGGCGTCTACCAGCCCACCGGCGGACAGCTCGCCGACGTCCCGGGCGCCGGCGGCGTGAGCCCGTCGGGCGCTCCGCGCGAGACGCGCAAGGCGGAGGCGGTGCTCGCCGAGGCCTGGTTCCACACGATCACCGCCGAGGCGTTCGGGTGAGATTCGCCGCGGCCGTCGTCGCCGCCTGCTGCGCAGTGGGCACGGCGAGCGGCGCGGTGGCGAGAGCGCAAGACGCGATCCCGACGTCGCTCACCGGCGCCAGGGGCGACCCCGCGCGCGGCCGAGCGATCGTCACCAACCGCCAGCTCGGGCTGTGCCTGCTCTGCCACAGCGGCCCGTTCCCGGAGGAGCGCTTCCAGGGCAATCTCGCGCCCGATCTCGCGGGCGCCGGCAAGCGCTGGTCCGAGGGGCAGCTGCGCCTGCGGATCGTCGATTCCAGCCGAATCAACCCGGCCACGATCATGCCGGCGTATCATCGAACCGATGGGCTCGCGCGAGTGGCGCCGGCGTGGCGCGGCAAGCCCGTCCTGAGCGCCGAGCAGATCGAGGACGTGGTGGCCTTCTTGACGACGTTGAAGAATTGATAGACCGCGAGACGTCGCGTCGCGCATTCTTGCAAGCCGCCGCAGCCGGGCTGGGGCTCGGTGCCGTCATCACCGTGGTGCCCGCGCACGCGACCCCCGAGGCGATGCAGGACGCCATCCGTAAGGTCGTCGGCTCGTCCCGCGTCTCGAACGGCCGGGTGAAGCTCGAGCTGCCGCCGCTCTCCGAGAACGGCAACACCGTACCGCTCACGGTCAGCATCGAGAGTCCGATGACGGCGGCCGATCATGTGCGCGCGATCCACGTGTTCACCGAGCTGAACCCACAGCCCGAGGTCGTGAGCTTCCGCTTCGGGCCGCGCGCCGGGCGCGCGCGCGTGTCGACCCGCATCCGGCTCGCCAACACCCAGACAGTGACCGCGATCGCGGAGCTCAGCGACGGATCGTTCTGGTCGGCCACCGCGGCGGTCGTCGTGACCCTGGCCGCCTGTCTCGAGGACGCGTAGCCGTGGCCAGCGCGCTCGTCAACGTGCCCCCCCGAGCCCGGCGCGGCGAGGTCATCGAGATCAAGACGCTCCTCTCGCACCCGATGGAGACCGGATACCGCCGCACCCAGCTCGGCACGGCGATTCCGCGCGACATCGTCCGGCTCTTCGTGTGCACCTACAACGGCACGGAGGTCTTTCGGGCCGAGCTCCACCCGGCGATCGCCGCCAACCCGTTCTTCGCCTTCTCGACCGTCGCCACCGAGAGCGGGACCATCGCGTTCCAGTGGACCGGCGACAACGGCTTCTCGGCGACCGAGTCGGCCGCGATCACGGTCGATTGAGCGGGAGCATCGTCCGGCTCATCGCCGCGTCGGCGCTGATCCTGCTCGCCGGCACGGCATTCGCCGGCGAGATCCCACAGGCCGAGCGCCGCTCGGGCTACGACTTCATGAGCCGCGAGTCCCGTGCGATGCAGGACGACGACACGGCCAATCCCGGGATGCTCGGGGTGCTCGAGGGCGGCGCCTTGTGGGCGCGCAAGACCGGCGCCGCCGGCCGCGCGTGCGCCGACTGCCACGGCGACGCGGGCGTCAGCATGAAGGGCGTGGCCGCGCGCTATCCCGCGTTCGACGACGCGCTCAAGCGCCCGGTGAATCTGGAGCAGCGCATCAACCGGTGCCGGACCGAGCGTCAGCAGGCCCCGGCGCTCGCGTACGAGAGCCGCGAGCTTCTCGCGCTGACGGCGTTCGTGGCGCGCTGGTCACGCGGCGCGCCGATCGGCATCGCGGTCGACGCGAGGACGCAGCCGTTCCTCGACAACGGACGCGCCGCGTTCTATCGGCGGCAGGGTCAGCTCAACCTCGCCTGCAGCCAGTGCCACGACGATAACTGGGGCAAGCGTCTGGCCGGCAACGTGATCCCGCAAGCGCATCCGACCGGCTATCCGGTCTATCGGCTCGAATGGCAGAGCCTCGGCTCGCTCCAGCGGCGGCTGCGCAACTGTCTGGTCGGAATCCGCGCGGAGCCGTACGACTACGGTGCGCCCGAGCTCGTCGAGCTCGAGCTGTTCCTGATGTGGCGCGCACGGGGGATGGCGATCGAGACGCCCGGCGTCCGGCCTTGAGCGGACGCGAGCGCGTAGAGGATGCGGGAACGCCGGTCTAGCGCAGCGCGGCCCCTGATCAGGGTATGACCATGATACCGGTCGCGGCCTTGCTGCCGACGCCCTTGATGGTGTCGATGATGAAATCGCCGGGACAAACCAGGAACGCGCGCTCCTGCTTCGGGTTGTCTACCGGCCCTCCCTTGATGACCCGCTTGAAGACATGGCCGTTGCGCCACACGATTGCGAACGTCCGGTCGTCGCCTAGCTCGTGGGAGTCGCGCCGATTCAGACAGATGCGGTCCACCACATTTTTCATGTCCTTCTCGTAGTACTCCTCGCCGTAGTGAGCGGCCATGAAATCAGCATAGGCCTTGATTTCCTCGGGCTTCTGCAGGGGGGGCGGGGCCACGCTCATACCCACGGCGGCCAGCGCGTCGTTGCCGTAGAGGGGCTTGGTATTGGGGCGCCGCTTGCGTTCCTGGGCGTCGGTGAAGATGCTGAACCCCTTGGCTCGTACCTCGGCAATGGTGTCGCCGGGAATCCCCTTGGCCTCGTCGGCCTCGATGATGGAGAGGAAACGGTCGACCATCCTCAACAGGTGCACGGTATTGCATTGGTTGTCCTTCGTCTCGAGGCCGTCGTCCGGGGTCTCCCGCTTGGCCTGCAGCACCTCCGGGGTATCGCACGGCAGCTTGAAGAGGGCGGTGGTCTTGAAGTCGAACGCCTGCTTCTGGAGGATGGGAGCGGTTGAGCACCCATCCGCCAGTACCGCTAGCACGAGCGGGACCAGGAGTCGTCGCATGCGCCTCGTCCTTGCAACAGAGCAAGGGCCTTGCCAGACCCCCATCACCACGGCACCCTGGTCGGGTGAACGAGACCTAAATCGCGCTCTTCGTGTAAGTTTCCCGGTCGGGGCGTGCCGCGGGCATCGTCGGACGGTGCCGCCTGCCCCACCCTGCACAGCACGTGCACGGACCGGGGCGGGCGCGCCTCACTGGGAGACCCGCACCCCAGCGCCGTATCGATCGACACCCCGGAAGTCGCGCTCAAGGGGTTCGACGAGCCCGCGCTAGAGCACCCCCTCCTTCTTCAAGGCGTCGATCTCATCCGCGCCGACGCCGAGCCAGGCGCTCAACACCTCGGCGCTGTGCTCTCCCAGGCGCGGCGACGGTTTGATCCGCGCCGTCAAACCGTCGAGCCGCACGGGCCAGGTTGGCATCTTGAACGGTCCGTTCGCGTGCTCCATCACCTGCATGATGCCGCGCTTCTCGAAGCTCGGATCGTTCTGGAGCTCCATCGTGTCGAACACCGCGCCGGCCGGCACCCCGACGCCGCTGATCAGGGTCATCGCCTCTTCCTTCGTGTGCTGGCGCGTCCACGCGTTGATGATCGCGTCGACCTCGGCCTCGCGCTCGACCCGGGCGGCGCCGGTGGCGAAACGCGGGTCGTCGATCAGCTCCTCGCGCCCGATCAGGCGCATCAGCCGCCCCCAGTGCTCGGGATTGCCGCGGCTCGTGGTGATGTAGATCCAGTCATTGGAGCCGAGCGGCTTGCATTGATAGAGCCCGGAGGGCGAGTTGGTGCCGGCGACGGATTTTCCGCCGCGGCGCGGCGCCGGCTTCCCGGTGCGCGCCTGCGTGGCAAAGCAGGTGCGCATGTAGTGGAGCATCGCGTCCTGCATCGCCACCTGCAGCCGTCGCCCCTGGCCGGTTCGCTGCCGCTCGAGCAGCGCGCCGAGGATCGTCACCGCCATCAGCATGCCGGTGCCGGTGTCGCCGAAGCTCGGGCCGGGCTTGACGGGCGGCCGATCGGCCTCGCCGGTCACGCTGATCATGCCGCCCGCGGCCTGCGCGATCATGTCGAAGGCGAGTCCGCTCTCGTACTTGCTGCCCGTCCCGAAGCCCTGGATCTGGCAGAAGATGATGCGCGGGTTGATCGTCCTGACCTCGTCGTAGCCGAGCCCGAGCCGCTCGATCGTGCCCGGCGCCATGTTCTCGACCGTGACGTCGGCCTTCTTCAGGAGCTCCTTGACGAGTTCGAGCCCGCGCGGCGACTTGAGATTGATCGTCAGCGACTTCTTGTTGGCGTTGAACATGTGGAAGTAGAACGGGTCGTCGTCGGGCTTGCCCGGCCGCAGCCGGCGGCCCGGGTCACCCGTTTTCGGGTTCTCCACCTTGACGACGTCGGCGCCCAGCCACGCGAGCGCCTCGGTGCACGACGTGCCGGCCTCGAATTGAGTGAAATCGACGACTCGGATGCCGGCGAGACAGTTGAGGTCCCGGGAGTTTTCACTTGGCATGATCAGCTCCAAATCCCTTGATACCCTCGCGCTTGAACACCCCGTTGAGATCGTGCACCGCCTGATCGACCCCTGAGCCCCGCTGGGCTTCCGGCCGCTCCCTCGCTTTCACGACCGCCGGCGATCGGGACGTCGCCGGAACGAATCGAGCGTAGTCGGCGGACGCATCCAGGTCAATGCGGCGCATCACGGGGCTCCGATGAGCGCGCGATACGGCGTCGGATCATGACGCGGCCGGGCGAATCTCGAGCAAGGACACGCTCGGCAGCGGCAGCGCGATTCGCAATGTCAGCGTCCCGTCACGGACCGTCGCGGTCTGGTCGGGCTCGAGGCGCTCGAGCTCCTGACGCGCCTGGATGGCGTGCAGGTCCCTGTCGGAAGGATCCTGCGGCGCGCCGAGCGCGCGCCATATCTCGTGGCTGTTGCTGTGCGCGCCATCGATCCGCCAGTGGCTCACGCGGGCGCCGCCGCTGAACGGGAGATGATCGACTCGCACGGTGACGGCCGTGGCGCGCGAGTCGGTGGCGTACTGATCGTCGGCGTGGCGCCACACGAGCACGCTCACGGCGTCGCGGCCGGTGGTGGCGAGCGCGTCGACCTCCTCCGGCATTCCCGTCTCGCCGTCATCGAGGCGGCCCAGCGGCCACGCCGAGGTCGACTCGACGGCGAGGCGCGTCTCGCCGAGGCGGCTCAGCATCCGATAGGCGTTGAGCACCGGCTTCTGGATCCCCTGCGCCGTGAACAGGCTGCGCGTGCCCTCGAAGAAGCGCTCGCCCTCGAAGTAGAAGCTCCAGGTCGTGGCCTGGTGAACCCGGGCGGCGCCCCGCGAGTCGAGATCGAGGAGCTTCTTCATGAGCTTGCACTGGAAGACCGGGAAGTACTCCGTGTTGCGGTACGCAAAGTTCGAATTGTCGTAGACGCCCCAGTGAGCGGGCACCGAGGCGTCACACTCGTCCACGATGCACGGCAGGTCACGGAAGCGCGCATGCGCGCCGACGGCGTCGAGCGCGGCGCGAACCTCGCGCAGCATCTTGAGGCTCGACGGGGATTCTCGCGTCGGCGCCGGGCCGCCGAGCGGGCCGTAGACCCGCCAGGGCGTGAAGCGCCCGCCCTTCGTGTGAAACGACACGAAGTCGAGCGGGGCGCCGGTGCGGGCGCAGTGGGCGAGAAAGCCCCGCAACAGCTCGTGGCCCCGCCGGCCCGGGCCGAGATCACCGGTGGTGGTGGGCCCGCCGACCGCCGCGTCGGGCAGCGCGGCCTTCACCGCGGCCGCCGTGACGTCGTAGAGCGCGTAGAACTGCTCGGCGGTGCCGCGCCAGTAGAAGATATCGGGCTCGTTCCACAGCTCCCACAGCCAGCCGCGCACGTGCGCGGCGCCGTAGCGCGCCACGCAGTGCTCGACCAGCGCGCGGACGAGCCCGCCCCACTTCGCATAGTCCTTCGGCGGCATCGCCCACAGCCCCGCCTCGTACGGGCTCCACTGAGTCGGGCTCGGCTCGAACGGGAACGCTTTCTCCGCGCCGTCCGGGACCAGCGCGCGCGGCGTGAACGCCAGCTCCACCAGCGGCCGGTGTCCGGCCTGCACCACCGCGTCGTAGACCTGATCGGCGATGCTGAAATCGTAGACGGGCCGGCCGGCGGCGTCCTCGTGATAGACGTTGCCGGCGCCCCAGTGCGGCAAGGACCAGCCGATGCCGCTGTTGAAGATGTAGTGCGAGCGGACGAGGTACGGCTGCTCGGCGAACGCGCGGATCGTCTTGAGATGGCGCTTGCCGGTCGGCATCGACGTCCAGTTGATCTCGTCGTAGCCGAAGCTGGTCCAGATGCGGCGGACCGGGCCCACGAGCGCGCCGGCGTCGACGCGCACGGTCGTCTCCGCGATGTGAGGCGTGTCAGCCATCGAGGTCTCCCCGGTTCGCGGCCGAAGCTCGCAACGTCACGCCGGCTCGCCGACCCCGCGGAGCGTGAGCTCGCGCGCCCGATGACAGCTCACGAGGTGTCCGCCGGCGACGGCCTCCAGCTGCGGCGCTTCGCTGCGGCATCGCTCGACGGCGTAGGGACAGCGCGGATGAAACGCGCAGCCCGCCGGCGGGCTCGCCGGATCGGCGACCTCGCCCTCGAGCACGATGCGCCGTCCTCGCAATCGGGGATCCGGCTTCGGCACCGCCGCCAGCAGCGCCTCGGTGTACGGATGCGCCGGGTGCGTGAACAGGCGCTCGGTGGGCGCCAGCTCGACGATGCGGCCGACGTACATGACGGCGACGCGGTCACTCACGTGCTTCACGACCGAGAGATCGTGGGCGACGAACAGGTAGGTCAGCCCGAGCTCGGCCTGCAGGTCGACCAGCAGATTGAGAATCTGAGCCTGCACCGACACGTCGAGCGCCGAGACGGGCTCGTCGGCCACCACGAGGCTCGGATTGAGGGCCAGCGCCCGCGCGATGCCGATGCGCTGCCGCTGCCCGCCGCTGAAGGCGTGGGGAAACCGGCGCATGAACTCGGGGCGAAGCCCGACCAGTCGCAAGAGCTCGGCGACGCGCTCGGTCCGCTGGGCGCGGGTCCCGATCCGGTTGACCAGCAGCGGCTCGCCGACGATGTCGAGCAGGGTCTTGCGCGGGTCGAGCGACGAGTAGGGATCCTGGAACACCATCTGCATCTCGCGGCGCAGGGGGCGGACGCGCCGGGACGGCAACGCGGCCACGTCGATGGGCGTGCCGTCGCCGCGCCGGAAGATGATCTGTCCGGCCGTCGGCTCGATCGCGCGCAGGATGCAGCGTGCCGTCGTCGTCTTTCCGCATCCGCTCTCGCCGACGAGCGACAGGGTCTCGCCGCGGTCGAGGTGGAAGCTCACGCCGTCGACCGCCCGCACCGTTCCCGCCTGCCGAAACAGGCCCTGGCCGATCGGAAATTCCTTCCGCAGGTCGCGAACCTCGAGTAACGGCGCGCCGGGTGCCGTGGTCATG
>CAYVHH010000534.1:0-3983 GCA_964450175.1 uncultured bacterium | reverse complement strand
CGCGAAGCCGATCAGCTCCTCGACCGTCTCGCCCTTCATCCGGAGCGCGGTCAGGAACGCGGCGATCTGCGCGTCGGTGGCGGTGCCCGACATGATGGCTTCCATCGCGCCCGCGGCCTCGATGCGCGTGAGGTCGCGCCGGTCCACGAGGACGCGCGTGGCTTCGGTGATGATCGGGCTCGTCATGCCGGCCCCCTCCTCCCTTCGTCGAGCCCACAGAGTATCGCACCTGAGTCTCGTGGAGATGGCCTCCGGCACCGGAGCGGGCGGCCGCGCGAACATCGAGCTCGTCGGCGGCGACGACGCGCACGACCGGGGCGGCCCGCTATTTGGTCAGGATCAGCTTGTCCGACTTCGTGATGCGCAGGCGGTATTCCTGGCCGTGGTGCACGATCACCACCTCGCGCCCGCGCTCGAAGAGCGTCGCGCTCTCGACGCGGCGGACCCGTGACGGCGCTATCACGAGCCCTTCCGCGGGCCCCGGAAGCGGCGAGGGTTCGCGTCGGGCGACTTCGTAAATTCGGAGTACCATCCTATCCATATTAAGATGCCCTAATGAATAGCGCGGCCGCTCCACGGTTGTCAAGCGCCCCCCTGGCCGGCGAGCGGCTCAGAGGCCCAGGTAGGCTTGCTTGATGTGCGGGCTGCCGAGGAGGCTCGCCCGCGTGCCGTCGAGAACCAGGCGGCCGTTCTCGAGCACATAGCCTCGATGCGAGAGCTGGAGCGCGCGCGGGACGTTCTGCTCGACGAGCATGATCGTGGTGCCGGTGTCGTTGACGTGCTGGAGCGTCTCGAAGATGAGCTTCACCATCACGGGGGCCAGGCCGAGACTCGGCTCGTCGAGCAGCAGGAGCCGGGGGCGGGCCATGAGCCCGCGGCCGATCGCGCACATCTGCTGCTCGCCGCCCGACAAGGTCCCGGCCAGCTGGCGCTCGCGCTCCCGCAGCCGCGGGAACAGCGTGAAGACGAGCTCCAAGGTGTCGCCGCGCCGCGCGCGATCCGCCGCGCGGGCGCCGAGCTCGAGGTTGTCGCGCACGGTCAACGAGGGAAACAGCTGGCGGCCCTCCGGTACGTGGGCGATGCCGCGCGCGACGATCTCGGCCGAGCGCAGCCCGTCGAGTCGCGCGCCCTCGAACTCGATCCGTCCGGCGCGGAGCGGCAATAGGCCGCTGATCGTTCTCAGGGTCGTCGTCTTGCCGGCGCCGTTCGAGCCGATCAACGCGACGGCCTCGCCGTCTCGCACCTCGAGCGAGACCCCCGCGATCGCGGTGAGGTCGCCGTAGCCGGCCTCGACCCCGTCAAGCCGGAGCAGCGCGGACATACTCTTCGCCCAGGTACGCTTCGACGACCTTCGGATCATTCGCGATGTCGGCCGGCGCACCCTCGGCGATCCGCTCGCCGAAGCTCAGCACGACAATCCGCTGCGAGAGCGCCATCACCGCCCGCATGTTGTGCTCGATCAGCAAGATCGACACGCCCGACTCGTGGATCCCGCGGATCAGCCGGATGATCGCCTCGATCTCGGTCGGGTTCAACCCGGCCATCACCTCGTCGAGCAGGAGCAGCGCCGGTTCGGTCGCGAGCGCGCGCGCCAGCTCGAGACGCTTGCGGTCGGCCAGGGTCAGCGCGCTCGCGGCCGCCCGCTCGCGCGTTCCGAGCCCGACGCGCGTCACGACCTCGCGCGCGCGGTCGCGCGCCTCGGAGGCCCGCGGGTAACGGGCGAGCGCGCCGACCCGGACGTTCTCGAGGACGCTCATGCGCGGGAACGGCCGGACGATCTGAAACGTCCGCGCCAGGCCGAGCCGGCAGATCGCGTGCGGCGCGAGCCCGACGATCGAGCGGCCGGCGAGGACGATCTCGCCGGCGTCCGGGCTGAGAAAGCCCGAGAGGAGATTGAAGACCGTGGTCTTGCCGGCGCCGTTGGGGCCGATGAGGCCCAGCATCTCGCCCGACCCCACCGTCAGGTCGAGCCCGGCGACGGCCTGGAGCCCGCCGAAGCGCCGCGACAGGCCGCGCGCCACCAGGAGGCTCATCGCGCGCCGCCCGCGCGTCGCGCCAGCGCGCGCCGAAGACGCGGGTACGCGCCCTCCGGCAGAAACAGGACCACGCCGATCAGGAGCAGGCCGTACGCGATGAGGTGCGCTCCGTGCAGTCCCCCCTGCCCGAGATAGAGCCGGGAGATCTCCGCCAGAGGCGTGAGGATGAAGGAGCCGACGATCGGTCCCAGGAGCGTGCCGGCGCCGCCCACGATCGGACGGATGATGATCTCGACCGACAGCGGGATGCCGAAGAGCGTGTTCGGCTGCAGCGAGAAGAGGTAGAACGCATAGAAGGTCCCGCCGAGGCCGGTGAGAAAGGACGACACGACCATCGCCAGCATCTTGTACTTGAACGCGTTCACACCGAGCGCCTCGGCGGCCGCCTCGTCCTCGCGGATCGCCGCCAGATAGACGCCGAAGCGGCGCCGCTCGATCGCCCACGCGGTCGAGGTCGCCACGAGCATGAGCGCCAGCGCGATGTAGTAGTACACTCGCCCGTCCTGGAACTGGAACTGCCGCGGGTTGCCCGTGAAGGTGATGTAGAGCCCGAGCGGGCCGCCGAGCGCGTCGATGTTCGAGACGGCGATGCGGCAGATCTCGGCGAACGCGACCGTGAGGAGCACGAAGTAGAAGCCGCGCAGGCCGAAGCGAAAGCCGAGATAGCCGACGAGCGCGCCGAGGAGCGCCGCGAGCGCGCCGCCCGCGAGCATACCGATCCACGGCGTCAGCCCGAGCTCGGTCGACAGCATCGCGGCGGTATAGCCGCCGACCCCGACGAACGCGGCGTGTCCGGCCGAGAGCTGTCCCGCGTAGCCGCCGACGATGTTCCAGGCCTGGCCGAGAAATCCATAGAAGAAGATCAGGATGAACAGGGTGAGCGCGTAGGGGCTCAGCACCGCCGGAAGCACCATCAGCACCACGAGCGCGCCGCCGAGCGCCCACTTCATGCGGAGCGACGACCGAAGAGGCCGGCGGGCCGGAAGAGGAGGATCACGACCAGGAGCGAGAAGCTGAACAGCTCCTTCAGCGACGGCTTGAGGAAGACGGCGCCGAGCGACTCGGCCAGCGACACCAGGATCCCGCCGACGAAGGCTCCGAGGAGACTACCCATGCCGCCGATGATTACGATGTTGAACGAGGCCACCGACAGCGAGAGCCCGGTCGGCGGCTGAAACGGCAGGATCGGCGAGACCAGCGCCCCGGCGGCGCCCACACACGCGGCGCCGATCCCGAAGGCGATCGCGTACACCCGCCGCACGTCGGTACCGATGACGAGCGCGCCGTAGGTGTTGTCGGCGGCGGCCCGGATCGTGCGGCCGAGATCGGTGCGAAAGAGAAAGACCCACAGCGTGCTGGTGAGCGCGACCGCGACGACGAACGTGACGAGGCGCGCGACGTCGATGAAGACGGGACCGAGCCAGATCGTGGCGGACGCCAGCGGCGACCGGACGCGCGTCGGTTCCGGGCCGAACGCCACCAGGGCCACGTTCTCCAGCACGAGCGCGACGCCCAGCATCAGGAGAATCTGCATCTCGTGCGGCGCATCGATGATCCGATCCACGAGCCCCCGCTGCACGACGACCCCGAGCGCGAAGAGGGCGGCCGCACAGACGATGAAGCTCAGATACGGATCGATGCCCGCCCGCGTCGCGAACATGTACGCGAGATACATGCCCCACACCATCATGTCCCCGTGCGCGAAATTCACGACCCGCATCACCCCGAAGATCAACGTGAGCCCCACCGCCATGAGGCTGTACACTCCCCCAAACAGGACCCCGCTCACCACCCCTTGAACCACGAGCGTCAGATCCACAAGCGCTCCGAGGGTCGAGGCTCGCGCATCAGGAGGAAGGAGTTCCGCCGCCCCGGGTTGCCCCGGCGCCGGACGGCGGCGAGTGGGCGTGGGAGGGGTCGGACGGACCACGCGGCACGCGTGCGCTG
>CAYVHH010000533.1:0-10451 GCA_964450175.1 uncultured bacterium | reverse complement strand
CGGCGGGCCGAGCCGGGCCGGTGCCGGAAAGGATGCCGCCCAGGATCTCGACGGCGAGCGAGAGGCCGTAGCCCTTGTGCTCTCCGGCCGTGATCAGCGAGCCCGGCGGGTCGCTGTAGTATTCGCGCGGATCCGTCGAGGGCTCGCCGCGGCCGTTGCGCATGATGCCGGGTGCCACCTTCTCGCCGCGGTTGAACTTCACCTTCAGCTTGCCCTCGGCGACGACGCTGGTGGCGAAGTCGTGCGACATCGCGACCGTCGCGTTCGGGCCCGGGACCGCCACCGCATGCGGGTTGGTCCCGAGGCGCCGCGCGGCGCCGCCCCACGGCGCGACGTTCAACGCGGTCGGCGCGTTGACCCAGAGCATCCCGATCAGCCCCTGGACGGCCGCCATCTCCGCGTAGTCGGCGAGCCGCCCGACGTGGTTCGTGCGCCGGAGCGTGACGGCCGACAGGCCCTGTGCCTGCGCCTTGGCGATCGCCAGGGTGATGCCGTGGCGCGCGACGACCTGACCGAATCCCTTGTCGCCGTCGAGACGCGCGATCGTCGGGGTCTCCATCTCGGTCTTGATCGACGGCGTCGGGTTGACGTCACCGGTCTTGAGCGCGTGGACGTAGTGCGGAATACGGATCACGCCGTGCGAGTCGTGGCCGCGCAGATTCGCGCGCACGAGCAAGGACGCGATCCAGGAGGCGTCCTCGCGGGGCGCCTTCCAGGCGACGAAGATGTCCCGCGTGATCCGTTCGAGCATGTCGACGCCGACCATCCGCATGGGTGTCCTCCCGGGCTCCGATCGAATGCCCTGCTAGACTAATGGACCGAATGCGCGAAGGCGAGGCCCAAAAGATCCGGCTCGGCGTCTCGGCCTGCCTCCTCGGCCAGGAGGTTCGCTACGACGGCGGTCACAAGCGCGATCACTTCTTGATCGACACCCTCGGCCCGTTCGTCGAGTGGGTGCCGGTGTGCCCCGAGGTCGAGATCGGGCTGGGCGTCCCGCGCGACACGATCAGGCTCGTCGGTGACGCGGCCGCGCCGCGGCTCGTCGTCGAGAAGACCGGCCAAGACCTGACGGCGCGCATGCAGCGCTACGCGCGAGCGCGCACGCGGGAGCTCGAGTCGCTCGATCTGCACGGCTACGTGCTCAAGCGCGGATCGCCGTCGTGCGGACTCTTCCGCGTGCGCGTGTACGACGAGGAAGGCGTGGTCCGCGGCCACGGCGTCGGCGCCTACGCGCGGGCGCTGATCGAACGGTTTCCGCTGTTGCCGGTCGAGGAGGAAGGCCGGCTCGGTGACCCGGCGCTCCGCGAGAACTTTATCGAGCGGGTCTTCGCCATGGCCCGGTGGCGGGCCTTCACGGAACGCCGGCCGGGAGCCGGTGATCTCGTCGCGTTCCACACGGCGCAGAAGTTCGCCGTCCTGGCGCATAGCCCGTCGCACTACGCCACGCTCGGCCGGCTCGTGGCCGCGGCCGGCGGCGCCCGCCTCGCCCCGCGCCTAACCGAGTACGGCACGCTCTTGATGCGAGCCCTGTCGATCCGCGCGACCCGCGCCCGGCACGCGAACGTCCTGCAGCACCTGGCGGGTTTCTTCAAGCGCCAGATCGAAGCCGCCGAGCGCATCGAGCTCGCCGACGTCATCCACGACTATCGCCTCGGCCTGGTGCCGCTCGTCGTGCCGCTCACCCTGATCAAGCATCACGTGCGCCGGCTCGGCGTCGCGTATCTGGCCGGCCAGGTCTATCTCTCGCCACATCCCAAAGAGCTGATGCTCAGAAACCACGTGTAGGAGACCGCCCATGCCCGGTTCGGACGATCCGCTGCTCGCCGGCCTCACGGTGCTCGATTTCACGCGCGTGCTGGCCGGCCCGTACTGCACGCGGCTGCTCTCGGACCTCGGCGCGCGCGTGATCAAGATCGAGCGCCCGGGCGAAGGCGACGACACTCGTCGCGGCCACGCCCAGGTCGAAACGGGTCGCACCGATCAGGGCACGTACTTCATCAGGATCAACGCGGGCAAGTCGAGCGTGGCGCTCGATCTCTCGCATCCGAAGGCTCGGGAGGTCGTCGTCGACCTGGCGCGGGCTTCCGACGTCGTGGTCGAGAACTTTCTGCCCGGTGTCGTCGCGAAGCTCGGCTGCGACTACGCCGCGCTCTCGGCGGTGAAGCCCGATCTCGTCTACTGCTCGATCTCCGGCTTCGGTCAGAGCGGCCCGCTGCGGCTGCAGCCGGCCTTCCATCACATCGTCAACGCCATGTCCGGCATCATGCATCTCGAGCAGCAGACCGACCCGGCGCCCCGTCCTGGATATCTGCAGGCCGCCGACGTGCTGGCCGGCACCCACGCCTTCGGCGCGATCCTGGCCGCGCTCTGGCGGCGCTCGCGGACGGGGCGCGGCGCCTACCTCGACGTGTCGATGCTCGAGTGCATGGTGGGCGCCGAGGACATCAACTACGGGGGCATGCTGAATGCCGGCTCGGAGTATCCGGGCCCACGACCCGGCATGATCGTGCACGGAATCGGCGGCCGCCATGTGGCGATGCAGACCGTCGGGGCGCCGCAGCTCTGGCCGCGGCTCGTGGCGATGATGAATCGGCCCGACCTCGAGTCGGATGCGCGCTTCGCGACGCCGGCGGGACGCCGCGAGAACTGGGCCGCCCTGCACCCGATCATTTGCGCCTGGCTCGACCGGTTCGAGACGGTCGAGGAGGCGGTGAAGACGCTGACCGCCGCGCGCGTTCCCGCCTCGGCCGTGCTCTCGCCGGCGGAGGTCATGGCTCATCCCCATCTGGCCGAGCGCGAGGCATTCCCCGAGGTCGACCACCCCGGGCGGGGCAAGGTGCGGATCACGGCGATACCGTTTCACGTCGACCGCAGGCCGGTAAAGCCGCGCGGCAGCGCGCCGTACCGCGTCGGCGAGCACACGCGCGCGGTGCTCGGCGAGATGCTCGGCTATTCGCGGGAGCGGATCGAGGAGCTAGTCAAGCTGGGAACCATCGCGGTAGTTTGAAAAGACCCGCTCGGCGGCGGCTTCGCCCGATCTGACGCAATCGGCGATGCCGACTCCGCGATAGGCCCCGCCGGCCAGCTGAAGTCCCGGGAGCGCCGCGGCGCATCGCTCGATCGTCTCCACGCGACTCGCGTGGCCGACGTGATATTGCGGCATCGCCTTCGTCCAGCGCACGACCCGCGCCAGCAGAGGCTCGACGGTGATTCCGAGCGCGTCGCGCAGCTCGTGCCGCACGCCGGCGATCAGCGCGGAATCGTCCGACTCGAGAATCCGCTCGTTCAGGGCGCCCCCGACGAAGCACCGGAGCAGCACGTGGCCCTCGGGCGCGCGGCCGGGATATTTCACGCTCGAGAAGGTGCACGCGAACACGGAGCGGCGCTCGGTCTGGGGGACCACGATGCCGAAGCCGTCGAGGGCGTGCGGGACGTCGGCGCGCCGATAGCCAACGCTCACCGTCGCCGACGACGCGTACGGGATCTCACCGAGCAACGTCGCCAGCGCCGGATCGACATACCGAAGCAGCCGGCTCGCGGTGTAGGCCTCGGCCGCGACGATGACATGGTCGGCCTCGAGCGCCGGGCCCAGACCGCCGGACACGCGCCAGCTCCGGCCGTTTCGCTCGATGCCGTCCACGCGGTGCTTGAGGAGCACCGCGCCCGCCGGCAGACGCGACGCGATCGAGGTGACCATCTCCTCCATGCCGTTCTGGAAGGTCACGAACAGGCTCCAGCGCGCCCCGCTCGTTCCCGTCTGCGGCGCCCCGCGATTCGCGCGCCAGAGCCCGAGGATGATCGACCGCTCGCGCCGTTCGAGCTCGGCGAAGCGCGGCATCGTCGCGGTCAGTGAGAGATCGTCGGGATCGGCCGTGTAGATCCCGGCGACCAGCGGCTGGGCGACGCGCTCCAGGGCCTCGCGTCCGAGCCGGCGCCGCACGAAGGCGCCGAGGCTCTCGTCGTCCCGCGAGCCCCGCGGCATGACGAGGTCGAGGGCCATCCGCAGCTTGCCGGGCCAGGAGAACAGCCCGGACCTGACGAACGGCCCGAGCTTCGTCGGCGCCAGGAGCTGGAAGCCGTCCGGCAGCGCGTGCAGACGCCCGGCACGCCAGACGAACACTTTTCTGAACCGATCGTCGGTGCGAACGAGCCGGTGCTCGACCCCGAGCCTCCGGCAGAGCGCCAGCGCCCACGGTTTCTCCGAGAGGAACGAATCGGGACCGCTCTCGACGAGGAACCCGCCCGCGCGCTCGGTCGCGATCATGCCGCCGAGTCGATCACGCGCCTCGACGAGCGTGAGCTCGAGCTCGGTGGAGCGCTCGCGCGCCAGCTCGACGGCGCGATGGGCCGCCGCGAGCCCGGTGATCCCGCCGCCGACCACGGCGAGCTTCAGCCGCGCCATCGCCCGCTCCCGCAGGCCGTCGACCTCACCGCGCACCGGCGCGGACGCCGCCGAGAGCCCCGCGGACGAGATCGGCCAGCATCGCGACGAACTCGGGATGGTCGTTCACCGCGGCCGCGCGATGCAGCGCGAGCCCGGCGCCGGCGGCCAGGCGACGCGCCTCGACGTCGAGGTCGTACAGCACCTCGACGTGATCGCAGACGAAGCCGATCGGCACGACGACCGCGTGACGCTCGCCGTCGGCCCCCAGCCGACGGAGGACCTCGCCGATGTCGGGCTCGAGCCACGGCTGTCGGGGGCTTCCGCTCCGGCTCTGATAGGCGATCGACCATCGCGGGTGGCCCAGACGCCTGACGACGGCGCGCACCGCCGCCGTCAGGTCCGAGACGTAGGGCGACATGTCGGCCATCGCTGTGGGAACGCTGTGCGCCGTGAACACGAGCGGTGTCCACGCCCGCGCCTCCGCGGGGACTTCCGCGAGCGCCGCGCGCGCGCGATCGGCCACCGCCGCCACGAAGCGCGAGTTCTCGAACCACGGCGGGGCGAACCCGACCTCGGGCGCACCCTTGACGCGCGCGCGCGCCTCGGCGACGTCTTGCACGTAGCGATCCCACGAGGCCTCGGTTCGAAGCGGCGAGAGAATGATCCCGAGCGCCCGCCGCACGCCCTTGTCGGCCATCTCGGCCAGCGTCTCGTGCAGGAACGGATGCCAGTTGCGCATCCCGACGAACACCGGGAGCGCGGGCCCCGATGCGGCCAGCGCCAGCTCGAGGCCGCGGGCCTGGGCGAACGTGAGCTCTGCGAGCGGCGAGCGGCCGCCCGGCATCTGCTCGTAGTGGTGCGCGACCTCCTCGAGCCGCTCGGCCGGAATCCCGCGCCCGCGCGTGACGATCTCGAGAAAGGGCCGGATCTCGTGCGGCGCCGTCGGCCCGCCGAAGGCGACCAGCAGCACCGAGTCGATGACGCTCATCGCCGGTCGGACAGCTCGTGCACCATCTCGACGAGGGCGCGCGCGTGCTCGACCGGCGTCTGCGGAAGAATCCCGTGGCCGAGGTTGAAGATGTGGCCGGGACGGCCGCCGGCGCGCTCGAGGATGTCTTTCACGCGCTGGCGAATGTAGGCTGGCTTCGACAGCAGCACGACCGGGTCGAGATTGCCCTGGACGGCGACATCGTGGCCGACCGCGCTCCAGCCCGCATCGAGATCCACGCGCCAGTCCAGCCCGATCACGTCGCCACCCGCCGCGCGCATCGCAGGCAGCAGCGACGCGGTGCCGGTGCCGAAGTGGATGACTGGAACGCCCGGTGTCAGCGCACGGATCAGCGCGCGCGTGTGCGGGAGCACGAACGTGCGATAGTCCTCCGGCGCCAGGACACCGACCCACGAGTCGAAGATCTGGACCGCCTCCGCGCCGGACGCGATTTGCCCGTTGAGATATTTCGCGGTCGCGTCGACGAGAATTCCCATGAGCCGGCTCCAGCCCTCGGGCTCCTCGTACATGAGGCGCTTGGTGTGCAGATAGTCGCGTGACGGTCCGCCCTCGACCACATAGGACGCGACCGTGAACGGCGCGCCCGCGAAACCGATCAGCGGCACCGCGCCGGCGAGCGCCTGCTTCGCGCGACGGACCGCCTCGAACACGAACGGCACCGCGGCGTCGACGTCGACGCGCGGCAGGCGCGCGATCGCGGCCTCGCTGCGCACGGGCCGATGGATCACCGGGCCCTCGCCCTTCGCGAACTCGAGCCCGACGCCGAGTGGCTCGACGATCAGGAGGATGTCGGCGAAGAGGATCGCGGCGTCGACGCCGAGCCGCGCGACGGGCTGCAAGGTGACCTCCGCCGCCGCCGCCGGGTTGCGCGCGAGCTCGAGAAAGCCGTAGCGCTCGCGCATCGCGCGGTACTCCGGCATGTAGCGCCCGGCCTGCCGCATGAGCCACACCGGCGTGTACGACGTCGGCTGTCGGCGCGCGGCACGCATGAGCGGAGCGTCTGGCAGTGACACGCAAGTGAGCTTATCATCTGCCCACCATGGCATACATCACCGGCAAGCAAGCGTTTCTCCAGATCCTCAAGCAAGAAGGCGTCTCGGTCATGTTCGGCAATCCCGGCACCACCGAGCTGCCGCTGATGGACGGGCTCGCGCGCGAGCCCGGGATCCACTACGTGCTGGCGCTGCAGGAGGCGGTCGCGATCGCGATGGCCGACGCCTATGCGCAGGCCAGCGGCGGGCTCGCGGCGGTGAACGTGCACGTGTCGCCCGGGCTCGGCAACGCGATGGGCATGCTCTACGACGCGAGCAAATCGGGCGCGCCGATGCTCCTCACCGCGGGCCAGCACGACCAGGGCTTCAACGTCACCGAGCCGATTCTCTGGTCGGATCTGCCGCCGATGGCCGCGCCGCTCGTGAAGTGGTCGACCGAGGCGCGCCGGCTCGAGGATCTGCCGCGGATCGTGCATCGCGCCGTGAAGACCGCCTTCTCGCACCCGAGCGGGCCCGTCTTCCTCTCGCTGCCGGTCGACGTCCTGAACGCCGAGCGCGATCTCGATCTCGGCGCGCCCACGCGCGTGGCGCCCCGCATCGTCGGCGATCGGGCGGCGGTGGCGCGCGCCGCCGAGCTGCTCGCGAAGGCGCAGAATCCGGTGATCATCGCGGGGGACGCGGTCGCGCACGGCGACGCGCTGGCCGAGCTCGCCGAGGTGGCCGAGCTGCTCGGCGCGCCGGTGATCACGGAAGGGGTCGCGAGCACGTGCTCGTTCCCGTTCACGCATCCGCTCCACGCCGGCGCGATGCCGCGCACCGGCCCGCCGATCCGCGCGCTCCTCATGCGCCACGACCTGCTCTTCTCGGTCGGCGGCGATCTCTTCACGCTCTCCCTGCCCGACGACGTCGATCCGATGCCGCCGGGGCTCACGGTCGTGCATCTCGACGTGAACCCGTGGGAGCTCGGCAAGAACTATCCGGCCGAGGTGGCGATCTTCGGCGAGCCCAAGGCCACCCTGCCCGAGCTGGCCGAGGCGATCCGGCGCCATACCTGCCAGCACGGTCATCCGTTGGCCGCCAAGCGCAAGGAGACCGTCACGGCGGCGTTCGCGGCCGAGCGTGCCGAGCTGACGACGCGCGCCGAGGCCGAGGCCGCGCGCGTGCCGATCTCGCCCTTGACGCTCATGCACGAGGTCGCGAAGGTCACGCCGCCCGACGCGGTCATCGTCGACGAGGCGATCTCGTCCTCGCAGGGTATCCGCCACTTCTTCAAGTGCGCCGACGCGAAGAGCTTCTTCGGGCTGCGGGGCGGCGGCATCGGCTGGGGACTGCCGGCGGCGCTCGGCGTGAAGCTCGCGCTGCCGAATCGGCCGGTCGTCGCGCTGGTCGGCGACGGAAGCTCGATGTACACGAACCAGGCTCTCTGGACGGCGGCGCGCGAGTCGCTCGCGGTCGTCTACGTCATCTTCAACAACACGTCCTACCGGATCCTGAAGCAGCGGACGAAGGCGCTGAAGGGCTTCTCGGCCGAAGACGATCGCTACGTCGCGATGGATCTCGACCGCCCGCACATCGATTTCGTCGGCCTGGCCCGCTCGCTCGGCGTTCCCGGCACGCGGGTGGAGAAGACCTCGGACATCGGGCCGGCCGTCGGCCGGGCGCTCGCCAGCGGCGGCCCGCACCTCGTGGACGTCAAGATCGATCCCTCGTTCGTGTAAGCTGCCGCGTGTGAGCCGAGGTCCGGACAGCTCGGCGAGCGATCAGGTGAGCCGCGGGGCCACCAGCTCGGCGAAGCGCCGCATCGAGGCCAGCACGCGCTCCTGCGGCACGCGCGAGCCGACGTTCATCCAGACGGCGAGCTTCGTGAAGCCGATCGCCTCCCGCAGCTCTTCGATGCGATCGACGACGCGCTCGGCCGTGCCGTAGACGGCGAAGTCTTTCAAGACGTCGTCGAAGCTCAGACGGCGCAGGCGCTCCCCGGCCGCGTGTCGCGGACCGGCGACCAGCGCCTCGCCGACCGAGTGAAAGAAGTGCATCGCGCTCGCCTCCGTCTCCTCCCGCGCGAGGCGCTCCGTTTCGGCCACGTAGACCGGGAGGATCGCGGCCACCTCGCCACGGCCGCGGTGGCCGGCTTCGCGCCAGGCGGCGTGGTAGGCGCCGACGTATCGCTCCAGCTCGCTGATGCTCGACGTCCGCACCGCCAGGAAGATCGGCAGCCCGCGGCGGCCGACGGCCGCGTACGACTCCTCGGACGTCGCCGCGACGCGGAGCGGCGGGTGCGGCTTCTGGTACGGCTTGGGGATCGCGCAGACGTCGTGGAACTGGAAGTACTTGCCCTCGTACGTGAACCGCTCCTCGGTCCACGCCTTCAGGAGGATCTCGAGCGTCTCGTCGAATCGCTCCTGGCTTTCCTCGTAGGCGATGTTGAAGCCCGTGTAGTGCTCGGGGAGGCCGCTTCGACCCACGCCGAACTCGAGTCGCCCCTTGCTGACGTGATCGAGCGTCGCGACGTCCTCGGCCAGCCGCAGGGGGTGGATGAGCGGCAATACCTGCACGGCGAAGCCGATCTTCAAGCGCTTCGTCCGGCCGGCGATCGTGGCGCCGACCACGAGGGGCGAGGACAGGACCGAGCGCTCCTTCTGGAAGTGCAGCTCGGCCAGCCAGACGGCGTCGTAGCCGAGCTCCTCGGCGACGGTCGTCTGGGTCAACGAGTCGTCGAAGGCTTGCGCCTCGTCGACGCCCGGACGCCACTCGAACTCGGTGAAGAGCCCGATCTCCACTCGCGTTGGCCCGCCGCTGAGCGTGGCGCGCCTAGGACGCGGCCGACGTTCTCCCGTCCGGTGTCGCGGTGAGGCGCCCGAAGGTCTTCTCGACCAGCTGGCGCGCGCGAGCCGGATCGACGTGGTTCGCGGTCTGGCACGGCGTCGACTCCTCCAGGACGCGCTCCGGATCCTGCCAGAGGCGGAACGTCTTGTAGCGATCCTCGAACGCGATGCCGAGGCCGCGCGCGAAGACCGAGAGATAGTGCTCGATCGCGATCCGGCCCTCGGCCTCGAAGCCACACATGAGCCGCTGGCAGCCGTGATAGATCGTGGCGAGGGTCTCGGCGCCGCCGGCGCGCGCCCGATCGATCTCGTCGCGGATGAGCGCGTCCCAGACCTCCTGGCCGAGCTGCGCCTGGACGTCCGCGGTGCAGAGACGGCCGAACCGCGGCTCCGGCTCCACTTCGACCACGCGCAGGCCGGGCACGGCTTCGAGCAGGCGTCGACCGGCGGCGCCTTCGCGAAGACGTGGCGGGCTCTGGCTGTGATAGTGGAGCGCGACGGCCTGGTCGACTCGGTGCGTGAACTGGATCGACGGGAGACGGTCGGCCAGGAACTCGGTCGTGTGGCGCACCGGGAACGGCCACGGGAACTTCTGGATCTCGTCGTAGAAGAACATGCACGACGGGCACCACATCACGACCTCTTCGGGCTGGTAGCGCTGGAACAGCTCGACGGTGCGCTTGTTCATGCCGCCCGACGCCGCGGTGTCGCCGTTTCGGTGGTGGACGATGCCGCAGCAGTAGGTCGGACCGCCGACCGCGACGTAGTCGAGCCCGAGCCGGTCGAAAATCGCGGTGACCGTGCGGATCATGTGCGAGGTGCGCAGGACGTTGCAGCCCAGGTAGAGCACGATCTGATGGGGCGTGGCATCTTTGTCGGGGGCCTGCTGGCGCCACGTCCGCTCCTCCGGCAAGGTGGTCAGGTCCTGCGTCAGGGTGATCTCGCCGAAGTGCTTCTTGTAGTCGTAGCCCATCTCAGGTCTCCAGTCCGCGCCGCCGGCGTTCGAGCTGCCTCAGATCGGCGCGGCGCACCTTGCCCGTCGTCGTCACCGGAATCGCCTCGATAAATTCTATCTCACGTGGGTACTCGTGCGCGGAAAGGCGCGTGCGCACCCAGGCCTGGAGGTCGCGCGCCAGCTCTGGTGTCCCGGCGCCGCCCGGATGGAGCTGGACGAACGCCTTGACCACTTCGCCGCGGACCGGATCGGGCGCGCCGATCGCCGCGGCCAGCGCGACCGCCGG
>CAYVHH010000532.1:0-9236 GCA_964450175.1 uncultured bacterium | reverse complement strand
CTCAGCTGCTTGAGTCCGCGCAGCGCCTGGCGAATCCGCTGCTCGTCCTCGACGAGCGCGAACCGCACGTAGCCTTCTCCGTACTCCCCGAAGCCGATGCCCGGCGAGACGGCAACCTTGGCCTCCTGGATCAGCAGCTTGGAGAACTCGAGCGACCCCAGGCTGCGGAAGGCATCGGGAATCGGCGCCCAGACGAACATCGTGCCCTTCGGCTTGGGCACGTTCCACCCGATCTTGTTGAGCCCGTCTACCAGGACGTCGCGGCGCTTTCGGTGAAGCTCGACGATCTCGCCGACGCACTTCTGGTCGGCCTCGAGCGCGACGATGCCGGCGATCTGGATCGGCTGGAAGGCGCCGTAGTCGAGATAGGACTTGATGCGGGCCAACGCGGCGATCATCCGGGCATTGCCGCAGACGAAGCCGAGCCGCCAGCCAGCCATATTGTAGGACTTCGAGGTCGAGAAGATCTCGACGCCGACGTCGCGCGCGCCCGGCACCTCGAGGAACGACGGCGGCTGATAGCCATCGAACGTGAAGTCGGCGTACGCGAAGTCGTGGACGACCATCAGGCGATGCTCGCGCGCGAAATCCACGACCTTCACGAAGAAATCGCGTTCGACGCACATCGTCGTCGGGTTGTGCGGGAAGGACAGAATCAGCAGCTTGGCCTTCGGCCACGCCAGCCGCGCCGTCTCCTGCAGCCGCGCGAAGAAATCGCCGTCGGGCGTCAGCGGCACCGAGCGCAGGTCGCCGTCGGCGATGACGACCGAGTACGAGTGAATCGGGTAGGTCGGATTCGGCACGAGCGCGCCGTCACCGGGCTGGAGCACGGCCAGCGCCAGGTGCGCCATACCTTCCTTGGCGCCGATGGTAGCGATGACTTCGGAGTCCGGGTTCAGATCGACCTTGTAGCGGTCGCGATACCACTTCGCCATCGCGACCCGTAACCGCGTGATTCCGCGCGACGCCGAGTAGCGGTGATTCTTCGGATTCTTCGCCGCCTCGACGAGCTTGTCGACGATGTGCCTCGGCGTCGGCATGTCGGGGTTGCCCATACCGAGGTCGATCACGTCCACGCCGCGAGCACGAGCCTTGGTCTTGAGGTCGTTGACGATGGCGAAGACGTACGGCGGTAGTCGTTTGATTCGATAAAACTCGTCCATGGAGGACTCCTCTTCGACCAGCCCTCCGATGATACGCGCGACCGGCGGGGGGTGTCAAGAAAGGTACGATCTCATGCGGGGTTAGGAGGCACGCTCGTGCCGAAACTGACGCGAAATGTCGCCGCGGTTGTCGTTATGGCAGCGCGGGTGTCGTCCAAACCCTTGATTGTTCATGCGGGACTTCCGGCACGCCCTTTGCCTTTTCAGGGCCTTCGTGGTCGCCCAGGAATCGTCTGTGGACACTTTGGCCGGCTCAACGGCGGAACCCGCCAGGCCGGCGGCGCCGAGCGCCAGCGCTCCACGTCCGCGCCGGCCCGGTCGGAAACAGTTCAGCCTGCTCATCGTTCGGGGCGACGGCACGCGGGTCATCCGGTTCAACTTCCCCCGACCGGCAGCCATCGCGGCCTTCGCCAGCTTCGTCATCGCGCTGACCACGTTCTGTGGCCTGCTGACCGACTGGCTCCAGTTGCGGCAGCTCACGGTCGAAGCCCGGACGTTCAAGGCGCAGATCGCCGAGCAGCAGGCCACGATCGACGCCTTCAACCGCCGGGTCGTCGAGCTCCGCACCGAGATGACGAGCTGGCGCGACCTGCACGCGAGAATCTGGGAGCCATTCGGCCCGGAGCTTCAGCCCGGCGGCCGCGACCGCGCGGTCGGTGGTGGCGCGCTCCGCGTCGACCGCGTGACCGGCAAGC
Source organism: uncultured bacterium (assembly GCA_964450175.1). Lineage (GTDB taxonomy): Bacteria > Methylomirabilota > Methylomirabilia > Rokubacteriales > CSP1-6 > AR31. The sequence continues at coordinate 7,378 of CAYVHH010000532.1, read as the reverse complement.
TCTCGCCGCGGGACGAGCTCGAACGTCTCGCCGAGAGCGTGGCGGAGCAGGGCGAAAGCCTGAAGGCGCTCGACCGGCTCGTCGCGCGTGCGGGCAAGGCTCTGGCGGCGCTGCCCTCGCGCTGGCCGATCCGCGGCGCCGTCAATTCGGAGTTCGGCATGCGCCAGTCGCCGTGGACGTCGGGCACCGAGTTCCACAGTGGTCTCGACATCCGCGCCCAGCAGGGAACGCCGATCCGCGCTCCGGCGGGCGGCGTCGTGACGATCGCCGGGGTCTATCAGGAATACGGCATCACAGTCATCATCGACCATGGTCAGGACATCAAGAGCGTCTACGGGCACCTGTCGAAGACGAACGTCAAGCCGGGTGACCGGGTCGAGCGCGGCGCCGTCGTCGGCTGGTCCGGCAACACCGGCCGCTCGACCGGCGCGCACCTCCACTACGAGATCTTGGTCAAGGGCCAGGCAGTCAATCCCCGCGCCTACCTCTGGGATTAGGGAGATGGGGGCCTCGAAGGCCCCCGAGCTCCCAGCGCTCGCCCCTCGAAGACGGTCCTGAAAGATCTTGTCGCGGTCGACGCTTCCGCGCCGGCTATGTCTTGCGGGACGCGCGCGCGATGAAATCGAGGCTCAGCTCGTTGAAGACGTCTGGACGCTCGAGGAAGTATCCATGGCCGGCGGCGGGGACCGTCCGGAGCTCGGCGCCAGGGATGCGGGTGACGATCTCGCGAGCGAAGCGCGGCGGCACGAGGATATCGTCCTCGGCGACGCTGACCAGCGTCGGGCAGCGAATGGCTCCGAGACGCTCGGACGAATCGTGGGCGGCCACCGCCTCGCCTTGCCGAAGGAATCCAGCCAGCGATTGTGGGTAGGGGTTTGCGAGGGAGTTCTGGAGCAGCGCCTCGATGAGCTCCGGGCGCTCGGCGTAGGTCGTCGGCGAGAAGAGCCACAGGCCCAGGGTCCGCAAGGTCGACTCGCGACCGAGACCGATTCGCATCTCGCGCCACGCCGAGTTCAGCGCCAGCATGTACGCATCGGGCCGCGCGAAGGTGCAGGCCAGATGCAGCGAGCGCACGCGATCCGGCCTTGCGAGCGCCAGCTCTTGAGCGATCATTCCCCCCATCGACACGCCGAGTACGTGCGCGCTATCGACGCCGAGCGCGTCCATGAGCCCGAGCGTATCGCCCGCCATCATCCGCGTCGTGTACGGCTGATCGGGAGCATCGGTCTGACCGACTCCGCGATTGTCGAACACGATTACCCGGTGCCGCGCGGCGAAGTCCGCCATCTGCATCGCCCAAGCCATGTGATCGCCGCCGAACCCCATGATGAGCAGGAGCGGATCCCCCTCGCCGACATCCTGATAGAAGATCTGGATATCGCCGACGCGAACAGTGGGCACGGATCGCCCTAAGCGCGCACGTCGGCGCGCTCGCGAGTATCAGGAGCGGGGGCGGGGGCGTGGTGGGCCCTCGTGAGCCCTGTGTAGGTACGGTTGCTGGAGACGCGACGCACGAACCAAGTCTACCGCACGCATCCGCGCGCAGGGCTCACGAGGGCCCGCCACGCCCCCGCCCCCCGGGTCCGGCAACTACCGAGTAGGGACGCCGGTGCGAACCTGGCAGGCGACCCAGTGCCCCGGGGAGATTTCCTTCAGGACTTGCTCGTTCTCCGAGCACGAAGGCACCCGCAGCGAGCACCGCGTATGGAAGCGACAGCCGGAGGGGGGATTGATCGGGCTCGGCACGTCGCCTTCGAGCAGGATCCGCTTGCGCTTCATGGTCGGATCGGGAATCGGCACCGCCGACAGGAGCGCCTCGGTGTAGGGATGCCGCGGATTGGTGTAGAGCTCCTTGGCCGGCGCGATCTCGACGATCTTACCGAGATACATCACGGCCACCCGCGTCGAGATGTGCTCGACGACGGAGAGGTCGTGCGCGATGAACAGGTACGTGAGGCCGAACTTCGCCTGGAGGTCTTCCAGCAGATTCACGATCTGCGCCTGGATCGACACGTCCAGGGCGGAGACCGGCTCGTCGGCGACGATGAGCTTCGGGCTCACCGCGAGCGCCCGGGCGATCCCGATGCGCTGCCGCTGGCCGCCCGAGAACTCGTGCGGATAGCGCCGCAGGTGGTCGGGCAGGAGGCCGACGGTCTCGAGCAACTGCGCCACGCGCTCCTCGCGCTCCTTCCGCGTCCGCGCGAGCTTGTGGATCACGAGCGCCTCGCCGATGATCGAGCCGACCGTCATCCTCGGGTTGAGCGACGCGTACGGATCCTGGAAGATGATCTGCATCTCCTTCCGGAGCGCGCGCAGCGACCGCTTGTCGAGCGTCGTCACGTTCTTGCCCTGGAAGGTCACCTCGCCCGATGTCGGCTCGATCAGCCGGAGGATCGACCGGCCCGTCGTCGACTTGCCGCAGCCCGATTCGCCGACGAGTCCGAGCGTCTCGCCGGCCAAGATGTCGAAGGATACGTCGTCGACCGCGTGAACGCGGGCGACCTCACGCGAGAAGAGTCCGCCGCGGATCGGGAAGTACTTCTTGAGATTCCTGACCTTGAGCAGCGCGTCTGGCATGGCGGGCCTCAGTAGAGGAAGCAGGCCACCTTGTGGCCCGGCCGGACTTCTTTGAGCGGTGGCGTGTTGTCAAAATGCATCGGCTTCGCGAACGCGCACCGGGGCGCGAAGCGGCAACCCGGCTTGATGTCGCCGCGCAGGGTCGGCACGGTGCCGGGAATCGCCTCGAGCCTTTGCTTCTGCGTGGCAGCCAGATCGATCCGGGGGATGGAACGGAGGAGCCCTTGCGTGTACGGATGCAGCGGCTCCTTGAACAGCTCGCCGACCGGCGCTTCTTCGACGACCTGCGCGCCGTACATCACGATGACCCGCTGCGCGGTCTCTGCGATCACGCCCATGTCGTGCGTGATCAGCAAGATCGCCATGCCCAGCTTGGCCTTGAGCTCGTTCAGGAGCTCGAGGATCTGCGCCTGGATGGTCACGTCGAGAGCGGTCGTCGGCTCGTCGGCGATCAGGAGCTTGGGATTGCACGACAGCGCCATGGCGATCATCACGCGCTGCCGCATACCGCCGGAGAGCTGGTGGGGATATTCCTTCACCCGCCGCTCGGCGTTCGGAATGTGGACGAGCTTCAGCATGTCGACGGTCTTGGCCATCGCGTCGCGGCGTCCCAGGCCCTCGTGCAGCCGGACAGCCTCGGCGATCTGCTCGCCCACCGTGAACACCGGGTTGAGCGAGGTCATGGGCTCCTGAAAGATCATCGAGATTTCTTTGCCGCGGATCTTGCGCATCTGGGCCGGGGGCAGCTCGAGGAGGTTCCGGCCGTTGTAGTTGATCGTGCCTTCGACGATGCGGCCCGGCGGCGTCGGGATCAGGCGCATGATCGACAGCGCCGTGACGCTCTTGCCGGAGCCCGACTCACCGACGATGCCGAGCGTCTCGCCCTTGTTGATGAAAAGATCGATCCCATCGACGGCGCGGACGACGCCCTCGTCGGTGAAGAAGTGCGTCTTCAGCCCCTTGACCTCGAGCAGTCGTTCGGCCATGGCGCCCCCTGGACCCCCTGGAGCTATCGCTTACGTGTGATTTCCGCAAGGGCATCGAGCGTACGCCCGATGTCCTCCGCGTCGATGTCTTTGTGAGTCACGCACCGAATCGAGTCCGGCCCGATCGCGTGGATCTTCACCTTGCGGGCGGCACATCCCGAGACCAGCTCGGCGGTGGCGGCCACTGATGCCGCGGCGGCGCCGCCGCGCTCGACCCGGAAGATCACGATGTTCGTCTGCACGCTGGCCAAATCGACCGCGAGACCGGGCAGCTTCGCGACGCCCTCGGCGAGGGCGCGCGCGTTCGCGTGGTCCTCGGCGAGACGGTCCACCATCGTCTCCAGCGCGACGATGCCGGCCGCCGCGATCACACCGGCCTGACGCATCCCACCGCCCAGCATCTTGCGCACGCGGCGGGCCTTGTCGATGAGCTCGGCCGAGCCGCAGATCACCGAGCCGACCGGGGCGGCGAGGCCCTTCGAGACGCAGAACGTGACAGAGTCGACGTCGCGGACGAAATCGCGGGCCGCGCGCTTGAGCGCGATCGCCGCGTTGAAGAGCCGCGCGCCGTCCATGTGCACCGGGACCGACGCGTGGTGGGCGACGGCGGCGACGGCGCTGATCTCCTCGGGCGTGCAACACGTGCCGCCGTGACGGTTGTGCGTGTTCTCGATACAGACCAGGCCGGTCGGCGGCACGTGGATGTTCGCGGGACGCAGCGCCTCCCGGACCTGATCGGGCGCGAGAAAGCCGCGCGCGGTCTTGACCGGCCGCATCTGGAGGTTGCCGACCACCGCGGCGCCGGCGACCTCGTTGTTGAAGATGTGCGAGTCGAGGTCGAGGACGACTTCCTGGCCCGTCTGCGTCTGGCTGACCACGGAGATGAGGTTGCCCATGGTGCCGGAGGCGACGAAGAGCCCGGCCGCCTTTCCGAGTCTCTCGGCCGCGAGCGCCTCCAGCCGCTTGACGGTTGGATCCTCTTCCCAGACGTCGTCGCCGACTTCGGCGCGCGCCATCGCCTCGCGCATCTCGGGGGTCGGAAGGGTCAGCGTGTCCGAGCGGAGATCGACGATGTCGTGCACAGGCTACCTCTTGGTTCCGGCGACCCCGGAGCTATTGAGTCGCTGCTTGCCCCGCCGGCCCCATTCGGTGAAGTCGTAGTCGACCGACAGGCGCCGGAGTAGCTCGATCGCCTCGGCGTTCTTACCCTCGTAGAAGTTCACCTCGGCGAGCAGGAAGAGCGTCTCCGGGATGACGGCGGTGCGCGGATAGTCTTTCAGCACCAGCTCGAGCCGCTGCCGCGCGGCGCTCGGATTGCCCTGGGTGAAGTAGTAGTTGGCGACCCACACTTCCTTCTGGGCGATTCGCTCACGGCACTTGTCGATCTTGGCCAGTCCGTCGGTCGCGTACCGGCTCTGCGGGTATTCCTTTACGAGCTTCTTGAACTGATCGAGCGCCTTCTGGGTTAGCGCCTGATCTTGCTCGACGGGCTTCATCTGGTCGTAGTAGCTCATGGCCAGCCGATACTGAACGAGGTCCGCGATCTCGTGGCGGGGGAAGAAGGCCAGGAAGCCCTCGAACTCCTTCACCGCCTTGTCGAACTCGGCCTCGCGATAGTAGGCCTCGCCGATGTAGAACCGCGCCTTGGGCGCGTACGACGAGTTCGGGTGGCGCTCGACGATCTTCCGGAAATTCTGGCGAGCGTCGTCGTACCGGCGATTGTTCAGCTCGGTCTCACCGTTCTTGTAGAGCTCGTCTGGAGGCAGGATCGGCGTCGGCGCAGGCGTGAGCGCTGCGCAGCCGGCCACGAGCAGCGGCAGGCCCAACGCGAGGACACGTACCAGCAAGGCGGGATACCCTACCATCGAAATTGGCCCATACATATAGCACAGTCCAAACGGAAAAACCCCCTGCCTGCCGCTGAGCGGCCCACCGCCCCGGACCTATCCCTGAACTGGCCATCAGGAGTAAGATGGTGCGCCCAATGAAGCGCAAGCTGCTCCTCACGCTCGGCTGCCTGGTCGGCCTAGCGACTCTCTCCTACGGCGGCTACGCGTGGTACAGCGCGATCACCTTCGTGTCCACGGACGACGCCTATGTCGAAGGCACGATCTCCCCGATCAGCGCGAAGGTGGCCGGGCATATCGTGGAGCTCCTGGTTCAGGACAACCAGGCAGTGAAGAAAGGCGATCTGCTCATGCGGGTGGATCCCCGCGATTTCCAGGCCAAGCGTGATCAGGCGCGCGCCGCGGTCGCCACCGCCGAAGCCACCGTCCGTGCCGCCCGCTCCGAAGTGCCGCTGGCCCGCGAGGGCACGCACGCGCAGATCGAACAAGCGCGGGCGGGGCTGCAGGTCGCGCTGGTCGGCGTCAAGTCGGCCGAGTCGGCGGTCGACGAGTCGCGCGCGCGACTCGAGGCCAGACGATCGGCGACGGACGCGATGCGCGCCGACATCGCCGGCGCCCAGAGCACGTACCGCCAGGCCGGCCGCGAGCTCGAGCGCGTCAAGAGCTTGCTCAAGAGCGAGCTGGTGGCGCGGCGCGAGTACGATGTGGCCGAAGCCGCCTATGAGACCTCCGGCGCGACGGTCGAGGCGCTGCAGCGGCGCATGACGCAGTCCGAGCGTGAGATCCAGCAGGCGGAGGCGGAGCTCGGCAACCGTATCCACGCGGTCGACCAGGCGCGGCAGCGCGTCGCGGAGTCACGGGCCGCGCTGGCGCTCGCCGAGAGTCAGATCCATCAAGTGACGATCAAGGATGCCGAGGCGAGTCGGGCCGAGGCGCGAATGCGCGAGATGCAGGCCGACCTCGCGTTCGCCGACCTGCAGCTCGAGCACACCGAGGTGCGAGCCCCGCTGGACGGCGTCGTGTCGAAGCGGAACGTCGAGCTCGGACAGGTGGTCCAGATGGGCCAGCCGCTCCTGGCGATCGTGCCGCTCCAGGACGTATGGGTGGTCGCGAACTTCAAGGAGACGCAGCTCGGTCGCCTCCGGCCCGGCATGAAGGCGACCGTCGAGGTCGACGGCTATCCCGACAAGTCGTACATCGGGACGATCGAATCGATGAGCGCGGGGACCGGTGCCCGCTTCTCGCTGCTGCCCCCGGAGAACGCCACCGGCAACTGGGTGAAGGTCGTCCAGCGCGTTCCGGTCAGAATTCATCTCGACGGAAAGGGAGTCAGCAACCCGCACACCTTGCGGGCGGGGATGTCGGTCGTCGTCACGGTTCGCGTTCGCTGACGGCGAAGTCGCTCAGACGGTCAAGAGCTTCTCCATCACGATCGTGTCGACCCACTTGCCGTCGAGCTGACCCTGCTCGTGGTAGATCCCCACCGTGCGAAAGCCGGATCTCGCGTAGAGAGCCATGCCGCCGGAGTTGCCCGGGAACGCCGACAGCACGAGCTTGTGGAAGCCGTGCCGGCGACCGAGCTCGGTGAGCCTCTCCAGCAGCGCGCGGCCCACGCCCTTGCCGCGCCAGCTCCGTTCGACGTAGACGGAGATGTCGGCGACGAAGCGATAGCACTCGCGCGCATTGAACACGTTGAGGCTGGCCCAGCCGACCGTCGTGTCGGGCTCCGCCTCGGCGACGATGACGGGGTGACGCGCATCGCGGCCCGCCAGCCACTGGCGGCGCTCGTCGGGCGTTCGTAGCTCGGTCTCGAGCGTCGCGACCCGGTCCTCGATCCCCTGGTTGTAGATGCGGCAGATCGCCTCGGCATCCGGCGCCGACGCGAGCCGGAGACGATAGGCCGTCACGTCAGCTCTCGGCTGTCGAGCCGTCCGTCCTTCTTGAGCCGCTCGAACTCGTCGAAGGTCT
>CAYVHH010000531.1:0-3901 GCA_964450175.1 uncultured bacterium | reverse complement strand
TACGAGCTGACCGTCACCTCGTACATGGGATGCAACCAGGCGGTGGCGTTCGACGGCCGCGAGATCCAGACGGGATCGGATCCGCGCGGCGGTGTCGGCGTCGCGGTGTGGAACGCATGAAGAAGGAGAGGGGCTGATGCGGATCGGCGAGATGTCGTGGACGCAGGTGCGCGAGGCGGCGAGCACGGGGCTCTCGACGATCGTGCCGCTCGGCTCGATCGAGGAGCATGGGCCGCACGCGCCGATGGGCGACTACGTCGTGATCGACAACATTGCCGGCCGGACCGGCGAGCAGACGGGCGACCTGGTCGTGCCGACCCTGCCGTTCGGCTACTCGGAGTACTTCCGCATGTACCCGGGCACGATCACGCTGCGGCCGGAGACGCTGTCCGCGGTCGTCGAGGACACGCTCGACTGCCTGCTGAAGCACGACGTGTCGAAGATCGTCATCTTCAACGGCCACGCAGGCAACATGCCCATCCTCGAACTCCTGATCCGGAAATTCCGGCGCGAGCGCGGGCTCGTTATCCCCGTGATCTCGCCGCTGCAGATCATGCAGGCGCCCGCCCTGGTCAAGGAGCTGTACGGCGAGGGCATGACGATGGGACACGGCGGCGAGCCGATGGGCTCGATCTTCATGGCGCTCGCGCCCGGCAAGGTCGACCTCGGGCGCGGTGGCGAGTTCGGACGCGCGCAGGTCTTCGGCATGCCGACCGAGGGTCTTGGCGTGATCAACGTCAACGGCGTGCGGGCGTCGGTGGCGCTGGACATGACCGACGTGACGCCTTCGACCGGGAGTCTCAGCGATCCATCGCTCGCGAGCGCCGAAAAGGGGCAGCGCTTTCTCGATTACGCGGTCGAGAAGTGCGTCGAGTTCATGACGTGGTTTCGCGGGGTGGACCCGAAGCTCGGCTAGCGCTCCGGTACGGGCGGCGGCTGGCCGTCGCGCACCGGCACGTTGATCGTGAGGAAGCGCATTGGCTCCGAGCCGTCGTTGCGGTGCTCGTGCTTCATGCCGCGCGGTATGAACACGAACGAGCCCGCCGGCACGGTGTACGTCTGGTCATCGAGGTAGAGCGTCATCGTGCCCGCCAGCAGGAAGTAGGTCTGCTCGAAGTCGTAGTGGATGGGGTGGCCCTCGGTGTAGCCGCCCGGCGGGTACTCCTGCACCAGCAGGCGAAGCGCCTCGGTGCCCACGGTGTTCTTCGTGAACACCTCCCAGAACTCGCCCTGCACGTGGCCGGCGCCGTCGTTGAGCGGGCGCTTCGGCAGCTCCTCGAGGCGGACGATGTTCTTCACGACTTCGCCTTCTCGAGCGCAGCCGGCGAGGCGAGGTGGTGCGTGGTCGCCTGCTGGAACGCATGCCCGATCGCAAGACACGTCTCCTCGCCGTAGGGCCGCGCGACGACCTGGATCGCCGTCGGCAGGCCCTGGTCGTTGAATCCCGAGGGCAGCGTCAAAGCGGGGAGGCCCGTCACGTTGAAGACGCACGTCGTGCGCATGAGGATGTCGAGCCATGGGTAGCGCTTGTCGCCGACGATCGCCCACGCCTCGAACACCGAATCCTCGCGCTCGACGCGCGGGGCGACCGACAGGGCGCCGGGCATGACCAGGGCGTCGACCTCGTCGAAGACTTTCTCGAAGTCGCGCTGGATGAGGTTGCGCAGGCGCAGGGCGCGGAGGTAGTCGATCGCCAGCACCATGCGGCCGTCGAGGATGTGCGCGGTGAACTCGCCGGTGTAGAGCGCGATGCGGTCGCTGTTCACCTCGTGCAGCGACGCGCACTCGGGGTTGACGATCAGCCACTCGACGCCGACGGGGTCGAGCTCGTCGAGGATCGGGATGCGGACGCCGCGGACCTCCGCGCCGTGCTCTTCCAGCTGCGCGATCGCGCGGCGAGCGGCCTTCTCCACCTGGGGGTCGCAGAACTCGAAGAACCAGTTCTCCGGCACGCCGAGCTTGAGGCCTTTGACGCCACCGCCGATTCTTTTTGAGTAGGCGGGCACCGGCTGCCTGGCCGAGGTCGGGTCGAGCGGGTCGAAGCCGGCGACGTTCTCGAGCGTGAGGGCGACGTCCATGGCAGAGCGCGCCATCGGGCCGACATGGTCGAGGGTCCAGGAGATCGGCATCACCCCGTGCCTGGAGATGCGGCCGTAAGTGGGCTTCATCGATGTGATGCCGCAGAACGCGGTCGGCACGCGGATCGAGCCACCGGTGTCCGTTCCGATCGCAAGCGGCATCTCTCGCGCGCCCACGGCCGCAGCGGAGCCGGAAGACGAGCCCGCGGCCATGTGCTCGAGGTTCCACGGGTTTCGCGGGAAGGGAAACGGAACGCCGTCGGCCGCGAACTCCCACGTGTGGACCTTCGCGAGCAGGATCGCGCCAGCGGCGGAGAGCCTGTCGACAACCGTCGCGTTCATGTCGGGCACCATCCGCTCGTAGACGCGGCTGCCTCCGGTCGTGCGGATGCCTGCCGTGTGGATGATGTCCTTCAACCCATACGGCACGCCATCGAGCGGAAGCGGCTTACCCGATCGCCATCGCATTTCCGACTCGTGCGCGGCGCGCCTGGCGTCGGCGGTGACCATGGTCATCACAGCGTGTAGCCGGTCGTCGATGGCGTCGATGCGCCCCACGCACGCGTCCACGACCTCGAGCGGTGAAAAGTTTTCGGCGCGATATCCGTCCAGGAGCTCTACGACTGAGAGCTCCGTCAGCTCACGAGGAGGTGCGGCCACCGTTTTCGATCCAGCGAAGCGCGGTCAGTGGCTCGACGTACGTCGGCGTGTACTGGAGGGGGACCGCCCGGACGCGCATCAGGACGTCGTGCGATTTGGTATGCAGCTCGAGCGCCTTCGCAAGCCGGGCCGGCCCGACCGGGAGCGCGATCTCGTTGACGAATGTCTCGAGCTCATTTGCAGGCAGCTCCGAGAGCGGGACGCGTTCAGCCATAATGTCGCCTCCTACGCAATTGTCGACAGTTGACAAGCGTACAGGAGATCGGGCCGGAGGTGAAGGACCGAGCCGACTGCTAGCGCACGGCTGCGCGCTTGGTTTCCGGCGCTGCCAGGGCTTCGAGGTAGCGGACGGCGCGCTCGCGTCCTCTCTCGAGGTGGTCGCTGATCGCGGCCTCGGCCGCGGCGGTGTTTCGCGACTCGATCGCTTCCACGATCGCCCGGTGGTCCGAGAACATCTCGCGAAGGATGGTGTTCTCGTTGGCGGCCAGCAGGAGCCGGCGCAACAGAGCAGAGTTTGTTTGGAAGAGCACGCTGATCCGTGCGTTGCCACTCAAACTGCAAATCGTTTGGTGAAACTCAAGGTCCAGTCGCGCGACCTCTTCGACATCGTTAGTCTTGGCCGCCCGCTCGATGGCACTTACCGCCTCTCCGAGCCGTTTCACGTCGGCCGGCTCGTCGCGCTTGATAACCATGCGTGCCGCTTGGATCTCCAGCGCGGTGCGGAGCTCGTAGATCTCGGTGACGTCCTGAGGACTCAGCCGGACGACGAAGCTGCCGCGTCGTGGAGTGTCCTTGAGGAGGCCCTCGGCGCTCAGCTGCCGCAGCGCCTCGCGGATCGGGCCCCGACTTGTCTGCAGCTCGCCTGCAAGTCGAGCTTCGTTTATGCGCTCGCCTTGCGCAAACTGCCCGGACAAGATTCGGCGACGCAACACCTCGGCGGCGCGCTGGGCGAGCGTTGGTTGTCGACCGGGAACATCGTCCGGGACTGGCGGGCCATCCATTTCCGGTGAGTATGGAACACGGTGGCGGGCCAGCACCTGAGACCCGCGCAACAGAACGCCCGACGTCGGCGTTCGGGGCTTCCACCGGCCTCGAGCTGGCGGTATGCCGCTATCGGCGGCCATCCTCACATCTTCGGCGCGCAGGGCATATGGATTCGATTC
>CAYVHH010000530.1:0-19766 GCA_964450175.1 uncultured bacterium | reverse complement strand
CCTCGCGGCCGGCCGCGGCGCGTACGTGACGTTCCCGCCGATGAACGCCTGGGGCGATCACCTCTCGCCCGTGCTCTATCTCATGGTGCCGCTCGGCCGCGCGGCGCCGGGGGCGATCGGACTCCTGATCGTGCAGACCCTGGTGATGGCGGCGGGCGGTCTCGCCGTGTTCGGATACGCGGCGCGGCGGCTCCGCACGGTGCCGGCCGCCGCCGGCCTCGCGCTGCTCTTCCTCGTCAATCCGTCGCTCCACGGCATCAACATCCGCGACATCCACCCCCAGGCGTTCGCGATCACCCTGATCATCGCCGCGGCGCTCGCGTTCGACGCGGGTCGCTACGCGTGGTGTGGGGTCGCGCTCGCGCTGACCTTGGCCTGTCGCGAGGACGCCGCGGTCGTGGTGGTCGGCTTCGGGATCTGGCTCGCGGTCGCGCGCGGCCGCTGGCGGCTCGGCGCGGCGGTCGCCGTCGCGAGCGTGCTCCTGCTGGCCTTCGATCTCAAATACGTGATGCCGCTCTTTCGGGGCGAGTCGTACCCGCACCTGCACCGCTACGCCTATCTCGGCTCGTCGCTCGGGGAGGTGCTGCTCAACATCGTGGTCCGCCCATGGCGGTGGATCGGCGTCGCGCTGACCGGCGGCAAGCTCGTCTATCTCCTGGTCATGCTGGTGTCGCTCGGCTTCCTGCCGCTGCTGGCGCCGCGCGTGCTGCTGGCGGCGGTGCCGGGGCTCGCCATGAATCTCTTGAGCGTCGACCCGGTGCTCATCAACTTCCGCTCGCAGTACCAGTCGTTCGTGCTGCCGTTCCTGATGCTCGCGGCGATCGACGGCTACGCGCGGATCCGCGACTGGCGGCGCGCGCCGGCGCTGCTCGCGCTGGGGTGCTTTGCGAGCGTGCTGCTCACGGCGCGGACGGCGAACGACCTCATGGTCACGCGCTGGCGGCTCGACGCCGAGCATCGCGCGGCGTACTCGCTGATGCGGCAGATTCCCGGGGACGTGGCGGTGAGCGCCAACGAGCGTCTGGCTCCGCACCTGGCGACGCGCCGCCAGATCTTCATCTATCCGACCGGTCTGGGAACCAGCGAGTTCCTCCTGGACGTGGAGCCGGTGCTTCGCGCGCAGCCGGCGCTCGGGTATCGCGAGATCGGCCGGGCCGGCGGCTGGATTCTCCTCCAGCGCGAGGCGCAGTGACCCGATCGGCCTAGTTGTTCGGGGAGTCGCTTTCGGGCGACGCCGAGAAGACGTGCGAGGCGTGGTGGTGGATCAGCCGCCAGCCGTCGGCCGCGCGCTCGAACAGGTTCGTGGCGAGGACCGAGGTGACCGCGAGGCGCCCGTGGACCTCGGAGAAGATGTTCTCGGTGCAGGTGACCCACGCCAGGTCGCCGCGCTCGCTCGCGCGGACGTCGGAGAGGCTGAATCGCATCTCCGCGGTGTTCTCGAAGATCGTCGCCCACGACGTGCGCACGGCCTCCCAGCCGACCAGGATGGGCCAGCCCGGGTGCACGCACTTCACGTGCTCGCCGTGGGACCAGACCAGCTCCATCCGTGCGAGGTCGAGCGTCTCGAACGCCTGATAGAAGCCCGCGTTCGCTTGCTCGACGGCCGTGAGATCGCTCATCGCTCGACCGGGAAGCGCACCACGATCGCGTCGCCGTCGGGGGTCAGCGGCGGGCAGATGTTCACGTACGCGCGATACTGACCGTCGTGATTCACGACGAAGGCGTCGGCGCAGCGCCACTCGCCGGAGCCGGCCATGACGTGGATGGTATCATCACTGAGTATGCTCGCGATCGACGCGCAAGACGTAGAGAAGACCTTTCGTTCGGGATGGCCGCGCCGCCGCGTGACCGAGGCGCTGCGCGGCGTGTCCCTCACGGTGGCGCGCGGCGCGATCGTCGGCGTCCTCGGTCCGAACGGCGCCGGCAAGACCACCTTGCTCTCGATTCTCGCCACCCTGCTGACGCCCGATCGCGGGCGTGTGACGATTCTCGGGCTCGACGTCGTCCGCGAGGCGGGCGCGCTGCGCCGGCGGCTCAACATGGTGAGCGGGCGACCGTCGTTCCTGTGGAGCCTGCGGGTCGGCGAGATCGTCGCGTTCTACGGCCGGCTCTACGGCCTGAGCGGGCGGAGGCTGCGCGATCGCGTCGACTCGCTGATCGAGCTGTGCGAGCTCGAGCCGTATCGACGCGTCCCGTACTCGGACCTGTCGACCGGGCTCAAGCAGCGGGTGGCGCTGGCCAAGGCGCTCGTCAACGAGCCGGAGCTCCTCTTCCTCGACGAGCCCACGCTCGGTCTCGATCCCGACGTGGCCGTGCGCGTGCGGGCCCACATCGCGCGACTCCGCCGCGAGCAGGGGATCACGATCGTGCTGACGACGCACTACATGCGCGAGGCCGACGAGCTGTGCGACGAGATCGCCTTCATCAAGGCCGGGCGCATCCTGGCGCGCGGCACCTCGGGCGAGCTGAAGCGTCAGATCCGCCTCGGCGAGGTCATCGCGCTCAAGCTCGATCCGCCGCGCGTGCCGTGGCTGGCCGAGGCGCCGGGTGTTCTCCGATGCGCCGAGGTCGACGGCTGGGTCGAGTGCACCGTGGACGAGGCCGAGAAGCGGTTGCCGGAGCTGCTCCGTGCGCTCGTCACCGAGGGCGTCGTCATCAAGAACGTGCAGGTCCGCGAGCCGGAGCTCGAGGAGGTCTTCGTTGAGCTGGCGAAATGAGCTGCTCGCCGTCTGGGCGGTGACGCTCCGGAACGCCCTCATGGGCGCCCGCAACGTGTTCTTCTTTTTCGAGCTGCTCTTCTGGCCGATCGTCGGCGTGCTCTCGATCGGCCTGATGTCGCGGTTCCTCGCGCTCACCGACGCGCAGGCGTCGTTCGTGCTGATCGGCACGATCGCCTTGTCGATCGTCAACGTCTGTCAGCTCGAGGTCGCCTACGCGGTCCTGCTCGACGTCTGGTCGAAGTCGCTCAAGCACCAGTTCCTGGCGCCGATCGGCATTCGCCACCTCACGATCGGGTCCTGGATCGTCGGGATGGTGCGCAGCCTGGCGGTGTTCGCCCTGCTGGCCGCGCTCGGCCGCTGGGCGTTCGGGTTCCGGGTGCTCCAGCCCGGCTGGCTCGCGCTCGGCACCTTTCTCCTGGGCTGTTTCCTCACCGCCTGGGTCGTCGGCGTCGCCGTGTGCGCCCTGATCACGCTCTTCGGCAACCGCGCCGAGGCGTTCGCGTGGGCGAGCGTCAACCTGGTGCTCGTGCTCGCGGGCATTTACTATCCGATCTCGGTGCTTCCCGATTCCATCGCCACGATCGCGCGGGCCGTCCCGCTCACGTATTTCCTCGACGCGTACCGCGCGCACTACGGATTCGAGTCCGAGTTCCGCGCGCCGATCGCGACGGGGCTGGCGCTCTCGGCCCTCTACGCCGCGCTCGCCCACTGGGCGTTCCTGGCCGCGATCCAGCGGGCGCGCCGCACGGGGCTGCTCCTCAAGATGTCGGAGTGACCGCGCTCGTGGATCCCGCGCCGATCTCCGCGATCCTCCTCGGGTTTCTGCTGGGTCTGCAGCACGCGACCGATCCGGACCACCTGGTCGCGGTCGCGACCATCTTGACGCGCGAGCGGCGCTTCACCGACGGCGCGCTGATCGGCGTGCTCTGGGGCGCCGGCCACATGACGACCCTGACGATCGTGGGGGCCATCATCATCGGGCTGAAGCTCACGGTCACGCCCGCGGTAGGCGGGAGCCTCGAGCTGATCGTGGCGGCGATGCTGATCGTGCTGGGCGTGCTGCGCCTGCGCGATGCGGTCCGCGGCCTCGAGACCGTCCCGCCCGCGCATCTCGTCGCCGACCACGACCACGGCGGGGGGGCGGGCGTGGTCCACAGCCACCCGCACGCCCACGACGCCGAGCACACGCATGAGCACCCGCACGTGCATCCGTCACGCTGGCTCGCCAAGCTCGGCTGGCGTAGCGGCTGGCCGGCGGGGCGCGCGCTCGTGGTCGGCGCCGTCCACGGCCTGGCCGGCAGCGCGGCCGTCTCGCTCCTGGTGCTGGCGACCCTGCGCTCGACCGCGAGCGCCGTCGTCTATCTGCTGATCTTCGGGATCGGCACGATCATCGGCATGACCTTGCTGACCGCGGTCATGGCGTACCCGGTGTCGATGGCGCTCCGCTACCGTCGCGCGCGGCAGGCGCTCGCCCTCTGCGCCGGCGTCGGCTCGATCGCCTTCGGCCTCGTCTACGGCTACCGGCTGATCTGATCCGGTAGGTCAGCATGGCGGACTCGTCGAAGACCCGGGTCGAGAGCGACAGCATGGGGCGGATCGACGTCCGCGCCGACCGTTACTGGGGCGCTCAGACCGAGCGCTCGCTGCACCACTTCGCGATCGGGCACGACCGGATGCCGATGTCGGTCGTTCACGGTCTGGCTCTCCTCAAGAAAGCCGCCGCGCTGGTCAACCAGAAGCTCGGTCTTCTCGACAGCCGCCGCGCGGAGCTGATCGTGCGCGCGGCGGACGAGGTGATCGCCGGCAGCCTCGACGATCACTTCCCGCTGTCGGTCTGGCAGACCGGATCCGGCACCCAGACCAACATGAACGTGAACGAGGTCATCGCGAATCGCGCGATCGAGGTCGCGGGCGGAGCGCTCGGCAGCAAGGATCCGATCCATCCGAACGACCACGTGAACATGTCCCAGTCGTCGAACGACACGTTCCCGACGGCCATGCACGTCGCGGCCGCCCTCGAGCTGACGCATCGGCTCATGCCGAGCGTCCGCGCGCTGCGCGACGCGCTCGCGGCCAAGGGGCGCGAGTTCGACGACGTCGTGAAGATCGGCCGCACCCACCTGCAAGATGCCGTGCCGCTCACGCTCGGTCAGGAGTTCTCGGGCTACGTGGCCCAGCTCGACGCCGGCCTCGCGCGGATCGCCGCGGTCTTGCCCGGCTTGTTGGCGCTGGCGATCGGCGGCACGGCGGTCGGCACCGGCCTCAACGCGCCGGCCGGCTTCGGGGACGCCGTCGCGGCGAAGCTCGCCGAGCTGACGGGCCTGCCGTTCACCTCGGCCGCCAACAAGTTCGCCGCGCTCGCCGCGCACGATGATCTGGTCATGGCGAGCGGCGCGCTCCGCACGCTCGCCGCCGCCCTCATGAAGATCGCCAACGATCTCCGCTGGCTCGGCTCGGGGCCGCGCAGCGGGCTCGGCGAGCTCTCGCTGCCCGAGAACGAGCCGGGCTCGTCGATCATGCCGGGCAAGGTCAACCCGACCCAGGCCGAGGCCCTCACGATGGTCGCCGTCCAGGTGATGGGCAACGACGCGGCGATCGCCGTCGCCGGCTCGCAGGGCAACTTCGAGCTGAACGTCTTCAAGCCGGTCATCATCTTCAACTTCCTGCACTCGGTGGAGCTCCTGGCCGACGCCTGCGCGCGCTTCCGCGAGTTCTGCGTGGAGGGGATCGTCGCGAACCGGTCCCGGATCGCCGAGCTCGTCGAGCGCTCGCTCATGCTCGTGACGGCGCTCGCGCCCCATATCGGCTACGACCGCGCGGCCGAGATCGCCAAGAAGGCGCACGCCGGAGGGCTCACGCTCCGCGATGCCGCGGTGGCCTCCGGCTACGTGACCGCGGAGCAGTACGACCGCTGGGTGCGGGCGGCCGACATGGTTCGCCCCGGGTAGGGCCGCTTGACGCTCAGGAGCTGAGGCCGCCGCAGTGGTCGGCCCAGTGGCCGCTGACGGAAGGTCGAGGGGTCTGTTTCGCCTATTCGGGCTGGTGTCCGATCACCGGCTCGCCGTCCGTCGGTGAGGCGTGCTACTGCACCATTGCGTCGGGCGTCAGGATCTACGGCACGGTCACGGCTCACTGGTACCGAGGTCATGTGAGCCCGTACTTCAATTTTCACACGCCGCCGGTTCCCTCCACGATCCGTTGAGAGCAGCCGGACGGATCGCCGACGAAGTCGGCGAGACGGTCGTACCACGAGGTCTGATCGGCCAGCGTGAAGTGGGCGTTGGCCGGACTCGGATTCGGCACAACGAAGAGCCGCGTCGGCCCCACGACCTCCGGCTGGGGACCAAGTACGGGAGTGCGCCCCTCGACGCCGAGGGCCACGGCGAGGAACGGCCGATAGGCCGTGAGCCCGTGGAAGCACGCCACGCGCGGCGCAGAGCGCCGAAGCTTCCTCAGAAGGCGCGGCGCCCACTTCTCGAAATCGCCGGGCTCGAGCTCGGCGGCATTCGCCGAGACGCGCTTCACCACGTCGGTGAAGCCGATTCCAAAGTCCAGCAGCACGGCGTCATGCTCGGGCCTGAGCACGTCGAGCGAGAGCCCGTCGCGTACGGGCGCGCTCAGCTTGGACCCGGTGAACGCCGGCCAGAAGCGATTCGTCGAGCGCGCGAAGTAGTGTCCCTGACGCGCCGAATAGACCCCGGGGTTGATCCCGACGAAGACGAGGTCGAGTCCCGGCCGCAGATAGTCGGGCAGGGTCGGGAGCGCTCTCTTCCTCAGCGGTTGAGGAACTTCTTCACGCTCGCGGCGATCCCGGCCGGATCGAGGCCGTGCTTGGCGTACAGGCCTTTCTGATCGCCCGACTCGCCGAATCCGTGAACGCCCAGCCGCTTCATCGGCGTCGGCAGCACGTCGCCGAGCAGCTCGGCGACCGCTCCGCCCAGCCCGCCGGCGACGGCGTGGTCTTCCACGGTCACGACATGGCCGGTCTTGCCCGCCGACTGGACCAGCAGCGCTTCGTCCAGCGGCTTGATGCACGCGGCGTTGATGACCTCGGCCGAGATGCCGTCGGCCTCCAGGCTCTTGGCCGCCTCGAGACAGTTGAACAGGGGGCCACCGGAGCCGATCAAGGTCACGTCGTGACCTTTGCGAAGCACCAGCCAGCGGCCGTACTGGAAGCGATAGTCGGGTGGGCACACGGGCTCGAGATTCTGCCGCGTGAGCCGGAGGTAGAGCGGGCCCTGATGCTCGACGGCATAAGTGATGGCCTGCTTGGTCTCGAGCTCGTCGGCGGGCTGGATGATCCCGATGTTCGGGAGCGAGCGGATGCACGCGATGTCCTCGATGCCCATCTGGCTGTAGCCATCTTCGCCGATCGCGATGCCGGAGTGCGTGCCGACGATCTTCAGATTCGCGTTCGTGTAGGCGACCGAGATGCGGATCGTCTCGAAGCGGCCCACGATGAAGCACGCGAACGAGCACGCGAACGGGATGCGGCCGGTGAGCGCGAGGCCCGCGCCCACGCCGATCATGTTCGATTCCGCGATGCCGAGATTGAATGCACGCTGCGGATACTTCTTCGCGAAGTTCACCGTCATCGTCGACTTCGACAGGTCGGCGTCGAGCGTGACGATCCGCTCGTCCTGGGCGCCCAGATCGAGGAGTGCTTCGCCGAACGCGGCACGGCTGGCCTTGGCCGGCATCACTTCTTCTCCAGGGCGGCGAGCTCGTCCACGATCGCGCGCGTCGCCGAGTCGGTCTTCAAGTAGTCCTCCCAGGCGCCTTCGGTGACGCCGAGGACCTCGCGGATGGCCTTGATCGCCTCCGCGGGCTTCGGCGCCTTGCCGTGCCACTCGGGATCGTTCTCCATGAACGACACGCCCTTGCCTTTGACCGTGTGCGCCACGATGAAGGTCGGCCCGCCGGTGGTCGCCTCCGCCTGATCGAGCGCCTTCGTGATCTGCGCGATGTCGTGGCCGTCGATCTCGATGACGGGCCAGCCGAACGACTGCCACTTGGCGGTGATCGGCTCGATGTCCAGGACCTTCTTCACGAAGTTGTCGAGCTGGATCTTGTTGTAGTCGAGGATGGCCACGAGGTTGTCGAGCGCGTGGTCGGGCTGGCCGAGCTTCGGCGCCGACATCGCGGCCTCCCAGACCTGACCCTCCTGGGTCTCGCCGTCGCCCAGAATGCAGTAGACCCTCGCCTTCGAGCCGGCCAGCTTGAGGCCGAGCGCTAGACCAAGCGAGATCGAGAGGCCCTGGCCGAGCGAGCCGGTGGCCGCCTCGATCCCCGGCAGCGCCGTGCGATCGGGATGGCCCTGGAGCGGCGAGCCGAGCTTGCGCAAGGTGATGAGCTGCTTCTCCGGGAAGTAGCCGGCCCTCGAGAGCACGGCGTAGAGGGCGGGCACCGCGTGGCCCTTCGAGAGCACGACGCGGTCGCGATCCGGCCAGTCCGGGCGCTTGGGGTCGAACCGGAGCCGCCCGAAGTACAAGGTCGTGAGGATGTCGATCACCGAGAGCGAGCCCCCGGGATGTCCGGAGCCCGCGTGAGCGAGCATGCGGAGAATCTGAACACGACACTCGCGCGCGATCGACTCGAGACGTACTTCACCCATCAGTCGAGGTCCTCCATGAATCCCGCGATTTCGTCGACATGAACGCCGGTGACGGCAACCTCGGGCGCGTACACGACCTCGTCCGCGGCCCAGACGATCGTGCCCTTCACGTCCTTGGTGATCCCGACGACGTTGTTGAGGAACGTGGCGATGTTGTCGTTGATCCGGATCGCGTTGGCCTTGAGCGGCGCCGCGATCCGCCCGTCGCGGATGATATAGGAATCGGCGACGACGGTACAGGTGAAATCACCCGCGCGCAGGCCGTTGATCGGGTACGTGTACCAGATGCGCCCGACGTAGAGGCCGTCGCCGACCCGGCGGAGCAGCTCGTCGAGACCGATCGCCTCGCCGCCCTCGAGGACGACGTTCGATGCGGCCACGCCGGGCGCGCTGTCGAACTGACGACCGCCGCCGGAGCCGAACCGAAAGCCGTTGCGCGGCACCAGCGCCGCTTCGGCGGCCGGCCCGCGGGTGCCGAGCTTCTCGGCGAGGCCCGGGTCGCGCAGCAGCCGCTGGGTCTCGTACCAGTTCGAGAGGCACCCGACGAACGTCCCGTTCTTGATCAGATCGGTCCGCCCCGTCGGGAGCCCTTCGCACGTGATGCCCTTCGAGCCCATGAACCCGGGTCGCGCGCCGTCGTCGTAGAGGCTCAAGCGTGGAGAGGCCACGGCGCGGCCGAGCTTGCCGAGGAACGGCGTGCTCGACGAGTAGAACGCGCTCGCCGTGCAGGCGGGAATCACGATGTTGTTCAGCAAGTCGGCCACGGGCTGGCGACCGAACACGACCGTGTAGGCGCCCGAGGGAACGCGCTCGCCGCCGATCGCCTTGATCGCGTTCTGCGCCGCTTCCACGCCGGCCTCGTCGGTGAAGTCGTCGAGCCGCGTGCCCGTCGACGCCCCCGAGCCCTTGGCGCCGCGCGTCTCGACCATGGCCGTTGCGAACGCGGTGATCAGCGACGTCTCGTCGGTCTGGGCGCGGGGCATCGTGGTCGAGGCGATCGCCATCCGCTCTCTCAGGATGGTCACGTCGCCGCCGAGGATGAGGCCGAGCTGCCTGAGCTCCTCGTCGTCCCGGGCAAGATCGGCCAGCCGGCTCGAGGCGCTGAAGGTCCGGAGCGCGCCGCCGGTGACCTTCCACCCGGCCTCGACGAGGCCCGTGTCGTTGAGGGCCATCAATCGCGGATCGTGGTAGTCGGCGAGTGTGCGCGGCGCGCCGGTGGGCGCCGGGAGCGAGACGAACTCGGGATCGGCGACCGCCGCCCGGCGCGCCTTGACCAGCGCGCGCTCGGCGCCCGCGAGGGAGAGGTCGCTCGGCTCGCTGCCGAATCCGATCCGCGGGCCCTCCGGCGTGACGAAGACCGCCTGGATGCCCAGGCCGTAGGACTCGGTGGACTTGGGTTCCTCGACGCCGTTGCAGGGAATGTGGGAGGTGTAGTTGAGCCGGGTCAGCACGGCGGAGTTCGCGGAGGCGAACACCTCGGCCTCGCGCACATCCGCCTGGCGCGCGACGAGCGCCAGTGCTGCCTCGCTTGCCCGTGCCAGCTCGTCGACCGTCCTCATCGTGTGCTCAGTGCCCGGGCGGCGCCGTCGGGTTCCGTCCCTCCACGGGATAACCCTGGCTCATCCACCCGGGAAGCCCTTCCTCGAGCACGCGATGATTCCGCCATCCGAGCTGGTACAGAATGTCGCTGGCCCCCCGGGACAGCGCGTGCGGGCACGTTCAATAAAAGACTACCAGCCCTGTCTTGGCGATCTCGGACGCCCGGTCGTTGACGACACGGAGCGGCATGTTGCGGGCGCCCTTGATGTGACTCTCGACGTACTGCTCCCAGTGACGAACGTCGATGATGTCGGCCTTGGTGCCGCGGTCGAGAAGGCCCTTGAGCTCGTCGACCTTGATGAAGTTGACGGGATATTCGGGCGGCGCCGCGGGCGCGGCGGTGGCGAACAGCAAGCCGACGGCCCCGACGACGGTCAGCGCGCCGCGCACGTCTAGCCGCCGATCACCCGCGCGCGCGTTCGCATCGTCGGCCCGCCGTTGCCGAGCTTCTTGGTCTGCATCGGCTGGCCCTTGCCGCAGTTCGGGATCGGGTAGAGCCGGAAGTCCGAGCCCACCGCGTCGACGTTCATGAGGTAGTCGCGCGAGTCGGCGGCGATGCCGCCGTCGCGGTAAAGCTGCCCGAGCTGGCCGTTCTCGATCGCGTAGACGCCGCGCGCCGAGATACGGAAGTTCTCGCGGCTCTCGGCGATCGACGGCGTGCGGTGCCCGGCCACGTAGTAGCCGTGGTCGACTTCCTTCACGATGTCGTCCGCCGGCCGCGTGCCCGCGTCGAACACGGTGTTGGACATCCGGATCAGCGGCACCAGCGAGGCGTCGGTGGCCTTCCAGTGCCCGTTGGGCTCGCCGCCGAAGATCGCCGCGGTCTGCCGGCTGTTCATGAAGCCGCGAAAGATGCCGCGGTCGATGTGGACGACGCGGCGCGCCGGCGTGCCCTCGTGATCGTACCGGTAGTGGCCGAAGCCCGGCAGCGCCGGATCCGAGTACGCGGTCACGAGCGGCGAGGCGACCCGGCGGCCGACCTGGTGCTCGGTCAGCCCGCCGAGCAGCCAGGAGCGCCCGGCGTACGCCGTCTCCATCTTGAGCGCGCGATCGAGCTCGACGGGGTGGCCGATGATCTCGTGCGACACCAGCGTGTTGTAGTGCGGATCGGTGACCACGACCACGTCGCGCTCCGAGGTCGGCAGCACCGGGGCGGCCGCCAGTGCCACGCCCTCGCGCGCCAGGCTCAGCGAGAACTCGAGGAAGCTCGGGAAGCGCAGCGCCGCCTCGTCGACGCCGTCGAGCAAGATTTCCCAGCCGCGCTGGTGCCCGAGCGCGTCGTAGAGATCCTGGCTCACCTCGCCGTCGACGGTGACGACCGTGCAGGTGCCCATGGTCAACGCGAACGACTGATCGATCCGCGCGCCCTCGCTCGACACGAAGAGCTCGCGCGAGAGCTCGGTCACCGTCCCGACGTAGTTGTACTTGACCCCCGTGTCGACCGCCGCGACCTGGCGGGAGACGTCGGTGGCGTAGCGCACCATCTCGGCGAGCGACATCGTGCGCGGATCGACGCGATAGACGGCGGCGACCGTGTCCTGGCGCACCTCGATCGGATGCAGGCGCGTGTCGGCGAGCGCCTCGCCCAGGGGCCCGAACTTCTCGCGCGCGTCGGCCTTCATCTCGCCGTTCACCATCGCGCGCCGGTAGGCACGCTCGAGCGCCTCGCGCACGACCCGGTCGAGCTCGTCGAGATCGGCGGTGCCGAGCGTCTGCCCGACGTAGCCCGGCGCCATCATCCGGTCGCCGGCGAGCACGCGAACGCCGAGCGAGAAGCCGTAGTCGTCGCCGGAGAACTTGGGCGTGCCGTTCTCCGAGCCGGCGCCTTTGGCCTCGGTGACCTCGAGCCGGACGTCGGCATAGCGCAGGTGGGGGAGTCGGCGCGCGGCCTCGCGCACGCGCGTCTCCACCATCGGCGTGACGGCATCGATGAGGTCGACGGAGACTCGATTGGTCATTCGAAGGGCTCGACGAGGACGGTCTCACCGACCGCCACGTCGCCTCGCGCTTCGTCGAGCACGATGAGGCAATTGCCCGCGGCCATCGAGGAGAGGATACCGGAACCCTGGGGTCCCGTCGTCCGCGCTTCCCAGCGGCCGTTCTTCCACTGCACGACGCCGCGCTTGAACTCGCGTCGGCCCTTCTTCTTGCTCATGGCCTCGACGGCCGTCGCCTCGGCCATCTCGGGGAAGAGCCGGCGCCGGCCGGCCAGCTTGTAGATCGCCGGCCGGACGAAGAGCATGAACGCGAGCATCGAGGCGACCGGGTTACCGGGCAGCCCGAAGAAGTGCGCCGCGCCGATCCGCCCGAAGGCCAGCGGGCGTCCGGGCTGCATCGCGACCTGCCAGAAGTCGATCGCGCCGATCTCGCCGAGCACGTCCTTCACCAGGTCGAGCGCGCCGACCGAGACGCCGCCGGAGGTGACGACGATGTCGCCGACCTCGGCGGCCTCGAGGAGGCGTGCCCGAAGCTCCTCGCGCACGTCGGCCACGATGCCGAGATCGATGACCTCGCCGCCGCACTGCTCGATCGAGCCGCGTAACGTGAAGCGATTGGCGTCGTAGATCTGGCCGGGCTTGCGCGGCGTGCCGGGCTCGACGACCTCGTCGCCCGTCGAGAGGAGGGCGACGCGCGGGCGGCGATGCACGAGGACCTGCCACTGGCCGAGCGAGGTGATGAGCCCGAGCTCCTGCGGACGCAGGACGGTACCGCGCTCGATCGCGATCGCTCCTGCCGTGACGTCCTCGCCGCGCTTCCTGACGTTGGCGCCCTTGGCGATCGGGCCGACGCTCAGACGATCGCCGCGCCGCTCGACCACCTCTTGCGGGTACACGGTATCGGCGCCGCGCGGCATCGGCGCGCCGGTCATGATGCGCACGGTCTGCCCCGACGCGACGGTGCCGGCGAACACCGCGCCGGCCGCCAGCTCGGCGATCACGACGAGCTCGCGCGGGCGCGCGGCCGGCACGTCGTCGCTCGCCACCGCGTACCCGTCGACGGCCGAGTTGTCCGCGGGCGGCACGTCGAACGGCGCGGGCAGATCGTCCGCGAGCACGCGATCGCGCGCGCGGGTGACCGCGACGACCTCGGGCGGTGTCGGTTCGGCGAGCTGCCGGAGGATCTGATTTTGGCCGTCCCGCACCGAAATCATGGCGATATTATACGCGGCATGATTCAGCCTCGCCCGGCGGGCTTCTGGATTCGCGCGCTCGCCGCGGGCCTCGACTTCGTCGTGTTCGCCGTCGTGCAGTCCTCGCTCGGGCTCATCGGCCGCCGCCTGCTGGGTACCGACGCCGAGAGCGCCGCGACGCTCAAGCCCCTGACGGCGTTCTTCACGCTGGTCTTCGCCGGCGCCTACACGACCGTGCTGCACAGCCTCGCCGGGCAGACGATCGGCAAGATGCTCGTCGGGGTCAGGGTCGTGGCGGGTGAGGAGGGGCCGCCGCCGTTCGGCGCCGCGCTCCTGCGGTTCGGGGCCTACTTCGCCTCGGCCGCGACGCTCACCTTGGGCTTCGTGATGGCCGGGCTTCGGCACGACAAGCGCGCGCTGCACGATCTGATCGCGGGGACGCGGGTCGAGCGCTTGCCGGAGCCCGAGGCCGCCGCGACGCCTCCGGCCGAAACGCCCGGGCCGGCTGTCGCGGGCGCCGTGTGATCCCGACCGCCCCGCTACGGGTCCGCAACCATCTCGCCGAGATCATTCTGGCCGCCCTGGAGCAGCCGGAGGCGCGCCGCGAGCTCGCCGCCCTCGCCGAGAGCGAGGCGCCGCCGCCCGACTGGATGGAGCCCACCGACCGCGACTGCCGGCCGCTGGTCCGGCAGCGCGCGCTGAGCGCCCGTGCCGCGCTCGCCGACTGGGCCGGCGAGCGCATGCGCTCGCGCGCGGACGTTCTCGAGGCGGCCGCGGCGCTCTTCGACGCGCATCTCTACTTCGAGGTGCACGAGCTCCTCGAGCCCGCCTGGCGAGATGCCCGCGGTGAGGAGCGCGAGGCGCTGCAGGGTCTGATCCAGATCGCGGTCGGCTACCAGCATCTTGCCAACGGCAACTTCGCCGGCGCCCGGGCGCTGCTCGAAGAGGGGCGACGGCGGCTTCGCGGGCAAACGCTCGACGGGCTCGACCTCGACGCGTTCGGCCTCGCGGTCGGTCGCACGCTCGAACGGATCTTTCAGCTCGATTGGCAAACGGTCCCGGCGTTTCCGAGACCGGGAACACGAAAGGAGAGCTCGTGAACCTCGAACTGACCGGTAAGACGGCACTGGTGACGGGTGGGAGTCTGGGAATCGGGCGCGCCATCGCGTTCGGTCTCGCCGCCGAGGGCGCAAGAGTTGCGATCTGCGCGCGCGACAAGTCGCGGCTCGAGCAGGCGGCGCAGGAGATCAAGGTCAAGACCAACGCGGAGGCGCTCATCGTGCCGGGCGACCTGAGCCGGCTCGACGAGGTGAACCGAGTCGCCGCGACGGTCAAGGAGCGCTTCGGCCGGATCGACATCCTGATCAACAACGCCGGCGCCATCCGCGGCGGCGACTTCCTGCAGATTCCCGACGAGCAGTGGGCCGGCGACTGGAGCCTGAAGATTCTCGGATACGTCCGAATGGCTCGCGCCGTCTTCCCGATGATGCAAGCGCAGGGCGGGGGACGCATCGTCAACGTCGTCGGTGCCGCCGCGCGAAATCCGACTCCGGGCTATCTGACGGGCGGCATCGCCAACTCGGGGCTCATAAACTTCTCGAAGGGTCTCGCCGACCTCGGCGCGCCGTCTAACATTCTCGTCACCGCGGTGTCGCCGGCAGCCACCGCCACCGCGCGCTGGGAGAGCCTGATCGCGCAGCAAGCAGCGCTGGCCGGTACGACCGTCGAGGCGCAGCGCGCCGAAGCGGCGAGTCAGTATCCGCTCAAACGGATCGCGACGCCCGAGGACATCTCCGATCTCGTTTGCTTTCTGGTATCGGCGCGGGCCTCGTTCATCACCGGCGTGTGCATCACCGTCGACGGTGGCGCGACTCGCGGTGTCTATCTGTGATTTTTGGGGTTTGATTCTTTCATTTTCCGATCAACTTGACATGCGTCACCCGTTGTCATATACCTTTGCGCCAGCACGGGGCAGCCCGGCAGTAACGTCCTAATTCCGCCGCTTTCGTTAGGGCTAGGAGGTCGAGCGATGGCCGCAAAGCTGTTCGTAGGGAACCTCTCATTCCAGGCCACCGAGGAGGACCTTCGCGAGCTCTTCCAGCAGGCCGGCACCGTCGAAACCGTCCGAATCATCACGGACCAGTTCACCGGTCGGCCGCGCGGATTCGGGTTCGTCGAGATGGCGACCAAGGAAGAGGCTGGCAAGGCAGTCGAAATGCTGAACGGTCGGCTCTTCAGGGACCGTAACCTCGTCGTCGACGAGGCGCGGCCACAGCCGCAGCGGACCGGAGCGGGCGGCGGTCCGCGAGGCGACCGCGGGCCCCGTCCCGGCGGTGGTGGCGGCGGCGGAGGGTGGCGCCGGTAGGCACGTAGACACGACCCCGGGGTCCCCGCTGGGGACTCCGGGTTTTTCTTTGGGCTGATATACTCAACACATGATGATCAAGAGGTCGAGACGAGCGATCAAGCCCGGCGTTGCCTCACCCGGGATGGCGGGGAGGATCGGGCTCACGATCGACGAGCGCCGTGGCGTCGAATATCACGCGCTTCGCTCCAAGGAGCTCGTGAACAAGTTCAACGGCCGACCGATGCCGTTCGGTTGGACCGTGAATCCGTATCGTGGCTGCGAGATGGCCTGCCGGTACTGCTTCGCGCGCTACACGCACGAATTTCTCGGGCTCGACGATCGCGCCGCGTTCGAGCGGACGATCTACGTGAAGGATGCCGATCGTGACCGGCTCGTGGCCGAACTGCGCCGGGCTCGGCGGAGCGGCCAGAGCGTGGCGATCGGGACCGCGACGGATCCCTATCAGCCGGCCGAGGCGCGATTCGAGGTGACCCGGCGCGTCCTCGAGGCCGCCCGCGCCGTCCCGGGCCTCCATCTGTCGATCACGACGAAGTCCACGCTCGTGTCCCGTGACGCCGGCCTTCTCCGGGAGATCTCGGCCGCCTCGGAGGTGACCGTGAACTTCTCGATCATCACGGTCGATGCCGCCCTGGCGCGGCGGCTCGAGCCCCGGGCGCCCCGTCCCGACCTTCGCTTCACGGCCATGCGGGCGCTCGCCGATGCCGGCGTGGCGGCGCGTCTCTTCATCATGCCGATTGTGCCGCGCCTGACGGACGACGAGCACAACCTGCGCGCGCTGCTGCTCGCGGCTCGCGACGCCGGCGCGATCGGCGCCGAGTCGAACGTGCTCTTTCTGCGGCCCGGCACCCGCGAGATCTTTCTCGAGTTCCTCGCGGTCGACTTCCCGCGCCTGGTGCCGAAGTACGAGCGCCTCTATCGCGGGGCGGCCTACGCGCCCGCCGAATACGTGCGCGAGACGGAGGCCCGGGTGCGCCGCCTGGCGGACGAAGTTGGGCTCAGCTCTCGGCGCCGCGCGGATCGCCCCGATCAGCGGTCGCCCCGCCAGCTGAGCCTGGTCTGGTAGCGGGGCCAGGCCGGAACGCGCGCGCGAACCGCTGTTGCTCCTCGGTCTCGAGCGCCCGGGGATCGTAGATCGCCCTGACGAGCCCGACCGGATCGTCCGTCGCACCGGCGGCCTTCAAGAGGCATGCGAGCACGGTTCCGGTTCGGCCGATTCCGGCTCGGCAGTGCAGATAGATCGTCTCGCCACTTCGCAGCCGGTCGAGAAGATCGTGGACGAAGACCGAGAGACCACCGGCATCCGCCGGCCGCCCGAAGTCGGGAATCGCGTAGCGGAGGAGCTCGAGCGCCGACGTCTCGTACGCCGCGATGAGCTCCCTCGGCATCTCGTGGTCGTCGAGGAGGCACGCGATCGTCGAGACTCCTGCGTCGACGAGCGCGGTGAGGCCGGCACGGAACGGCCGCGAGGGCCGCGGCCCGCAGATGAGCCGGCCAGCTGCCGGCAGGGTCGGGTGCACGATCGTGACCACGCGTGCCGTCAGAAGAGCGTGAGCTGGACGCTCGTCTCCGTCTCGGCCGCCGGAGGCCGCAGACCGTCGAGGTCGGCGAACGCGCGGAAGCGCTCCCAGATCTCGAGAACCTTCGTCTGGTAGTACTCGACGTTCTCGTCGGGCCGCGCCGGGTCCCAGAGGCTGGCCAGCTTCGCGTACTCGTTGACGGTGACGTTCGCCCCGCGCCCGGCGACGTAGTAGGAGACCTGATCGCCGGGCTGCATCGCTCGCCCCGAGGCGCCGGCGAGCTCGTACGCCGCCGAGGCCGAGCGCGCGCCGATCCGCACCTTTTCGCGATACGCCTCGAGTGATTCTTGAAGCGTCTCCGTGCGCGCGAAGGCACGCAGCTCGACGCGATGCGCCGCGAAGTCGGCGAGCCATCGGTCGACGATCGCGCGTGCCTCGGTGCGGCGTCCCTCCACCAGGCCGCGGACGATCTCGCCGATGATCTGCCGCTGGAAGGGCTCGAGGCCGCGCGAGCGGAACGCCGAGCCCTTGAGGCTCAGGCGGTCACGTTCGTCGAGGAGCGCGTAGGTCTTCATCTTGTAGCTGAACATCGCCGCGTATCGGCCGTCGAGCTCGAGCTGGATGCCCGCCGGGAGGCCCGCCGTGAGGCGTTCGAGCAGCGCGTCGTCGTCGGCCGGGGCGTGTCCGGCCGGCGGCACGAAGTAGACGCCGTCGGTGTCGGCCTCGACCGGCACGGCCCCGAGCGCCTCGAGCCCCGTCAGTATCGCGGTGACGACGGCCCGCCCCTCGGTGGTCACGCGGTCGGCGGCGTCGAAGTCGTTCCAGTGTCCGCCGCTGAACGCGAGATAGCCGTAGAACGCGTTGATCAGGATCTTGAACGATTGCTGCAGCGCGCCCAGATGCGCGCGCTCGGCGGGCTCGGCCGCGTCGCGGGCCAGGCGCTTGGCGCGCACACGGAACTCGCGCAGATGCTGCAGAAGCTCCGGGAAGACGCCGAGGGTGTCGGACGCGGGCGCGATGGACTTGGCGACCATCAGCGAGGGATAGAGCGAGGTGACGTCCACGTGCAGGACGGGCCGCGCGACGCCTTCCTGACAGATCGCGGTGTACCCGCCGCCCACCGGGCCGACCGGTCCGGGCAGCGGCACCGCGTGGCCCCGCGCGAGGTACTCGCGAAGCAGGAGCGCGTCGATCTTGGCCGCCGCCCCGCGCAACGTGCACGACTGATAGTCGAAGGGCACCGTCTGCGCCTGCGCGAAGTACGGCGGCGCCAGGATCGATGCGATCGCGAGCGTCTCGATCGCGTCGTCACCCGCGTAGGCCATGACCCGCTCGGGCGCTTCATGAAACTCACGCGTGATCTGCGAGCCGTCGACGTACGTTCGGCCCTCGGCGGCGACGCCGAAGTGACGAGCCAGGTCCTTCAGGCCGAACCCGGGTAGATCACGCGTACCCGCGTCGTGGAGCTGGGCGAGGATCCACGTGTCGATGACGTGACGGCCCGCGACCTCGTAGCGCCGGTAGCCGATCGTGCGCTCCGCGATCTGCAGGCGCGCCACCCGGCTCCGGAGCGTTTCGCCCCCGCGGCCCCAGGTGAGCGCCACCCGGTGCAGGCGGGCGCGGGCCTCCAGGTATTCGAGGTCGAACCGGAAGATGTTGTGCCCCTCGATCACGTCCGGATCGCGCTCGCGGATGATGCGCGAGCACTCGTCGAGCAGCGCGCGCTCGTCGAGCCGGTCGCCGCGCACGACGTGACGGAAGCCGGTCGAGTCGGCGAGCGCGACCGCGATGATCCGGTCACCGGGCCGTGCCGCGTTGGGAAACTCGTGGCCCTCGCCGGTCATCACCTCGATGTCGAGCGCCAGGCGGCGCAGGTCGGCGAAGACGAGCCCGCCGAACGAGGTTCGCCCGGTCTGCAAGAGATATTGATGGACCGCGTCGCCGAGAAAGAGATACGGCGCGCCGGGTGCGTTCCAGAGCTGGCCGGACTGCTCGCGGCAGCGGTCGCGCGCGCCGAGCGCCTCGCCCCACGACCCGAAGCGCGCCCGCCAGCGCAGCGCGCCGGGGCCCTCGAGCGAATCGACCGCCAGCAGTCCGGGAGCGTCCTTCACGAGATCGCGATCGACGAGCAACAGGAACGGCGAGAAGGGCGCGGTCTCGGTGACGATGCCGTCGCCGGAGCGCCGGTAGAGCCGGATCGCACGCCCGCCGTCGGCGAGATCTAAGGCGACGAGCGCCGCGCTCGGGTCGCGTCCGAAGAGCAGCGGCGCGTGCTCGATGGTGAGCACGCCCTAGGCAGAGACCTCCGGGACGGCGACACGGCCGGCGTCGAGATCGGCGAGGCCGACGAGCGGCCGCCGCGTCGTCATGGCGTCAGAATACTCGCGGGCGCGGGCCCGCTCAACCTCGATTGTGCGCCGGGCTACGGGTTCCCGCGTGACTACGGGTACCCCGCTCGAGAGGTCAGCAGATACCAGAGCGTGAGCACGAGTCCCCACAGTGGCAGCGAGAACATCGTCGCGTGGAACAAGCCGAGCGCGACATCGAAATCGTCAGGCAGGCTCGAGGTGTCCATGAGTGCCTCCGTCGACTCGAGCTCGAAAAGGGGCGGCATGCCACACTCGAGCTCACTCGCTTCGGCAGTCTACGTCGCGCGCGCCGCGGGGAGCGCGACCTCGGGCGCCAATCATCGGGCAATACCCGCCGAGCCAGCACGCCCCCCGAGGGCGGGCGCTAGTGGCCGCGCTCGAGCGCCCGCTTCAGCTCGGCGAGCACCTTCTTCTTCCGCACCCACTCGGGATTGAGCGCCAGGTCGACT
>CAYVHH010000529.1:0-14121 GCA_964450175.1 uncultured bacterium | reverse complement strand
CGATCACGGTCTCGACGTTGGTGCGGTCCATCAGCGACACGACCGCGCCCGGCACCTGGTTGAGCGGCGCCACGTTGATTCTCGTGGCGTCGACCATGCTCACGAGCTGGTCGCTCGAGGAGAACCACTGCTTCTTGATGCGGACCGCGTCTTGCGGGTACGCGTAGTTGGGGCCGTGCGTGAACCCCGCGCCCTCGAAATAGCCGAAGGCGGCGCGCCGGCCCGCGTCCTTGAGGCCCTGGATGGCGGCGTCGGAATGCGCGGGCGAATGATGGATCTGCGAGATGTCGTGTACCGTCGTGACGCCGTCGTCGAGCTGGCTGAGCCCGCCGAACAGCTCGTTGATGTACACGTCCTGCGGCCGGTACACCGGGGCGAACGTGAGGAGAATGTATTCGTAGTACGTGATGTTTCCGCTCGGCGTGCCCGACTGATCGTTGATCAGAATGCCGTCGGCGAGGAAGCTGCGCAGCGCCGTCTCGAATTGATGATGGTGCGTGTCGATGAAGCCGGGCATGATGATGCGGCCGCGGGCGTCGATCTCGGTGGCCCCGCCGGCGTGCAGATTGGGTCCGACTTGGGTCCGACGGCGACGAACTTCTTGCCCTCGATCAGCACGTCGGCCTGGGGGAAATCACCGACGCTCGGGTCCATCGACATCACGGATCCGCCGCGGATGACGTAGCGCCGGCCGTTGCGGCCGCTGTCTTCCGGGGCGTCCGATTCGTGGGCCGGGGCAGGGCGGGGCGAGAAGAGATCTGCGGCCGCGGCGGCGGCCCCGGTGGCGGCCGTCGCCTTCAGGAAGTCGCGCCGTGAACTGGAATGGTTCTGGGGATTCCCTTCATCGCACAGTTTGCACATGGTCCCCTCCGCGTCGAGTCGTTCGCCAGCGCACAGCGCAAGCAACGGAAGTCAGTCTGTTACGGGTGGTGCTCTCACCTCACCTTCGGCGCCGTGGCGCGGGCCGCCCGCGCACCCGGAGGTCGTTCCTTCACTTCTTGGCGGTGTCGTCCTTCGTCGCGCCTTCCTTCGAGGCGTGATAGCCGGCCTTGATCGCGTCGGCCTCGGTCATGAACTTGCCCTGTTTCGTCGTGCCGTACCAGCGATCGCCCTCACGGTGGTACACCTTCGAGCTCGTATTCACCCAGACCATTCCCTTTTCGGGCGGCACCCGGGCTTCCGTCGTCGTGCTCGATTTGGCGGTGCCGCTGCTCTTGCCGGCCGATGGCGTCTTGGGCTTGTCGGCCGGCGCCGCGGGCGCGTCCGGCTGAGTCGCCTTCACGGCCGCGGGCGCGTCGGCACCGACCGAGACGAGCGGCGTGATCTTGTCGATCGTCTTCTTGGAGACGCCCGCCTTGGAGAGATCGCTCACCGACTGGTATGGCCGACCCGCCACGATCTTCTTGGCCGTCGCCTCGCCGACACCGGGGAGCTTTTCGAGCTCGGCCTGGCTCGCCGAGTTGATGTCGATCTTGGTGCCGGCGGGAACGCTCTTGCTCGTCTGTGCCCACGCAGCGTTCGGCCCCAGCCCGCTCCCGGCGAAGAACAGCACCATGCTCAGCACCAGAACGTGCAACATGATCAGACCCTCCTTGCGCGATCCGCTCTCGAACGCGGGTAGTAGACGGCAACTCCCCGTGCTCTGCAAGTATCGCCTCGGCGCCTCAGCGCCGGCCGCGGATTGCCACCGCGTCCGCGACCCGATCCGTGATGACGGCGGTCGGAGCGATGCGCATCACGACGTCGAGCTCGGCCGCGGTGTTCGGCGTGAACACGTAGACCGGGCGATCGGCCTCCGCGGCCGCGACCAGCAGGGCAGCCGAGAGGGCGCGCATCGAGGTCGCCAGGCCGACGCCGGGGCCGAGCGCGCGAATCTCCGCCAGCTCCTCCTCGCTCGCGAATGGGCGCCGTACGGTCAGGAGCGCGCGGGCTCCGGGCGTCGTGGCCGCCACCGCGAGGGCGAAGGCATGCTGGATGGAGAGCACCGCGAAGCGCGGGCCCAGGGGCCGCGCGGCGGCGGCGACGCGAGCCACGAGCCCCGGAAACCGCTCCTCGCCGTGCTTGAAGTCGGCGACGAGCCCGACCGGCGGCGGCAGCATCGCGGCCGCCTCCTCGAGCGTCATGAGGCGCTCGCCCGCGAACTCGGGCCCGAACCAGCGGCCGACGTCGAGCGCCTTGAGCTCGGCGAGGTCCGTGTCCCAGACCGCGCGGTCGACGCCCGCCGTCCGGAGCAGCCGCTCGTCGTGATGGACCACGAGGGCGCCGTCACGGCTCGGCAGCACGTCGACCTCGACGGCGTCGGCGCCGTCGCGGAGCGCCCGGGTGATCGCGGCCCGCGTGTTCTCGGGCGCCACGGCGCTGCCGCCGCGATGGGCCACCACGAGCGGCCGGTGCACTACTTCACCCCGGCCGTCAGGGAAGTCGGAGCGAGGTGTCGCTGGAGAAGGACGAACACCGCGAGCAGCGGTACCACGGTGAAGACGTCGGCGGCCATGACCTGATTCCACTGCGTCCCATGCGAGCCCTCGGTCAGGATCATCGTGGCCAGGCCGACCGGCAGGGTGCGCATCCTCGCCGAGTTCGTCACGATCAGGGGCCAGAAGAAATCGTTGTAGTGGAACGTGAAGCTGAGCGCGGCCAGGGTCACGATCGCGGGACGGGCGAGCGGCACGAGGATGCGGGTCAGGATGGTCCAGTGCCCGGCACCGTCGATGCGCGCGGCCTCTACCAGCGCCTTGGGCACGACGAGGAACGCCTGGCGCATGAGGAACACGCCGAAGCCGCTGGCGACGAACGGCACGACGAGCGCCCAGTAGGTATCGACCCATCCCAGGCGGCTCACGATGACGTAGGCCGGGATGAACGTCGCCTGGACCGGCACCATCATCGTGGAGATGATGACGAGGAAGGCCAGGTTGCGCCCACGGAAACGGAGCTGCGTGAGGCCGTATGCGGCCAGACACGACGTGACGACCTGCCCCAGGATGATCAAGGCGCTGGTCACGATGCTGTTCACGTACATCCGGCCGAAGGGCAGCGCGCGCCACGCGTCGGGATACGAGCTCCAGATGAAGCGCTCCGGGATGAAGCGCGGCGGGTAGCGGAACACCGCCTGCGGCTCCTGGAGCGAGAGCGACACGAGCCACAGGAACGGCACCACGATCAGCCCCGCCGCCACCAGCAGCGGGCCGTGCACGAGCGCGACCCGGCGCGCGTGCCGGGTCACAGCTCGTACGTCACCCAGCGACGGGCCAGCCGGAGCTGGAGCCAGGTGACCCCCATCAAGGCCACGAGCAGCAGCACCGACACCGAGGCGCCGGCGCCCGTATTCAGGAACGAGAAGCCCTGCTGGTAGAGGTAGAAGACGAGCGTGATCGTCGCCGTGCCGGGTCCGCCCCCGGTCATCACGTAGATCTGATCGAACACGCGGAACGAGGCGATGATGCTGACGACGACGCAGAAGAACAGGGTCGGGGACAAGAGCGGCAGGACGATCGACCACGCGACCCGGATCTCGCCCGCGCCGTCGATGCGCGCGCCTTCGACGACCTCGGCGGGAATGCTCTGCAGCCCGCTGAGGATCAGGATCGTGTAGTAGCCCACGAACTGCCACACGGTCATCAGCATGATCGCGGGCAGCGCCCCCGCGCTCGAGTCGAGCCAGGCGAACCCCCGCACGGGCAGCACGGCGGCGAGGACGTAGTTCACGAAGCCGTTGCTCGAGAGCATCCAGATCCACGCGATCGACGACGCCACCAGCGGCACGACATACGGAGCGAACAGCACCGTGCGGTACGCCGTGCGGCCGCGAAGGCGCCGGTTGAGGAGCAGGCCGAGCACGACCGCGAAGGCGAGCATCGGCACCGTCGTGCCCAGCGCCAGCTCGAGCGTGTGGCCGATCGCTTCCCAGAAGATCGGATCGCGCGCGAGCGCCAGGTAGTTCGCGAAGCCGACCCAGGCGCCCGAGCCGTCGATGATGTCGTAACGCATGAGGCTCAGCGGAAAGTCGAGGAGGGCGGGCGCGATGACGAACGCGCCGAGCAGGACGATCACCGGGGCGACGAACGCCCAGCCGAGCACCGTCTCGCCGAGGCGCACGAGCCTACGGTGTCGAGAGCAGCGCGTCGACCTCCCGGGCCGTCGCCTGGAGGGTCGGCAGCGCCGGCGCCTTGTTGGAGATGATGTTCTGCTGGGCGCGCTGGATCAGCTGCAGGACCTGAAAGTATTTCGGCGACGGCGCCGCGGCGCGCGTGAACGCGAGCTCCTCGATCGCCACCGCATGGTTGGGGTTCGCCTTCAGGAAGGCCTTGAAGTCGGGATCGTCGAGCGCCTTCTTCACCACCGGGACGTACCCGGTCGTGCGGCTCCAGTACGCCGCCTCCGCCGGGCTCGTCCACCACTGGATGAACTCCCACGCCGCCTTCTGGCGCTCGGGCGAGATCTTCGCCATGATCACGGCGTTCGCGCCGCCCTGGGGGACGACGAGGCGCTTGCCCTCGAAGCCAGGGCTCAGCGCGGCCCGCCAGTCGAACTTCGCCGCGGCGACGGCGCCCATGTCGGCCGCGGAGCCCCAGTACATCGCGGTCTTCTCGTTGACGAAGTCCTGGATCGTCTGCAGGAACTCCGTCGGGCCCGTTCGGACCTGGGCGACGCCGCGCCCGAGCAGATCAACCCATAGTTGCAGTCCCGCGGCGGCGGCATCGGTCGCGAAGACGGCCCGCTTCATGTCGGGCGAGAGAATGTCGCCGCCGTTCGACCAGGTCATGCTCTGGAAGAACCACCACTGGTTGATCGGCATGAACCCGAACACCTTGCCGTCCGCTCCGTCCTGGACGAGCTTCGGCGCGATCGCCGCCAGCTCCGCCCACGTCTTCGGCGGCCCGGTGATGCCGGCCTTGGTGAACCGGTCGCGATTCCAGTAGAGGATCGGCACGCTGCGGTTGAACGGAATGCCGTACGTCTTGCCGTCGCATCCGGTGTTGGTCAGGACCGGCAGGAAATCGTCCTTGCGGTCGTGATCGCTCTTCGCCATCAATTCATCGAGGGGCAACAGCGCACCCTTCGACGCGAAGGTGCAGGTGGCGTGGATCTCGAGCTGGACGACCTCGGGCACGGTGCCGGCGGCCATCGAGGCGAGCAGCTTCTGCTGCATCGGTCCACCCGCGCCGTACGCGCCGGCGTAGAACGGCGTGACCTTGATACCCGGATGGGCCGCGTTGAACTTCTCGGCCTGGCTCTCGATGACCTTCTGCAGCTGGCCGCCCACGCCGTACCAGAAGGAGATCTCGACCGGCGCCTGCGCGGCCACGGGAGCTGCGAGCGCGAGGCTGACCACCAGCGCGAAGCACCACACGCGTGTCATCGACGGCCTCCTTGCCGCGATCCACGGGCGGCCCGACGCGGCACACGTCGGGCCGCCGCACAGATCAGAGCGCTACGACCGCTTCGCTACGAGAGCTTCGGCCAGATCGCTTTCGCGACGGCGATGTTCTCCGGATGCACGGCCACCGGTCGACCCTTCTGCCACTGCACGATGCAGAGCTCGGCGCCGACGCGGCGGCCGTTGTCGTCGTACTTGACGCGCCCGTCGGGGAAGAGCTTCGCGGGGCCGTCCTTGAGGTCGATCTTGTGCATCATCTCCCCGAGCTTCTTGCGATCGGTGGACGCCGTCCGCTCCAGCGCCTCCTTGAAGATCATCACGTGCGCGTAGGGGAAGATCGAGTCGTGGCCGAACCAGGGCTCGTTCGTCTTGGCGATGAAGCGCTTCTCGAGGTCGCCCAGGTCCTTGCCCGGCCAGTTGGCGAGCCCCACGATCATCCCTTCCAGGTGCTCCTTGCCCGCGATCTTCATCAGCTCGGGCACGGTCCAGTGGCCGCCGCCGCCGACCAGCGGCACCGTGCTGGCGGTGATGCCGCGCTCCGCGAACTTGTCGAGCAGGAGCTTGTCGTCGCCGACGTTCGTCGACTGGCACACGATGAAGTCCGGACGGCCGGAGCGGATCTTCTGGACCAGGGTCGTCGCGTCGGAGAGTGGCGGCGTGTAGATCTCGTCGGCGACGATCGTCAGGCCCAGGTCCTTCGCCACGTGGTCACGAATAGGCTTCATGAAGCTCACCGAGGAGGCCGAGTTGTCGCCGACGAACGCGACCTTCGTCGGACGCCCGCTTCCCGCCTTGGTCGCCAGGTCGACGACGCGCGGCAGCAGCGCGGTCGCCTGGGCGTCGGCGGTCGGAGCCGACTGGAAGATGTATTTGAAGCCGCGTCCGGTGATCAGGTCCGAGTACGACAGCGTGAGCCACGGCAGCTCCGCGCGCTCGGTCACCTCGGTCACCGCGAGCGTGAAGGTCGAGAGCCAGCAGCCGATGCCGCCGACCACGTCGGGCTCCTGCGCCACCAGCCGCTGCGCCGCGTTCTTCGCCTTCTCCGCGGTGTCGCCGGTGTCGTAGAGGACCAGCTTCAGCTTGGCGCCGCCGAGTGCCTTGATGCCGCCGGCCTTGTTCACGTCCTCGATCGCCAGCTCGGCGCCCATCTGCTCCAGGATGCCCTGGCGCGCCCAGGCGCCGGACAGCGGCACGACCAGCGCGATCTTCACCTCTTTCGGATTCTGCGCGCGCGCGCGGCGTGGCGCGAGCGCGGTCGCGGCTCCCGCGAGACCCATCTTGAGCGCAGTCCGGCGTCCAAACGGCGTCAGCGTCGTCATCCTTATCATCTCCCGTGTGGTGTCGATCCCATGGTGTTCGCTCTACGCTTCCGTCAGGCCGAGGTACGAGCGGCGGACGCGATCGTCGGTGAGCAAGGTCTCGTACGGCCCCTCGAGGACGATGTGGCCCGTTTCCAGCACGTAGCCGTGGTCCGAGCGCTCCAGCGCTTCCGCCACGCGCTGCTCCACCAGGAGAATGGTCAGCCCGTCCTCGCGGTGGATCTGCGAGATCCGGTCGAAGATCATGTCGGCCACGCTGGGGGCGAGCCCCATCGACGGCTCGTCCAGCATCAACAGGCGCGGCGCGCAGGCCAGGCCGCGGCCGATCGCCAGCATCTGCTGCTCGCCGCCCGACAGGGTGCCCGCCAGCTGGCCGGCCCGCTCCGCCAGGATCGGGAACAGCGTGTGGATGCGGTCGAGCGTCTGCGTCCACTGCGCGCGCCCGGCCCGAGGGTACGCGCCCATCTCGAGATTCTCCCGGACGGTCAAGGTCTTGAACACCTGCCGGCCTTCCGGGACGTGGGCGATGCCCAGATGCGCGCGGTCCGAGGCCCGACGAGACAAGAGGTTCTCACCCCGGAACGTGATCGTACCGGAAACAGGCGGAACCACCCCGCAGATGGCCTTGAACAAGGTCGACTTGCCGGCCCCGTTCGGGCCGACCAGGGTCACGAAGCGCCCTTCGGCGACGGACAGGGTCACGCTGGTTAGCGCGCGCAGGCCGCCATAGGCGACGGAGAGGTTGTTTACTTCGAGCACGCCGCGCGTCCGAGCCTACGCACTCTGGCGGGCCAGCCATTTCTTGCCGAGGTAGGCCTCGATCACCGAGGCGTCCTCGACGATGGCGCGCGGCAGGCCCGTCGCGAGCACGCGGCCGTGGTCCAGCACCACGAACCGGTCGGCGAGCCGCATCATCGCGTGCATTGTATGCTCGATGATGCAGATCGTCATACCCTGCTCGCGCAACCCGGCGAGCACCCTCAGGACGTGGTCGCACTCCTCTCGACCCAGCCCGGCCAGGGTTTCGTCGAGCAGCAGCAATCGCGGATTACCGGCCAGCGCACGCGCGAGCTCCATCAAGCGAAGTTGCTTGTTGGTGAGCTGTCCCGCGGCCACGCCCGCTTGATCGTGCAGCTCGACTCGATGCAGCGCCCGCACGGCCGAGACGATCGCGTCCCGATCCGACAGGCCGGCACCGTAGGCTCCGACGATCACATTGTCGAGCACGGGAAGGCGAGTGAAGCTGCGTACCACCTGGAACGTGCGGCCGACACCCATGCGGCAGACTTCGAAGGTCTTGCGGCCCAGCATGTGACGGCCGGCGAGGACCGCCGAGCCTTCGTCGGCCGACAGCACGCCGTTCAGCACGTTGAACAGGGTCGTCTTGCCCGCGCCGTTCGGGCCGATGATGCCGAGGATCTCGCCCTCGGCGACCGAGAAGCTCACCTCGCTGACGGCCTTCAGGCCGCCGAACGCGCGCGACAGATTCTCGACCTTCAGCAACGGTGCGCCCGTGCGCGCGGGCGCGGGGAGGGCCGCCGGTGACGTCGGCATCAGATCGGGGATGGGCGCCGCCGCTTTCGGGCGGAACCAGCGGTCGCGAACCGTCCAGAAGAGGCCGTCGGGCGACAGCAGCATGACGGCGATGATGGCGGTGCCGTAGACGACGCCCTGGATGCCGGGCAGATAGGTGCCGAGCTCGGCCTGCAAGGTCTCGGCGAGCGGCACCAGGATCGCGGCGCCGATCAGCGGCCCCCAGACCGACGCCACGCCGCCGAACAAGGTGACCACCACGGCCTGCGCCGAGACGAGCATGCCGAACACGGAATCCGGCGTGATGACCAGCAGGACGCGGGCGTAGAAGCCGCCGACGGCGGCTGCGATCATGCCCGACACGACCAGCGAGCGCATTTTCCACAGCCGGGCGTTGATGCCGGCGGCCTCGGCCGCCAGCTCGTTTTGTCTGATCGCCAGCAAGGCCAAGCCGAAGCGCGAGTGTTCGATGATCAGCGAGGCGACGACGCCGCCGATCAGCAAGCCCACCGCGATCACGGTGTAGATGCGCGGCTCGCTGAACTCCATGAACGCCACCGGATTGTCCCGGTGCATCGGGATCGACACTTCCTGGAAGCCGAGATACTGCAGCACGTACAGGATGGCGAGCGGATAGGCCAGCATCGACAGGGCGAAGTAGTGCCCGCGCAGGCGGAACGTGGGGAGGCCGATCGCGATCGCGGCGAGTCCGCCGAGGATCATGCCGAGCGGAATGCCGAGCCAGGGAGAAAGGCCCCAGTAGACCACCGCGAGCGTCACCGTGTACGCGCCGATGCCGAAGAACGACGCGTGGCCGAACGAGAGCTGGCCCCCGTAGCCGGAGAGGATGTTCCACGAGACGCCGAAGAGCGCCCACACCGGCACGAGCGTGAGGATCAGCTGGTAGTAGCTGTTCGTGACGAGGAGCGTCAGCCCCAGGTACGCGACGACCACCACGGCGAGCATGATCAAGCCTCGCTTCAGCGGCGGCCCGCTCCCGTACCTCATGCCCGCTCCGCCGAACGCCCGAACAGACCCTGCGGCCGCAGCAGGACGATCATCAGGAACACGACGAAGATCGCCGCGTTCTGCAGCTGCGGCGGCAGGATCAGCGCCGAGAACTGCTGCACGAAGCCCACCGTCAGGCCGCCCCAGAAGGCGCCGAGAATGCTGCCCATGCCGCCGAGCACCACACCGGAGTACATGATGATGACGTAGTCGAAGCCCACGAACGGACCGAAGGAGATGTACGTCGCCATCAGCCCGCCGGCGACGGCGGTGATGCCGGCGCCCAGGCCGAAGGCGATGCGGTACGCGCGGTCGACCTCGATGCCCATGTACGTGGCGGCCGTCGGATTGTCGGCGGAGGCCCGAAGCGCTTTACCCAGGCGCGTGTACTCGAGCGTCAAGTACAGCACGATCGCGACCAGGATCGCGACGAAGAACGCGATCAGCTTGGCCTTGTTCAGGAACACCGTCGCGCTGCCGTAGACGGGACCGATCAGAAACGCCTCGGCGGACAGCGGCGTGCGGACGGCGACCGGCGTGGAGCCGAACACGATCTGGCCGCCGTTCTGGAGGATCAGCGAGATGCCGAGGGTGACGATCAGCTGACCGAAGTGGCCCTCGTCGAGCGAGCCCGCCGTGCGCAAGCCCGACACGCGCGAGATCAGGAATTTGTGCAGGAGCGCGCCGCCGACGAACACGATCGGCGCGGCGCAGAGCGCGCCGATGAAGGGCCCCCAGTATGGGCCGAGGAAGGCGAGCGCCTTGCCCCCGGTGACCAGATAGAAGCTGGCGAACATGCCCAGCATGAGGAGCTCGCCCTGCGCGAAGTTGACGATCCGCATGATGCCGAAGATGAGCCCGAGGCCGATGCACATCAGACCGTAGATGCAGCCGATCGTGATGCCCGCGGTGACCGCGTTCAGCACGTTCTCGACGAGGATTTCCAGATCCACCGAGCTTGCGCTTTCCTCCCGTTCGCCGGCCCGGGAGAGGTGGCGCGGATCTCGCTCCCGAACGCAACGCGGCGACTTTAGCACGTCCCCGCGCGAGTTTGAAAGCGAACCCCGGACGGAGAGGGCCGCGGCCGAGGCGACCCTCCCGCCTGACTGCGCAGATGTGCGATATTACGTCCGGCAAGCGCTCGGACAGGAGGGACCGTCGTGATACCCCAGGAGAGGACCCGCGGGCTCGAGAGCGATAACGGCGTGATCCCGAAGCTGAGCGGCGACATCCGGCCCCTCATCCCGAAGCTCGGTCTGCGCAACTACTGGTATCCCGCCACGAAGGAGCGCGCCGTCAGCCGGCGCAAGCCGATGAAGGTCTCGCTGCTCGGCGAGGACATCTGCCTCTTTCGCGGGGTGACCGGAAGCGTCGTCGCGATCCAGGACGTGTGTCCACACCGGGGCGCGCGCCTGAGCGAGGGGGACTGCCACTACCCGGGGACCGTCGCCTGCCCGTACCACGGCTGGGTGTTCGACGAGTCGGGCAAGAACACGATGGTGCTGTCCGAGGGGCCCGCGTCCGGTGTGTGCGGCAAGCCCGGCACCGAGGCGAAGATCTATCCGACGCGCACGCTCAAGGGGCTCGTGTTCGTCTGGATCGGCGACGGCGAGCCCGCGCCGATCGAGGAAGACGTGCCCGAGGAGTTCTTCGACGACGCGCTCGTCCTGATCGGTCAGGTGATGTGGCGGTGCAACTGGGAAGTCGCGCTCGAGAACTCGATGGACTCCCACGTCAACTACGTCCACCGCAATGCCCTCGTGGTCGCTCGCTCCGGCTTCATCGCCCGCGGCGCGCAAGGTGAGCACCCGATCTTCGTCGGCAACGGCTTCGCCGGCGACGTGGCTGAAAGCACCTACTTGCGAAAGGGCCCGCGGTACGATCTGTACCCCGACGGACGCCGGTGGCCGAAGACGAACTACCGGCGCTACTGGACCTGGTTGTTCCGGCCGCTCGCCGAGCGCGCGCGCCGTCACATCCCGCCGCCCCGGACCGCGCGGTGGGCCGTCGGGCATCGCCTGCCCGGCATGTTCCGCACCGAGTTCGCCTGGGACCTTTACACCCGCATGTGCGTGCCGATCGAAGAGAACCTCACGCGCGTCTGGTACTACCACTGCCTGCGGCCCACGGGGGCGCTTCAGCGGCTCTGGCAGCGGTTCCTCTACGGCGCCCTGCACCGGTGGATCATCGAGTACAACTTTTCCCGCCAGGACGAGCGCGTGATGCTCGATCAGCGCTACGACGCGCCGGAGAAGCTGTCGGGGACGGATGCCGAAGTCATCCAGTGGCGACGCCTCGTCGTGACCAAGCACTTCGGCGGCCGCGACGCGCCCTACGAATACCGGAACCCCGACGGCATCGCGCCGGACCAGGTGCCGCTCGATCGCGTGTCCGTGCGCTATCTTCAAGAAAAAGCGCAAGGGAAGTCGTAACCGCGGATCGACGATGAAGCTCGCGGGGAAGGTCGCGATCGTGACCGGG
Organism: uncultured bacterium; assembly: GCA_964450175.1. GTDB lineage: Bacteria > Methylomirabilota > Methylomirabilia > Rokubacteriales > CSP1-6 > AR31. The sequence goes on along the minus strand of CAYVHH010000529.1, from coordinate 2,400 downwards.
ACCAGCCCCAATATCGGGGGCGGCATCGCCGAGGGGCTGGCCGACGAAGGGGCCTCCGTGGTCTGCGTCGATCACGTGCCGGAGAACGCGCAGCAGTGCGCCGACTCGATCAAGCGTCGCGGCGGGCAGGCCCTCGGCGTCGCCTGTGACGTGACCGACGAAGCGCAGGTGGCGGCGATGGTCGGACGCGCCCGTGAGACCTTCGGCGGCGTCGATATCCTCGTCAACAACGCCGGGATCCTCGGCGGCCTCAGCGTGCTCGAGATGCCGCTCGAGCGCTGGAATCGTCAGCTCGCCGTGAACCTCACCGGGACGTTCTTGTGCACCAAGCACGCGGCGCGGCTCATGGTCGAGCTGGGGCGCGCGGGCAGCATCATCGTGATCGTGTCGACGGCCGGACATCAGGGGCAGGCCGGCAACATCGGCTACTGCACGAGCAAGAGCGGCCTGCTCAACTTCACCCGCGCCGCGGCCATGGATCTCGCGAAGCACCGGATCCGCGTGAACAGCCTCACCCCGACCGCGACCGACCGCGAGGAAGCCGGCGAGCGCGCGGTCGCGTGGGGTCGCCCCCGCCCCGAGCGGCGCGAGGGGGCGATGCTCGACTTCCAGAAGATGGTGCCCGCGGGTCGGCTCCCGAGCCCGCGCCACTACGCGCGGGCCGCAGTGTTCCTGGCCTCGGACGACGCGGAGATGGTGACCGGCTTCGACCTTCGGGTCGACGGCGGCGCCATCGCGAAGTACTGGCCGTGGATTCCGAACGCCTGAGGGTGCGGATCAACTCCTCGGCAGCACGGTGGCGTCGAATTCGTAGAGCCAGCGCAACGCTTCAGGCGCCCGGTCGCCGGCCCGTCGCCACTCGGCGTCGCGCGCTTCCTGTGCCGGCCCGTCCGGGAGATGGAAGCGGGTCTTGTTGGCGCGCGACATCTCCTGCAGGCGCGTGACGCGAGGGCGGCGTAGCGCCTCGTAGCGCCGCAGGGTCTCGGCCGGGTCGGCAGCGCCGCCGGCGGCGAGGCACGCGGCCAACGTCGCCCCGTCCTCGATCGCCTGCGCCGCGCCTTGACCCATGAACGGGTACATCGGGTGGCAGGCATCACCGAGCAGGGTGACGCGGCCGATCGACCAGCGCGGCAGCGGCTCGCGGTCGAACAGCGCCCAGATGAAACACGTATCGGCCGCGGCGATGATCCGGCGGATCTGCGGATGCCAGCCGTCGAACGCGCCGAGCGCGCGGGCGATCGTCGCGCGATCGGTCCAGTCCTCGCGGTTCCACGTGTCGTGTTCGGTCCACCCGACGAAATTCAGGAGACGCCCGCGCGAGACGAAATAGTGCACGAAGTGACCGCCGGGGCCCACCCACGACTGCGAGCCGATCTCCAGATCGAGATCGGCGATCCGCTCGGTCGGGACCAGGCCGCGGTAGGCGACGCAGCCGGCGAAGCGCGGCGCCTCGTCGCCGAGCAGCACGGCGCGCACGGTCGAGTTGAGGCCGTCGGCGCCGACGAGGATGTCGGCCGTGACGCGCGCGCCGTTCTCGAACCAGGCCGTGACGTGGTCGCTCGTGTCGTCCAGCCGGACCAAGCGGTGACCGAGATGAACGCGGTCGGCCACGAAGCCCGACGCGATGATCGCGAGCAGGTCGGCGCGGTGGACGGTCAGATGAGGCGCGCCGTAGAGCTCTTCGCAGCGCGGATTCAGCGGCGCTCGCTGCAAGGTGCGGCCGTCTTGCCAGCGCCGCTGGTGCGTGCTGAGTGGACGCACCGCCTCGCGATCGAGCGCGTCGCCGAGCCCCAGGCGATACAGGACGCGCGCCGCGTTGGGCCCCATATTGATCCCGCCGCCGACTTCGGTGAGCTCGGGCGCCTGATCGTAGACGTGGACGTCCAAGCCGACCCGATGTAGCGCCACCGCGGCGGTGAGGCCGCCGAGGCCGGCGCCGATGACGGCGATGTTGAGCGGCGCGATACGCGGCACGACGACGCGACCGTACATCAACGCGACACCGATGAACAGAGACACACGAAGACCTCGGTGTCCGTCGCTCTGGTCTGATAGGCTTTCGAGTGTCAAATCCCGCGTGGCCACGGCTCCGCAATGGAGATGAACGTGCCATACACCAAAGATTCGCTCCGTGCCGACCTCGAGAAGCTGGGTGTCACGAAGTGGGATTGGCCGGGAAAGCAGCCAGGAGCGATCCGGCCGGACGTGCAGGCGCGCAACCCTCGCGTGGCCGCGCCCGTGGCCTCGGGCCAGTCGGCGGTCTTCGAAGAGATCGCGGAATACTGCTGGGAAGCGTACGAGAAGTCCTTCAGCAGCAAGGGGGACCTCGTGATCGGCCGCGCGCCTCACCTCAAGGCCGCCAACCTCTATGACAAGGTCGCCGAGATCATCGGGGACCAG
>CAYVHH010000528.1:0-12683 GCA_964450175.1 uncultured bacterium | reverse complement strand
CGTGAAGACCGACCGGGGAAAGACGCAGGTGCTGTAGTTGGCTTGCTCGTCGCGATATGCGCCGAACACGTCATCATATGTGCGATTTTCGTCGTCATGCTTGAGGCAGTCATCGACGCGCGGGGTCCATTCGGCCAGTTGCCGCTGCTCGAACTCATTCAACCGATGGCCGATCTTGCTTGCCTCTCTCGGGTGCGTGACGAGAAGAAAAAGGATGTAGTGAAGGAGGTTGTACAACACGAACAGCCCCACGATGATCGCCGCCACCGCCAGAAGTACCGAAGCCGTATCCAAGATTTGCTCCCGTGTACGCTGGACGCTGCGTTTATCGCAAAGGTACCGGCCTCTGAGGCGAGCGTCAACAGTCGGCGAATGAAAGCGCTGAGCCATCCGCCGGCCCCGGCCGACGCAATCGCCGAGCGCGGAAAGTACGGATTCAGCGGAGGGTGCGTCGCTAGAAAGCGCCTCGCCTCGTCGAACTTCTGCGTCGCGGCGTGACCTCGTAGCCCGGATGCGTGCGCACCGCGAAGCCATGTCGGGCGCCGTCGTAGAACTTGAACTCGCAAACCTTGCCGAGTGCCTGCATCCGAGCCTCCATCCGGGCGCATGTCCGCGATCGGGGCGTGCTCGTCCTCGGTGGCGTGCAAGACCAGTGTGGGGACGTTCACGCCCTCGGCCAGGTCGTACGGCTGCACGCCGGGCTGAGCGTTCGCCGGCCGGAAGGCGAAGACCACTGCCGTCCGGCTCGGCCAGGTACGACGGGATGGTCGTCGCGCCGTCTCCACTCGTGTAGCTCACGGACGTCAGCCGCACTCTTTCGGTCGCCACGGCGGAAGAGTACACTGCCGGCAACCCAATGATATTGCGCACCGCAGGCCGTCGCGGGGCTGGGGACCCGCCGGCCGAGGCGCGCCTATTGAGAGGTAACGGCCATGATCGACATGCACGCGCACTGGAGACCCGCCGAGCTCGCCGACGCGCTGCGCGCCCGAACCAGAGAGCCACGCATCCAGCGCAATCAGGACGGAGTCGAGGTGCTGAAGTCACCGCGGATGAGCGAAGAGCCGCTCGCCACGGCCTTCGATCACGTCGATTTCCATCTCGGTCGGATGGACCGCCAGGCGGTCCGGATGAGCGTGTTATCGCTCCTCGGCTCGTTCTGCTGGATCGAATCCCAGCCCCTGGAAGTCTCCGTGCCGCTGTGCCGGATCGTGAACGACCGGCTGTCCACCATTTGCCTGGAGCATCCGGGCCGCTTCGCCGCCTACGCGGCGCTGCCCCTGACGGACATGTCCGCCGCGGCCGCCGAGCTCGAACGAGCGCTCGGACTGCCGGGCTTGATCGGCGCGCAGCTCCCGGGCAACGCCTTCCTGACGCGCCGCGACGCCGAGGCGATGCGTCCACTGCTGGAAGTCGCGAATCGGCACCGCGCGGTGCTCTTCGTCCACCACGGCGCTCGGCCGGGCGATGTGTTCCCAAGGGTCGCGGGCGACACGGACAACGCGCGCCGCCGCAACGGCACGCTCGACATGCAGGCGAGTCTCTCCTCGGTGATGGTGACCTTGTGCCTCACCGACTATCTGGCGTCGTATCCCGATGCCATGATTCACGTCCACAATCTGGGCGGCAACATTCCCTACGAGGTCGAGCGCATGGACCACCGCTCCCTGCTCGACACGCCGAACGAGGAGCGGCCGTCCTCGCGCTTCCGGAAGGCGCGGGTGTACGTCGACTGCAACTCGTTCGGTCCGCGCGCGATCGAAGCGGCCGTGAGGCTCTACGGTGCCGATCGCATCGTCTGCGGCACCGACGGCACCGAGTTCGGCTGCGACTGGACCAGGAAGGCGCTCGCCGAGGCCGAGATCGGTCAGGAAGCGCGTGAGCAGATCCTGAACGGTAACGCTGCCGCGATGCTCGCTCGCGTCGCGAGGAGCGCGCCGCGCGAAAGCGCCGTCGCCTAGTCCGCGTCCCCGCCGTGCAGATCGGCCTCGACATCGGCGGCACGTTCACCGACATCGTGGCGCTCGACCGCGATGGGCGACTCGCGCTCACGAAGGTGCCGAGCACGCCGAAGGACCTGCTCGAGGGCATCGGCGCCGCCACGCAGCGAATCCTCGACATCGCCGGCGCCGAGCCCGGCGATGTCGAACGCTTCATCCACGGCACTACCGTCGCCACCAACGCCATCCTCGAACAGAAGGGCGCGGTGACGGCCGTCCTCACCACCGCGGGCTTCGAAGACGTGCTCGAGCTCGGGCGGATGAAGCGCTCGCGCATGTACGACCTCGCGATGGATCCCGAGACCCCAACGTTCCTGGCGCCGCGGCGGCGGCGCGTCGGCGTGCGCGAGCGGCTCGACGCAAAGGGCCGCGTCCTCGTTCCGCTCCACGAGGACGACGTGCGCGAGGCGGTGCTGGCGCTCCGCGCGCAAGGGGTCTCGGCCATCGCCGTGTGCTATCTGTTCTCGTTCGTCAATCCCGTCCACGAGCAACGCACGCGCGAGATCGTCGCGGCGCTGGCGCCGGAGATCAGCGTGTCGCTCTCGTCGGAGGTGGATCCGACCTTTCGCGAATACGAGCGCCTCTGCGTGACCGCCTTCGACGCCTATCTCGGCCCCGTGGTGAAGCGCTATCTGGCCGGGCTCGCCGACACCTTGCGCAGCCTCGGCGTGGGAGCCCCGCCGCTCATCATGCGGTCGCGCGGCGGCATCGTGTCCGCGGCGCTGGCGGCGCGGCAGCCGGTGACCTTGTTCCTCTCCGGGCCGGCGGGCGGCGTGATCGGCGCCCGCTTCGCCGCGGAGCGCTCCGGTGTCCGCGACTTCGTGTCGCTCGACATGGGGGGCACCAGCAACGACGTCGGCGTCGTACGTGACGGGGCGCCGCTGCTCGCCGGCGAGGGGTCGATCGGCCCGTATCCCGTGCGCACGCCGATGGTCGACGTGAACACGATCGGGGCCGGCGGCGGCAGCATCGCCTGGATCGACGGTGCGGGCGGGCTGCGTGTGGGTCCGCGCAGCGCCGGCGCGGAGCCCGGCCCCGCCTGCTACGGTCGCGGCGGCGACGAGGCGACCGTGACGGACGCCAGCGTGGTCCTCGGCTACCTGAACCCGGCCCGTTTCGCGGGCGGCGCGATGCGGCTCGACGTGGCGGCGGCCGAGCGCGCCGTCGCCGCCATCGGCCAGCGGATCGGCCTGGATCGCGTCGCCGCGGCCGCCGGCATTCACCGCGTGGTGAACGCGCGCATGGCCGACCAGATCCGGCTCGTCACCATCAAGCGCGGCTATGACCCGCGCCAGTTCTCGCTGGTGGTGCTGGGCGGCGCGGGGCCCGTGCACGGCGCCGCGCTCGCCGCCGAGATGGATATGGCCGAGGTGCTCGTGCCCGAGGCACCGGGCGTCCTCGCGGCCTTCGGTCTTCTCGCGGCGGCGATCGAGCACCACCACGCGCGGACCCTGCAGGCGCGCACCGACGTCGCCGATCTGCGCGACGTCAACGACTGCCTGGCCGACCTCGACGCCGCCGGGCGCGCGCGCATGCGCGAGGAGGGCGCGCCGGCGCACGAGGTGCGCGTGGCGTACGCGGCCGACATGCGCTACGTCGGGCAGGCGTACGAGCTGGAGGTGCCGATCGCGGCGCCGCTCACGCGCGAGCGCGTCACCGAGATCGCCGCCGCGTTCCACGCCACGCACGCGCGGATCTACGGCTACGCGCGACCGCAGCAGCTCGCGGAGTTCGTGAACTTCCGGGCGGTGCATACGTATCCGCTGCCGCGGCCGGCGGTGCAGCCGGCGGCGAGGGCGAGCGGGACCCTGGCCGACGCCCGCATCGGCGAGCGCCGCGCGTACTTCGGCGGCTACGTGCCGACCACGGTCTACGAGCGGGCGCGGCTGCCGCTCGGCGCGCGCCTGGCGGGACCGGCCATCGTCGAGCAGGACGACACGACCACCGTGATCCCGCCCGGCGTGACCGCGCTGGTCGACGATGCCGGCAACCTGCACCTGCGGAGAGACGGGTGACGATCGACCCGATCCTGCTCGAGGTGCTGCGCAACCGTCTCGACGCGATCGCCGACGAGATGGAGCTGACGCTCCTCAAGAGCGCGGCCTCACCGATCGTGAAGGAGGGCCTCGACGCGTCCGCCGCGCTCTTCAACACCCGGGGCGAGACGATCGCCCAGGCGGCGGCGATCCCGATTCATCTCGGCGCGCTGCAGTTCGCGGCGCAGCGCATCGTGCGCGCGTTTCCGCCGGAGCGCATGCGGGAGGGCGACGCGTTCCTATTAAATGATCCCTATGATGGCGGCACGCACCTGCCGGACATCACGCTCGCAGTGCCGGTCTTCGCCGATGGCCGCGTGGTGGCCATGGCGTGCACGATGTGTCACCACCAGGACGTCGGCGGCCGCACCCCGGGCAGCGTGCCGACGGATGCCACCGAGCTCTACCAGGAGGGCGTCATCATCCCGCCCACCCAGCTCTTCCGCTCCGGCGAGCTGGACGAGAACGTCTTCCGCCTCCTCTCGCGTAACGTGCGCTTGCCGGAGATTTTCACCGGCGACCTCATGGCTCAGATGGCGGCCGGACGGCTCGGCGGGCTGCGGCTGCGCGAGCTGGTCACTGCTCACGGCGCGGCGACGGTGGCCGCGTATATCGAGGAGCTGCTCGACCGGGCCGAGCGCCTCACGCGCCGCCAGATCGAGGCCATCCCCGACGGGGATTACGGGTTCGAGGACTGGCTGGACGACGATGGCGTGAGCATCGGCCAGCCCGTGAAGATCGCGGTGACCTTGCGGGTGCGCGGCTCGTCGATGACGTTCGACTTCACGGGCAGCGATCCACAGGTCAGAGGTCCCTTCAACTCGGTGCCCGCCTCGACGATGTCGGCCGTGTACTACGCGGTGCGCGCCATCTCCGACGCCTCCATTCCGAACAACGGCGGTTGCTTCCGCGCGGTGGACGCGGTGCTGCCGGAGGGGACGATCGTGAACCCGCGCCCGCCGGCGCCGGTGAGCTGTCGGACGGCCACCATCAAGCGCATCGCCGACACGATCCTCGGCGCGCTGGTGGGCGCGCTCCCCGGCAAGATGCCGGCGGCGAGCTCCGGCACCTTGCTGGTGATGGCCTTCGGCGGCCACGACCCCGAGTCCGGCCGCCCGTTCGTGGCCAGCGAGCTGGCCGCCGGCGGCATGGGGGCTCGTCCCGACAAGGACGGCATCGACGTCATCGAGACCGACGTCTCGAACTGCATGAACATCCCCGTCGAGTCGGTCGAGATGAACTTTCCGCTGCGCATCCCGCGTGCGCGGCTGTGGCGCGACTCGGGCGGGGCCGGGCGCTTCCGCGGCGGTCTGGGCCTGGAGAAGGTGTTCGAGGCGACGACGACCGACGTGATGGTCTCCCATCGCGGCGAGCGCTTCGGGTCGTCGCCCTGGGGCCTCGAGGGCGGCGCACCGGGCGCCCGCGCGCACGCGTATATCGTCAGAGCGGACGGCACACGCGAGACGCTGCCCTCCAAGAAGATGATCGTGCTCCATCCCGGTGACCAGCTCTGGGAGTACATCGCGGGCGGCGCCGGCTACGGCGACCCACTGGATCGCGACCCCGCGGCCGTGTGCGCCGACGTCTTGGACGGCAAGATCTCGCCGGCGCTGGCGCTCGACGCCTTCGGCGTCGTATTGACGCCGGACGGTGCCGCCGTGGACGACGTGAAGACGAAAGAAGCGCGCGAGCGGCGACGCGGGGCCGGCTAGCGGAGGTGCACGCTCATGGTTAACGACGAGCTCGTCATCGACTGCGATGGCCACATCCTCGAGCCACCCGATCTGTGGGAGAGATACCTCGAGCCGAAGTATCGCGACCGCGCGCTTCGCATCCGCGTTGGCAACGATGGCTTCGAGCACCTGCTGATCGACGGGCGGCCGTCGACCATCGCTCGACCGGGTCAGCTCGCCACACTCGGCGGCATGGGTAAGGGCGTCGACGAGGCGCGCGCGCTCCGCAACCGCGCGATGGACGGCGAGGTCGCCCCCGACCGAGTGCGCGGCGTGCAGCCCGGGCCGAACGAAACCTATCTCGGCGGCGCCGCCTTCGGCACGATGGACATGAAGGAGCGGGTCCAGCTCCTCGACCGCGAGGGCATGGCGAAGGCCGTCCTCTATCCGACGCTCGGCCTGCTCTGGGAAGCCGAGCTATTCGACGCCGAGCTCTCGAGCGCCTATTGCCGCGCGTACAACCGGTGGATCGTCGACTTCTGCCGCGACTCGGGTGGTCGCCTGATCCCGATCGCCCATCTGTCGCTCGGTCATCCCGGCGAGGCGGCGCGCGAGCTCGAACGCGCGGTGCGAGACGGATGCCGTGGCGCGTTCGTCTGCCCGTTCACCATCACGCGGGTACCGCACGGCGATCCGCGCCACGACGCGGTGTTCGCCGCCGCTCAGGATCTGGACGTGCCCCTTGCGATCCACCCCACCTTCGAGCCGATCGCGTTCAATGTGCACCATCGATTCGACCACTTCGGCTGGGCGATCTGGTACTTGAACCTCTTTGCCGGCCAGGGCGTGCAGCAGGCGTTCGCCACGTTCTTCCAGCTGGGGGTGTTCGAACGCTTCCCGCGCCTGCGCGTCGTGGTGCTGGAGTCGCAAGCGGGCTGGATCGGCTACTTCCTCGATCGCGGGGACGCGACGTTCACCGGGACTCGGCTCAGCGCCACGGTGCGTCTGAAGGAGAAGCCGTCGTTCTACTTCAAGCGTCAGTGCTTCATCTCGGCCGATCCGGACGAGCGCACGATTGCCGCGCTGATGCCCCATGTCGGCGAGGACAAGTTCTTCTGGGCGAGCGACTACCCGCACCCGGACCATCCCGGCAAGTACCTCGACGAGCTTCGCCAAATGGTCGCGCCGATGACGGCGACCGGGCGGCGGGGAATTCTCGGCGAGAACGTCGCACGAGCCTACCGGCTCGGCGGGCGTTGAGGGCCCGCGCACCCTCTGAGGCAGCTACTCGATGACCTGGTCGGCTCCCAGCAGAAGCGTTTGTGGAATTGTGAGCCCGAGGGCTCTGGCGGTCTTCATGTTCAGGACGAGATCGAACTTCGTCGGCTGCTCGATCGGGAGATCGGCAGGCTTGGCGCCTTTGAGGATCTTGTCCACGTAGGTGGCGGCCCGTCGCTGCATCTCGCGAACGTCGACGCCGTAGGACATGAGGCCGCCGCTCTCCACGAACAGCTGGACCTCGTAGATGGCCGCGATCCGATGCGTGGCGGCGAGGTCCACGAGAAGCTGTCGATGCACGAACATGAACGCCGACGAAGCCACCAGTGCCCCGCGCACCTGATTCTTGCTCATGTCGGTGAATGCGGCGGCCAGGTCCTTGGCGCCGCGTACGGTGAACGTCTGAACGGTCAGGCCGAGAGCCCGCGCGGCCGAAGCAGCGTGTTGATCGTACCGGGCCGGGATCTCGGGAAGGACTGCCGTCGTGACATCCTCCTGAAGGAGCGCGACCTTCGAAAGATTCGGTACGAGTGCTTTGAGAAGCTCCAGGCGCTTGGAGACGAGCTCATCGCTGAGGAGCTGTGACCCGGTGATATTGCCGCCCGGCTTTGCCAGGCTGTTGACGAGCCCAGCCGCAACGAGATCGCCTTCCGCGCGACCCACCACGATGGGGATGGTCTTCGTCTGCAGCTGCAGGATCTTTGCGAGACCTGCGGTCGCGACGAACAGCACGTCGACCTTGAGGCGTACGAGGTCCGCGGCGCCCTTGCGAAGCTGATCGGGCGATTCGCCGAACCGTCGCTCGACGATCATGTTCTGGCCGTCGACCCAGCCGAGATCCTTCATCGAGATCCAGAACTGATTGGTCGCGACCGACTTCGCAAGCTCCTGCGAGCTCGGAGCGGAGCCGACACCCAGAATTCCCACGCGACGCATCTTCTCCGACTTCTGTGCCGCACCGACGCCAGGTGCGGCCAGGACGGCGGCCATCATTGCCGCCATGAAACGCCGTCGATCAAGCATGGATTTTCAGTCTAGCAGAATCGTATCCGCGGCCTTATCTCAGGCTGCTCATTGACTACGCCGCCGCGGCGACGCACGATCAACCGCGCCGTCATCGGGGCAGACCCACACCGGGGCAGGGAGGTGAGCCATGCTCGACATGCTCATTCAAGGTGGTCGCGTCGTCACTCCGGCCGGGGCCGGCGATTGGGACGTGGGAATCGTCGGTGAGAAAATCGTGTCCGTCAGTTTTCCCGGCGTGCTCCCGGCCGAGGCCACCAGGGTCATCGACGCGCGCGGGAAGATCGTGGTGCCCGGCGGTATCGAGACCCACGCGCACGCCGTCGCCAACGTCCAGCCCGGCGCCCGGACCCTGGTGGCCGGAGTTCCCAACGCCGGGCCGCTGGAGCACTCGCTGGGTGCCATCTGGGGTGGGACGACGACCGTGGTCGATTTCGCGCCCGTGCCCCACGAGGGAGATCTGGCGCAGGGGATCCACGACTATCTGGCGCCCTGGCGCGGCAACGCGTACACGGACTATTCCACCCACTGCATCTACTCGAACCGCACTCCTCCCGACGTGATCGCGCGGTACCACGAGCTCCCGGAGGCGGGCTTCCCCAGCGTCAAGATCTTCACGACCGACATCCGACCGCCCGAAGGGCGACAGACGAGCCTGACCCCGATCGGCAAGATCGACACCGGGCGCCTCGAAGACCTGATGCGACAGGTTGCGCGGCACGGCGGCGTGTTAGCGGTCCACGGCGAGGACGATGAGCTGGTCATGTACAACTACCTGCTGGCCCAGCAGCGAGGCCAGTGGGATTGGCACAACGTCCATCTCATCCACTCGAAGCTGGTCGAAGAGCTGGCGTTCCAGCAGGTGGTGCGACTCGCGGCGCGAACGGGAGCCGGCACCTACTTCGTGCACGTCACGGCCAGCGAAGGCCTCGACGCGATCGCGGAGGCGCGCAGCAAGGGATTGCCGGTCTACGGCGAGGTGCTGACCCTGGCGCTGTCCTTCACCTGCGACCGCTACAAAGAGGCCGACGGGATGAAGTACCACACGTACCCCTCCTTGAAGTACCCGGAGGACCAGCGGTTCCTGTGGGATGGCCTCTTGCGAGGCGATCTCTCCTTCACGGCCACTGACTCGAGCTTCACGACCTATCTCGACAAGATCGCGGGACGGAACGTCGTGGACGTCCGGGGCGGGAACATCGGCATCGAGATTCGTATGGGAGTCAACTACACGGAAGCCGTCGTCCGCCGGCGAATGTCCCTCGAGGATTACGCGGCCGTTACCTCCACCAACGCCGCCAGGCTACTGGGCCTCTATCCCAAGAAGGGCGCCATCGCGGTGGGCAGCGACGCCGACATCACCATCATCGATCCGGCGATCAAGAAGACGCTCCGTATGGGCGACCTGCACGTGCGGGACTACAGCCCCTGGGAAGGCTGGCAGGTCGAGGGCTGGCCGACGACGGTGATTCTGAGAGGGAAAGTCATGGTGGCGAACGGCCAGCTGCTGGGCTCGCCCAGCGACGGGAAGCTCGTGGCCCGCAAGATCGATCCGCGGGTGCTTCGGCGTCCGGCGTTCTGACCGATCGCTCTCCACGAGGAGCCGCAGTCGGCGACCGAACGCGGGGGCGGCCCAGTCACCAGGACTGTCAGCTCGGCTCGTAGAACTGCGGACGAAGAGGTGAAAGCGCATGACACTCGCCATGAGTCCGATGATCGGCTTCACGCTGCCACAACGCGGCGTTTTCTTCGGTGTGACCAGCGTGACCGAGATGCTGACCTTGGCCGCGCAGGTTGACGAGAACCCGTTCTTCAGCTCCATCTGGGTCGGCGACAGCTTGGGAGCCAAGCCCAGGCCTGATTCGCTGACGTTGCTCGGCGCACTCGCCGCCGCCACCAGGCGGGTCGGGCTCGGCGTGGGCTGCATGGCGTCATTCCCCGTGCGGGATCCGCTGGTCTTCGCCTATCAATGGGCGACGCTCGATCTCCTCTCCAGCGGTCGCATGCTGCTGGCCGCGTGTACCGGACTGGTCGCTGGCGGCGCCAGTGCACGTGAGGGCGCCGCTTTCCATGTGGCCGACCGCGAGCGCACGGCGCGCCTCACCGAGAACATCGACATCTGCCGGCGACTCTGGTCCGAAGAGCACGTCTCGTACAAAGGTCGCTTCCGCTCATTCGAGGACGTTACGCTCGAACCCCGTCCCGTACAGCAGCCGTGTCCGATCTGGATCGCCTCGAACCCGCGGCCACCGCTTGCCGGTCCAGCACTCGACCGGGCGCTCGGCCGCGTCGCGCAGCTCGCCGACGGATGGATGACGACGCGGCTCGCCGCTGGTCTGGCGAGGACCAACTGGTCTGGCATCGCCAGTATTCTCAGGCAGCAAGGGCGCGACCCCGACGGCTTTCCAACCATGGCGTATCACAACGTCAATCTGAATCCGGATCGGCAGGCGGCCCTCGAGGAGTCTAAGCGCTTCCTCGACGCCTATTACGGGCCAGTGTTTTCTCCGCAGATGGTCGAAGCATGGACGGCCGCCGGCACCACGAAACAGTGCGCGGGTCATCTGCGCGAGTTGCTGGCGGAAGGGCCCAAGTCCATCACCCTGCGCATCACGTCGTGGCGGCAGACGGAGCAGTTCGAACGCCTGGCCAACGAGCTACTTCCGTCGCTTCGCGAGAGCCTCTAGGCTCGCCGGCGCGCCGGCGGGCCGTCAGCCCAGCAGCGTCCCTCGCGTCTTCGTCGGCATCCGGTAGACGCTGGTGCGGGCCGTGAAGAAGAGCACAGTCCCGTCCTCGCCCCAGGCCAAGTTCGCCGGCAGCTCCGGCAGGATGATCCGCCCGAGCAGCGTACCGTCGGCCCGGCAGACCCAGACGCCGCCCGGCCCGGTGCAGAACACGTTGCCCTGCACGTCCACCTTGAGGCCGTCGGGCACGCCGGGGTCCGTTGACGCCATGTCCAGCAGGATGCGGCTTCCGGTGAGCGTGCCGTCAGGCCGCACGTCGAACGCCCGGATGTGCTTGTGGGCGGAGTCGTCGATGTAGAGCTTCGACTCGTCGGGCGAGAAGGCCAGGCCGTTCGGCAGCGCGAAGTCATCGACGAGTCGGTGAAGCGTCCCGTCGGAAGTGATCCGATACACGCCATGAATCGACTGCTCCTTACCCTCGATCGGCTGAGTCCACCACCCGGCCGGACGCACCGTCCCCGGCGGAAGTGGACGCACAGCGTAGGGCGGGTCCGTGAAGTAGATGGAGCCGTCGGACTTCACGACAATGTCGTTGGGACTGTTGAGACGCTTGCCCTGGAAGCGCTCCGCCAGCACCGAGCGGGCGCCGTCGTCGCTGACGCGCGATACGCGGCGGCCGTCGTGCTCCGCTGCTATCACGCGGCCCTGACGGTCCAGGGTGAGGCCGTTGGACATGCCCGTGGCATACGTCGTCAGCTCGGGCCCCTCGGGCAGCCGTCGCCAGCGCGCGATGCGCTTATTGGGGATGTCGCTGAACAGCAGCGCTCCACCGCGCCAGATCGGGCCCTCGGTGAACGTGAGTCCGCCGGCAACGCGATCGATCGGTGCGTCGGGAGCGACGAGGTCGTGGAGACGAGGATCGCGGGTCTCAAGTGCCATGGGTCACTCCGCTGCCACGTGCTCGACCGGCCCGAGCGCTCGTTCGACTCTCGGCTTGACCTCGCCGATCATCAGCTCCATCGAGCGCATCGCCGCCGCGTGCGGCGTGTCGCCGACCTTGAACGAGAAGCACACGTGTTCGGGCCTGGTGGCGTGGATCTCGGCGACGAGCTTCTCGGCCACGGTCTCGACGTCGCCGATCAACAGGTTTTCGTAGATGGTGTCGAGCGGCGGCTCGTCGGGGAACGGGACATCGACCAGGATGTGTCCCTGCATGACCTCCTGTCGGCGCCGGAGGCTCGACGCGAGCCGCGACTGATAGCGCGCGTTCTCCGCGAACCGCATTCCCTCCTCGCGGCTGTCGGTGATATGGGCGAAGCGGTTGAGCGTGAGATGCGCCCGCGACAGCGGCACCTTCTCGGCGGCGAAGGCGGCGACGATGTCGGCGTACTGCTCGGCCAGCAGCTTGATCCCGCCAACTCGGCCCGACGTCAGCACTCGATACCCGTGCCGCGCGGCCGCGCGGAACATCGCCTGGGTATGGCCGGCGACGTAGATCGGCAGCGGATTCTGCACCGGGCGGGCGGGGATGTGAGTGTCGGGCATCTGGTAGTGCTTGCCGTGATATTTGAAGGATTCCCGACTGAAGGCCAGGTCGAGGATGTCGCAGAACTCGTCGGTCATTTCGAGGTTCCGGGCGATGTCGACGCCGAACCGCTCGAATTCGTAGGGCTGATACCCGGCGCCGATGCCGAGCATCAGCCGGCCGTTCGACAGCGCGTCGGCGGTGGCGATCTCGGCGGCCAGCCGGGCCGGGTTGTAGAGCGGCAAGACCACGACGGCGGTGCCGAGCCGGATCCGTTTCGTGATCGAGGCGCAATGCGCCACCATCATCAACGGCGACGCGCACAGGCAATAGTTCGAGAAGTGGTGCTCGGCGAACCAGGCGATCGTGTAGCCGAGCGCATCGGCCAGCCGCGTCTGCTCGGCGACTTCGCCGAAGACCTGCGCCGCCGCCTTGTCCGGCTGGCGCGCCCCCATCAGATTGAA
>CAYVHH010000527.1:0-13496 GCA_964450175.1 uncultured bacterium | reverse complement strand
GACCGCGCATCCGGTGACCGAATCGAGGACCGTCGCGGCGAAACCGCCGTGCACGCCGCCGAGCGGGTTGACGTGACGGCGGTCGGCGCGCGCGTGGAACTTGACGTAGCCCGGGCTCGCCTCCGTGACGCGCATCGGGATCGTATCGGCCATGGAGGGGTGCGGGAGCCTGCCGTCCCGCATGGCCTCAAACACCTCCAGGCCCGACATCTCGCGGACGTTCATTGCGCTCATGTGCCGGCCAGGCGTTCGACGAGCGGCGCGACCGCGTCCATGGCGTGATCCAGCACCACGTAGTAGGAGAATCCGTATCGCTCCCGGCGGGCGCGCATCTCGTCGACGATGTGATCGAGCGACCCGATGAAGATGGACGGCATCTCCAGCACCTGCTCGGCGGAAATGTGCTTCCATCCTCGATCGCGCCCGAACCGCTCGGCCGCCTGCGATCGCTGTTCCGTGAAGACCACCGTCGCCACCATGCTCAGCTCGATCTCGCGCAACCGCCCACCGGCGACCTGACGGACATGTTCGACTCTCTGGGCCACAGCCGGGGCCAGGCGGCCGCTCGGATCGTCCGCCATCGTGCCATGGGCCGTGGACACGGTTTGAAAGCCGATGATATCGGCTTCGCGGGCCGCGATCGAGAGCATGCGCTTGCCCGCGGCTCCGATCAGGAGCGGTGGACGCGGCCGCTGCACGGGCTTCGGGAACCCGTCGAGGTTCGTCACCCGGTAGTGCTCGCCGGCGAACGTCAGCGGGCCCGCGCCGAACAGCCCCTTGAGAACGCGGATCGCCTCCTCGAGGCGATCGACCCGGACGCCCGGGGGATCGAACGGAATGCCCGCCCCGTCGTACTCGGCCTTCGAGAAACCCGCGCCGAGCCCCAGCTCGACGCGCCCGTTCGACAGCACGTCGAGCGTCGCGATCTCCTTCGCGAGCATCACCGGATGCCGGTAGTCGTTCGACAGGACCAGGCTCCCCACTCGCAGTCTGGTCGTCGCGGCGGCCACCGCCGTGAGCGCCGCTAGCGGCGCGAGCTGGTGGCCGAACGGTTCCTCGATGAAATGATCCCGGATCAGGAACGTCGAGTAGCCGGCGTCCTCGGCGCGGCGCGCGGTGCGCAGCAGGGCCTCGCGCGAGCGCGCGTGCTCGCCGAAGACTCCAAACCGAAAGGGTCGCGCGCGCGTCATGGACGGGTCCGGCGAACGCCGGGTGCGGGCCGGGTCTAGCGCTCGCGAAAACGGTTGACGATCGGGAGGCGCCAGTCGCGGCCGAAGGCGCGCGGCGTGATCTTGACGCCGATCGGAGCCTGGCGGCGCTTGTACTCGTTCGCGTCCACCATCGAGACGACGCGGCGCACCGTGTCCGACGGAAAGCCCCGGGCGATCAGATCGTTCACGCCCTGGTCCTCCTCGACGTAGCCCTCGAGAATGCGGTCGAGCTCGTCGTAGGGCGGCAGCGTGTCCTGGTCGGTCTGGTTGGGCCGAAGCTCCGCCGACGGGGCCCTCGTGAACACGGTCTCGGGAATGACCGGCCGGCCGGCGCGCCTGTTGACGTGGCGCGCGACGTCGTAGACGAGCATCTTCGGCACGTCCTTGATGACGGCAAACCCGCCTGCCATGTCGCCGTAGAGTGTCGTGTAGCCCACGCCGTACTCGCTCTTGTTGCCCGTCGTGAGCACGAGCCAGCCGAACTTGTTCGAGAGCGCCATGAGGAGGTTGCCCCGGATGCGGGCCTGGATGTTCTCCTCGGTGACGTCCTCCTTCATGCCCTTGAACGCCTTGGACAGCGTGCGCTTGTACGCGTTGAGGAGCGGGGTGATCGGGATCGTCAGAAACTCGATGCCGAGCTGCTTGGCCAGCCGCTGAGCGTCGCGCCGCGTCCCGGCCGACGAGTAGGCCGACGACATCCCCACGCCCGCCACGTTCTCGCGGCCGAGCGCCTCGACGGCGACCGCGGCGACGAGGGACGAGTCGATCCCGCCCGAGAGGCCGACCACCACGCGCTTGAACCCGTTCTTCCGCACGTAGTCCCGCGTGCCGAGGACCAGCGCCCCGAACACTTCCTCGACCGGCGCGAGAGCCGGCACCCCGCGAGGCGGGAGCGGAATCACGTCGGGCGTGGGAAGCGGCGGCAGCGAGACGCGCGTGGCGCTCTCGCGAACCACGAGCTTTTCCTTGCGGCGCCGCGAGTCGTGCAGCCGCGCTCGGAAGACGGCGTCGAGGTCGAGGTCGGCGACGACCAGATCCTCCTCGAACATCCGTCCGCGCGCCAGGCACTCGCCGTGCTCGTTCACCACCATGCTGGCGCCGTCGAACACGAGCTCATCCTGACCGCCGACCATGTTGACGTAGGCCACGCATACCAGATCGTCCACGGCCCGCGTCGAGACGAGCTGCTCGCGGAAGCGGGCCTTGCCGGCGTGATAGGGCGAGCCGTTGATGTTCACGATCAGCTCGGCGCCGCCCAGCGCCTGGACCGCGGTCGGTCCCGCCGGATACCAGATGTCCTCGCAGACGTTCACGGCGAAGGTCGTATCGCCCGCGACGAAGACCGGCGTCTCGGTGCCGGCCTGGAAGTAGCGGTTCTCGTCGAAGACCCCGTAGTTCGGCAGATACTGCTTGTGGTAGACGCCGGCACGGACGCCGTCGTGGAGCACCGCCGCGGCATTGAAGATGTCGTCGCGCTTGTCCACGAAGCCCACCACGACCGAGAGCCCCCGGGAGGCGCGAGTCACCTCGTCGAGCGCGCGCAGGTTCGCCTCGATGAACGCGGGCTTGAACAGGAGATCCTCCGGCGGGTAGCCGGTGATCGCGAGCTCGGGAAAGGCCACCAGGGCCGCCCCCTGCGCGCGCGCCCGCTCGATCGCGTCCACGATCATACGGACGTTGCGTTCGAAATCACCGACCGTGGGGTTGATCTGCCCCAGGGCGACCCGCAGGCGCCTCATGGCCCCTATTGTACTGGGGCGGGGCGTCGCCTGTTATGATCGGGTGCGATGCCGGCCAAGATCCCGTGGCTACCCTCGACTCTGCCGCCCAACGCCCGTCCCGAGCGCTGCCCGAACTGTGCGCGCCTGACCCTGATCCCGTGGACCCTACGCCGCGACGACCGCACCAAGGTCGTGCTGCGCACCTGGGTCTGCACCGAGTGTCAGGTCACTCAGGAGCGACCGGAGCCCGAGTAGCATCTCGCGGCTGACTCCCTCGCCGCGGCGCCCAAAGCGGTCCAGCGAAACCACGAAGCAGCCCATCTCGTCGAAGTGGGCGTACTTGCCCGTGTAGCGCTCCAGGCCGGCGGCGACCGGGTCGAGACCGAGACGCTCCACCGCCGCCTCCGTGAACAGCACGTACGTCCGGGGCTCGACCTCGTTCTTGAGGAACCGGTGCACCAGGATGATGTCCGGACCCGCGACCCGCGAGCGCCCGCGCACGGTCTGCCGCAAGAAGCTCCCGTGATGGACGATCAGCTTGAGGCTCAAATCCAGCACGCCGCGGCAAGCCCGGCAGAGGCAGCTCGTGTCCAGCGAGATCTCCCGCTGGCGCTCGCTGAACGCTTCGAAGGCCCGGTTGAACGCCGCCATGAGCGCGCGGTCGGCCTCCTCGGCGTCGTCCGGAGCCAGCGCAAAGACCGCGTCGCCTTCCAGCTCCTGGATCTCCAGCGGGGGAGCGAGCGCCTCCATGACTCCGGCCAGCAGCACCCCCGTCACGTCCGCCCCATGCTCGAGCTCGGTCGCAGTGACGAAGGCCGTAAACCCTGAAATATCTGCGAGAACGAGAAATCCTGACTGCAGCCGATCGCCGTGTGCCATACGCCCCTCCCTCAGGTACTGAGACACCGATGGCCGGCTACCGTGAAAAGGTCGAAGGCAGGGACGGCGCAGCCGCCGCGGGGCGCGGCTACAGCTCGTTGACGAAGTCGATCAGCTGGCGCAGTCGGCCGAAGGAGCGATGGTCGAACGGGAGAATCAGCCGCCCGAGGTCGGGAAACTCGTTGAGCTCCTGGGGCCCGGGCCTCGGCTCAAGCCTCGCCTGGCCCTTGAGGATGTCGGCGAACTTGTCCTGAAGATCGGCGACCTGCGTCGGCTGGATCGGCCGGTTCAGCCGGACGACCAGGTCGTCGCCGACGATCCGCGCCGAGTGATAAACACGGTAGAAGCCCGTGATCTCGGCCACGGCTTCGTCGGGCGAATCGACGATCCTGAACAGAGAGGTGTCCTCCGGGTCGATGAGGCCGCGCTCGACCAGGGTCCCCGCGATCCAGCGGTGCCAGATGCGCCAGTACGGCTTGGGCCCGGACTCGATCAGCACGACGGGAACGAGCGCCGACTTGCCCGTCTGCATCAAGGTGAGGAGCTCGAAGGTCTCGTCCATCGTCCCGAAGCCCCCGGGGAAGAGCGCCACTCCGCTTGCTTCTTTCACGAGAAAGAGCTTGCGGGTGAAGAAATACTTGAAGGTGATCAGCTTGGGGTCGGAGGCGATCCAGGGATTCGCTTCCTGCTCGAACGGCAGCCGAATGTTCAAGCCGAAGCTCTTCTCGCCCCCCGCCCCCTCCTGCGCGGCGCCCATGATGCCGGCGCCGGCGCCGGTGACGACCATCCAGCCCTCCTCGGTCATCCGCTTGCCGAAGAGCCGGGCACTGGCCATCGCCTCCTCGCTCGAAGCCGAGCGCGCCGAGCCGAAGACCGTGACCTTGCGGACGCTGGCGTACGGGGCGAACACCTTGTAGGCGTAGCGCAGCTCTTTGAGCGCCGTGGTCGTGATCTTGAGGTCGCCCGTCCCGGAGCCGTCCTCGTGGAGCTTGAGCGCGGTCGTCAGGAGCTGCTGAAGGTATCCTCGGCGCTCGGCCGGGACTTCCTCGACGTCGAGCAGGTCGGCGATCAGTTGGTTGGCGGCGTCCTTCTGGAGCTGATACCTACGAGCTTCGGCCACGATTTCGAGTATACCGTCACCGGGCGCCGGGGCCGAATGCGACCGCAAGCCCCGTCACGACCAGCAGGCCGCCGAGGATCGTGAAGATCGTGACAGGTTCGCCCAGCAACACCGCCCCCAGGAGCGCTCCCACGATCGGCTGGACGTTGAGGAAGATGGCTGCCCTCGGCGCCGGAACTCTCGCGAGCGCCCAGTTCCAGACGACGTAGCCGAGCGCGGTGATGACGATCGCGAGATAGAGCGTGCCGGCCACGGCCCCGGCGCCCCAGACCGGACGGGCCCCCGACGTCCACTCGAGGCCGGCAATCGGCAAGAGTGCCGCAGCGCCCCAGATGAGCGACCGGGTCGTGACCGCGAGCGGAGCGTGCCGCTCGAGGACGCGGCGCCCCACGAGCGAGTAGGACGCGTACGCGACACCCGCGAGCACCAGAACCAGGTCACCCGTCCAGTGCGGCACGAGCTTCTCCGTCACCCCCGGGATCCCGTTCACGACGAGGACGATGGCCCCGGCGATAGTGAGGGCCGCTCCGACCCCGCCGCGCCGGGAGAGCCGCTCACCCAGGTACCACGGGCTCAAGAGGATCATCGCGATCGGCTCGACCGTGATCAGGAGGGCCGCGTTCGTCGCCGTCGAGTGGGCGATTCCCCAATTGGAACAGACGTATGCACCGGCGAACCCGAGAATTCCCATCCACGCGATCGCGCGGTGGTCGGCGCTGGACATCGGCTCCACGCGCTCTCGTCGGGAGAACAGCAGCAGCGCCAGCCACGCGATGACAAGCCGCGAGAAGGCGAGCGCCGCAGGCGGCACGCTGTGCAACGTGACCCGCGCCACAACATACGACGTCCCGTAGACGACATTCGCCGCGAGCATCACGAGCTCGGCCGAGCCCGAGGAAGACCGCGTCGCGGGGGTCAAGCGCGCCGGGCGCCGGCGATCAGGCGAAGCAGACGATCCGGATCGAGCGGCATCTCGCGCACGCGCACACCGAGGGGCGCGAGCGCGTCGTCGATGGCCTCGGCGACGAGCGCCGGAACCGGGATCGCCCCGGCCTCTCCCACCCCTTTGATGCCGAGCTCGTTCAAGGGCGACGGCGTCTCGATGTGGCCGATCTCGATCTCGGGGACCTCGAGCGCCGTCGGCATCAGGAAGTCCATAAAGGTCGTGGTGAGCGGCTGGCCGGCGTCGTCGTAGACGATGCGCTCATAGAACGAGCCGCCGACGCCCTGTGCGACACCGCCGCGAATCTGCCCCTCGACGATCGTCGGGTTTACCAGAGTGCCGCAGTCGTGCTGGACGACGTAGCGCAGGATGGTCAGATTACCGGTGGCGATGTCCACCTCGACGATCGCGGCGTGACAGCCGCTGGCGAACGTCGCCTGCGCAGGCGCGTAGTAGCCGCGAGCCTCGAGCCCCGGCTCTTCGCGGTCCTGGAGCACGGGGCCCTCGCGCGGCTTCACGAGCCTCAACGCGGCCTCGGCCGCCCCCTTCCCGTACGCGTACCGGATCGGGTTCGCGACGGCGGCCAGCGCTCCGAGGGTCAGCTCTTTGCCCGGGACGCCCTTGACCCTCACGCGGCCGTCGGCGAGCTCGAGGTCGTGCGGCGACACCTCGAGCAGGCTCGCCGCCAGGCGGAGCGCCTTCTCGCGGACCGCCATCGCCGCGCGATGGATCGCGTTGCCGCTCGTGACCAGGGCGCGGCTCGCGTACGTTCCGGCCCCCCAGTTGAACTTGGTGGTGTCGCCGGTGACCACCGACACGTCGGCGGGACTGCAGCCGATCGCGTCCGCGGCGATCTGGGCGAAGGTGGTGCCGTGCCCCTGCCCCTGGGTGGTCAAGCCGGTGGCCACGAGAACCTTGCCGCTCGGCTCGACGCGAACGTGGGCGCCTTCGTACGGGCCGATCCCTGTACCCTCGACGTAACAGCCGAACCCGAGGCCGAGATATCGGCCGGCCCGGCGCGCTTCGGCCTGCCGCCGGCGGAAGTCCGCGGCACCGATCATCTCGACGGCCATCGCGAGCCCGGCGGGATAGTTGCCGCTGTCGTAGCGCGTGGGGGCGCCGTCCTGGAAGGTAAGCCCGACGTCCCAGGGAAACTCGTCCGGCTGAACGAAGTTGCGGCGTCGCACCTCGGCCGGCTCGAGGCCGAGCTCGCGCGCGATGAGTCCGATCGTGCGCTCCATGACGAAGGCGCCGTGCGGCCGCCCGGCTCCTCGGTACGGCGAGACCGCCGCCTTGTTGGTGTAAACGACCTCGAAGTCGACCGTGTAGTTCGGCAGACGATAGGGCCCGGGCAGCTGGGTGGACGTGATGATCGGGACGACGATGCCGTACGGCGTGTAGGCGCCCGTGTCGTGGACGAAGTGATCGCGCAGCGCCAGGATCCGGCCGGTCTCGTCGAAGCCGACCTCCACGTCGTGGATCTGGCCGCGCTCCTGGTTGGCCGCGATGAGGTGCTCGCGGCGGTCCTCCGTCCATTTCACCGGGCGTCCGAGCGTGATCGCCGCGTGCGGGACGAGAATCTCCTCCGGGTAGAAGAGCATGATCTTCGTTCCGAAGCCGCCCCCCACGTCGGGGGCCACGACCTCGACGTCGAATTCGGGCAGGCCGAAGAGGCCCGCGAGACCGTTCTTGATGGGCAGCGGCGCCTGCGTCGAATCCCACACCCGGAGGATGCGCCGCCGCGCGTCCCACTCGGCCACCACGCCACGCGCCTCGATCGGGCTCCCGCAGCTTCGCTCGATCGCGAGCCGTTCGCGGAGCACGCGCGGGGCGCGTGCGAGCGCGCCGTCGGCGTCGCCGACCGTCTGGCGGAAGCGCGCGGCGCGGTTGTCCGGCACGTCCGGGTGCACCCGCGGCCCTCCGGGCGCGAGCGCGGTGCCGAGCTCGGTCACGACCGGGAGCGGCTCGTACTGCACCTCGATGAGCGCCGCGGCATCCTCGGCGATGTACCGGCTGTCGGCGACGACGAAGGCCACGACCTCGCCGACGTAGCGGACCTCGTCGATGGCGAGCGGCCGCTGCGTGCGTCCGTGCGTCAGGGTCGGGTGCGGGATCAGCAGCGGCGTCGGCTGGTTCAGATCGCCGAGGTCGGCGGCGGACACGACCAGATGCACCCCGGGCACGCCGCGCGCGGCCGTCGCGTCGATTCGTAGGATCCGGGCGTGGGCGTGCGGGCTCCGGAGCGATGCGGCATGGAGGGCTCCGGGCGGGTTCACGTCGTCGACGAAGCACCCGAGCCCCTGGAGCAGTCGCGGATCCTCGTTGCGCGGAATGCGCGCGCCGATGCTCCGCGTGGTCATCGGCTCAGGAGCGAGCGGTCGAGCCGGCGGCGGCCGCGCGGGCCTGCACGAGCGCCTCGAACGCGCGATCGAAGCACACGCGCGGCGGCTTGACGAGACCGGCGCCGACCTGCCCGATGCCCGGCTCCCGATGCGCCATACCGGTGTCGATCTGCGGCAGGATTCCGGTCTGCACGACCAGCCGCACGTCGATGCCCGTCGGCGTCCCGCGAAAATCGAGCGCGGGCAGCCGGTAGGCCGAGCTCTCGCCGAGCGTGATCTCGTACATGAGCCGCGTGTACTCGAGGGCATCGGCAGGCGTGCCGCCGACGAACTGGACGACCGCCGGCGCGCCGCCCATCGCGAAGCCGCCGAGACCGGCGGTCTCCGTGATGGCGCTGTCGCCGATATCGGGATTGGCATCGCCGGGGCTGAATCCCGGGAAGTAGAGGCCCTCCGGTGTTTGCGCCGGGCCGGTGAACCATCGGTCGCCGAGCCCGCCAATGCGGATCCCGAAGTCGGTGCCGTTCCGCGCCATCGTCGTCACGATCGTCGAGTCCGGAACGCCATGGGCCGCGTCGAGCGCGGCCTTGCACGCGGCCATGCCGACGTTCAGGAACAGGTGCTCGTTGGACGCCGCGAACGCGAGGACACGCCTGCGCTCCGATGCAGGCAGGTCGAGCGCCGCGATCTCCGGCGCCAGCGCCTTGATGAGCAGCGCGGAGGCGGCGCGATTGCGATTGTGGCACTCGTCGCCCATCTGCACGGCCTGGCCGATGAGCGCCCGCAGATCCACGCCGCCCGCTCGCCGGACCGCTTCGCCGAACGCCGGGCCGACGACATCCCGAAACCAGCGGAGACGATCGATCACGTCGGGCGCGTAGGCGCCGTAGCGGAGCACCTTGCCGAGCCCCTCGTTGATCGTCGAGTAGGCACGGTTTCCGGCCGTTCGGTTCTCGACCACGAGCACGGGCATCGAGGCGGTCGTGGCGCCGGCCATCGGCCCGACCGTGGCGTGATGGTGGCAAGGATCGAACCGAACGGCGCCGCTGGTGACGAGCCGCTCGGCCTCCTGCCAGGTCGACGCCAGGCCTTCGTAGATCAGCGCGCCGACGATGCCGCCGCGCAGCGGCCCGCTCATCCGCTCCCACGCGATCGGCGGACCCGCGTGGAGCACGGTCTCGCGCGTCATGCCCGGCACCACCTCGATGGCCGGACGCACGTCGATCAGGACCTGATGGGCGGCGAGAATGCGGTCGAGCGTGACCCGATTCGCGGCGTCGACGGCGTCGCACCAGAGCGACGCGAGATCGCCCGCCGTGGACGGTGGTCGCCAGTCGACCCGGCGGACCGGCACGCCCTGGGCAACGAGGGCCGACGCGAAGAGATCGGGTCCGACGACGACGGCCCCGAGCGGCTCGTGCAGGAGCTTGGCCTCAGGCGACATCGCGTCCCTCGGCGAGCGCGCGCGCCGTCAGGGCGGCGATCCGGTTGCTCGCGCAGACGAGGACGCCGGCCTTCCGGAGCTCTTCCTCCTGGCGCTCGAGACCTTGCGGATCATCGCCGGTGCCGACCACGTGGCCGACGACCGCGAGCTCGCGCCCGCGGCGCCGGGCGCGGGCCTCGGCGAGCGCCGGACGCAGGGCGCCTGCCGGGTCGTGGTGTGCGCAATCGCCGAGCACCAGGTCCAGCAGCAGAACGGACGCGGCCCCGTCGTCGCCGGCGGCGACGATCGCGGCGTTCCGCAGGCTCGGATCGATGATCGGGTGAGGCCGCCCGCGCGTGTACTCCTCGCTGCCAAAATCGACGAAGCGATGCGCCGGAGAATCGCCGACGAGTCGCCGCGCCTCGTCGCACAGCGTGCCGCCGGTGAAGAAGCCGCGAATCCCGCCGCGGGCGCCGGACGCGGGAATCGGCGGCCGCTCGAGCTCGGCGGGTCGGCCGCCGCTGAGCTTCATCGCGGCGATCGCGGCCTCCTCCAGGGTCGCGGCCGAGCGCACGCCCTGCGGCGTCGCGCCGTCATAGCCGAGCAGGCAGGCCACGACCGGCTTTCGCGTCTCGACGACCGCTCGGAGCACGGTGTCGGCGACGGCGGGCGACGAGGGCTTGGAGACGATGAGCAGGACCCGCGTATCGAGGTCGGCGCCCAGGGCCGCGACGCCCTGAAGCGTGGTGAGCCCGCCAACGGCGGCGCGGAGATCGCGTCCCCCCGTGCCGATCGCGTGCGAGATTCCGCCACCCAGCCGATGGATCAAGGTCGTCAGCTCCTGAATCCCCGTCCCCGAGGCGCCGACCACACCGATGGCACCGCGGCGCACCCGGTTTGCGAAGCCCAGGCCGACCCCGTTGATGATCGCGGTCCCGCATTCCGGTCCCATGACCATGAGCCCGCGATCGCGCGCGCGGCGCTTGAGGGCGACCTCTTCGTCGATGGCGACCCCGTCACTGAAGAGAAACACGTGCAGCCCGGCCGACAGCGCCTGGTGCGCCTCCATCGCGGCATGAGCCCCAGGAACTGCGATGAGGGCGACGTTCGTCGCCGCGCTCTTGCGCACGGCGCCAACCGTCGTGCGGGGTAGCCTATCCTGACGGGCCTGCCCGGCGTCTCGCCCGGCGGTCAGGAGCTCTTCGACACGCGCGAGCGCGTGGTTGGCCGCCACCTCGGTGCTCGCCCGGACGGAGATCAAGAGGTCGGACGGCCCGGCCTCCGGCGCTTCCGCCGGCCACATCCCGGCCTCCGCGAGCATCGCGCGACCGGGCGGTGTGCCCATCGCGACCCCGACCTCGGCAACGCCCGCCAGCTGCCTGGCCTGTTCGGCGACCCGCATGAGGTCGATCGAATCGAAGTACGCATTCCGCCGAACCGCCCATAGCAAACGCATCCCTGCCCTCCGGTCGTCGCATTATAGCGAGTCGGTGGGCGCGGAACAGGAGCCGGCGACCACCGGTGTGGTTACGACGCGCCCTCTCCAGCCGACCCTCACCCCAGGCGGATCATCACGAAGCCGCGCTGCTGGAGCTCGTCGTAGATGTCCCGTCGCTCTTGCTGGCTCGGCTCGCTCGAGGCGCCCGGCTTGGCCCCGGGCGGGAGGATTCGCCGGTCCAAGAGGACTTTGATCTCAGGCATGCCGGCGAAGACCCGCTCGAAGTAGCCGAAGAGCTCCGGGCGGTCTCGGGCCACCACCACGATCACCCTCGGCAACGGTCACCTTCGTCGGAAAATCTTCCGAATCGGCCCGTCGGTCCGGGCCGGCATTTGGAAAGATGAAGAAATTTCAAGGCCTTCTCGAATGGCATTCCAAATGCTGCGACCTGGATTCGACGAGGAAAAAATGACCTGCCATGCACAGTGTCGACAGACAATAGACAGGCCGATGGCCCGACATCTGTTTCTCGTTTCGCGCCATGAAGCTCGCCTGTACGAGTACCTCCTTGAGCGGTTTCGCGACGACGGGAACGTCGAAGTGATTCTCGACCGCCGGCGTGGGGAACGACGGGGTCGACCTCATGGTCAGGAGCCCGATCGTCGGCGATCAGACCGGCGAACCCGCCGAGAGGTCGATGCGGAGCTTCGGATCCGATCGCACGTGATCCTGACCCTCCCCGAGGACGATCCCGCGGCTCGCCACTGAGCGTTGTCCGGCGCGTCGAGCGCCGTCTCGAGCCAAGGTTAGCACTGCCGCCCGGCGAATTCCGGCTCGCAAGCGCGCATCCCTGTTCAGCTTTTGATCAGTCGCCCCGCGCGAGCACGCCTGCGGGCCATGTGACTGATTTCAAAGACACTCCGGCCCGTTACGCTCGCGGATTTCGCCCGGCGCTGCTCAAGTCTCTTCCAGCGCTGTCCCAACGCAACAATTGCGGGTACGCAAATTATGCAAGCGATCCGGAAGGTTGCGCCACAACTACATATTGGTATTGGCTTTGCTGATCTATCGCGCTCGTGGACCAGCCGGCGCGACGCGAGCCGTCGACCGAAGCGCCCGCTGCCACCGCTCTCACGGGCGCCGCGCTTTCCGGAATGCGCAACGGGAACGACGGGCGGTTCTTCCGTGCGGAATCGCGCGCGCCGAAAGTCTCGGCGACCGTGTCCGGAATGGCGCCGTCACATCGACGTCGCCAAAACTTCGTCGCGATCGGTCGACGGACCTATTGCTTGCCATCGAGCACCCTGTCAGAATTGCGCGACCGCGGAGGCGAGCTGTGCGTGTAGTGATCGTCGACGAGACCACGATCCTGGGCGAATCAGCCCGTCGAATCCTGTCTTCGGTCGGCGCTACCACCGCGTTCGCCGCCTCGCTGCAGGAGCTCTCGCTCGCCTTCGAGACACACAAAGTTCCTGATCTCCTGGTCGTGAACGTCACGAACGGTCTCACGGGCTGGGAGGTCGCCGCTCGCGTCGAGCGCGCGGGCTACCGGGGCCGCGTCCTGGCGTTCGTCGACACGCTCGACGACACCAAGATCCAGTACCTGACGCAGCTCCAGCACGTCGATTGCGTGGCGCGGCCGAGCTCGACGGCGCTGCTCGACCAGGTCCTGAAGCAAGCGCTGCGCGGCACGCGGAGCGTGGCCGAGCGTTCACTCGACACGATCCGGCCGGCCTATCACGGCATCATCGGCGAGTCACCGCAGATGGCCGAGATTTTCGCGCGGATCGCGAAGGTCGCCGTCGGCGACGTCAACGTCTGCATCCAGGGCGAGAGCGGCACCGGCAAGGAGCTCATCGCGCGCGCGATCCACTACGCGAGCCCGCGCCGTGATCGTCCGCTGATCACGCTCGACTGCACGACGATTCCCGAGGGCCTGATGGAGAGCCACCTCTTCGGTCACGTGAAGGGGGCGTTCACCGGCGCGACGGAGCATCGCGAAGGGGTCTTCGCGCTCGCGCACACGGGGACCCTGTTCATCGACGAGCTCGGCGAGCTCAGCCCGGCGCTCCAGGCCAAGCTGCTTCGCGTCATCCAGAGCCGCGAGTTCTCCAAGGTGGGCGGGACGAAGCCGATTCGAACGGACATCCGCCTCATCACCGCGACCAACAAGGACCTCAGGGCGGCCGTGGCACAGGGGACGTTCCGCGAGGACCTCTACTACCGCGTCGCGGTGTTCATGATCAAGGTGCCCTCGCTCCGTGAGCGCGTCGAGGACATCCCGCGCCTCGTCGACCACTTCCTGCAGCGCTTCGCGGCCCTCTACGGCAAGCGCGTCACCCGCGTCGCACCGGCGACGCTCAAGCGCATGATGGCCCTGCCGTGGCCGGGCAACGTGCGGCAGCTCGAGAACTTCCTG
>CAYVHH010000526.1:0-6078 GCA_964450175.1 uncultured bacterium | reverse complement strand
CGCCATGCCCTCTCCCGGCCGCCGGGATACTTTGACTAGATTAATAGTTTACCCGATTAAGCGACCGCGGGCGAACTACCCCTCGGACGCGCGCGCGAGAAGCCGCGGCAGCTCCCGCATGTCTTCGAAAACCACCGTGTGGGGACCGGCGAGCGAGCCTTTCGGGGCCAGGCCGCCCGCGTAGCGGAAGGCGCGCATGCCGGCCGCCCGCGCGGCGTCGACGCCGTAGCGACTGTCCTCGACGACCGCGCATTGCCCGGGCGGGACACCCATGCGGCCGGCCGCGTGCAGAAACAGGTCCGGGGCCGGCTTGCCGCGCGCGACGTCGCTGACGCTGAAGATCCGCCCGGCGAAGCGCTCGTAGAGCCCGGTGAGCCCGAGGGTGAAGCGAATCTTCTCGTGCGTCCCGCTCGACGCGACGCAGGTCGGGGTCGCGATCGCGTCCAGCGCCTCGACGACGCCGGCCACCGGCTCGAGCTCGGCCTCGAACGCCTGCCGGTACAGATGACGAAACGGCTCTTCCCAGCTGGCCGGCAGGCGGCGGCCCAGGTGGGCCTCGATGTCGGCGGTCATCTCCTCGTCGCTCCGGCCCATGAATCGCTGGACGACTTCCGTCTCGGTCATCGGCCAGCCGAGCTGGGCGAGCACCATCACGTCGATCCGCACGGCGATGCGCTCGGTGTCCACCAGCACGCCGTCACAGTCGAAGATCACCAGCGAGATGGGGGCGCGCACGCTATCCGAGCGAGATGCGACCGCTCGAGGCCGGGCTCAGTAGGCGCCGCCGAGCTTGCGGTGGTCCCAGGAGACGATGCGCGTCGGCGTGAAGCGCAGCACGACGCGCTTGGGCGCCTGCTGGAGGACGCCGGCCCGCGCGTCCGGCGAGAGCGCGGCGCCCGTGTAGCGGGCCATCAGTCGCAGGCCGAACTCGCCCACGCGCGCGGGGTCGCGCTCGATGGCCACGTCGCACTCGAGCATGGCGCCGCGCAGCTGGCCGTAGACGTCGCGCCCGGCCTCGACCTGGAGGGTCGCGCGGCCGTCCCGCTCGAGGTTGCGCACCTTCTGCGACTTGCCGTAGGTCCAGACCACCAGGCTCTGGCCGTCGCGCACGTACCACAGCGGCATCAGGTGCGGGCGACCGCCCGGGCCGATGGTTGCGCACGTCAGCACGCGCTCCTCGTCGAGGAAGCGCGCCAGCTCCGGTTCCGACATGGTGATGCTGCTCCGCCGTGACGGCATGGTCAGTACCCCAGATCGCGGTCGACCACGTGACGGAGCGGGCGGCCGGCCAGATAACG
The DNA here is from genome assembly GCA_964450175.1 of uncultured bacterium. Lineage (GTDB taxonomy): Bacteria > Methylomirabilota > Methylomirabilia > Rokubacteriales > CSP1-6 > AR31. The sequence goes on along the minus strand of CAYVHH010000526.1, from coordinate 4,780 downwards.
GGCGAGGTTGTCGTTGAACACGGGCGCGATCTCGTCGGGCGTGCTCGGGCCCGAGATGTGCGGCGTCACGACCACGTTGTCGAGCTTCCAGAGCGGATGGCTCGGCGGAAGAGGCTCGCGGTCGAAGACGTCGAGCACGGCGCCCGCGATCTGCTTGCGCTCGAGCGCGGCCAGGAGCGCCGACTCGTCGACCACGGCGCCGCGGGCGATGTTGATCAGCCAGGCGCTCGACTTCATCGCGTCGAGCGCGGCGGCGCCGATGATCCCGCGCGTCTCGCGGGTGAGCGGCAGGAGCACGACGACGAAGTCGGCCTCGCCGAGGGCGCGCGCCATCGCGCCGACCGGGTAGACGCGGGCGGCGTCTCGCACCGGTCGGCCGCGCCGGGTGACGCCGAGCACGCGCATGCCGAGCCCCTTCGCGACGCGCGCGATGTCACGGCCGATGTCGCCGAGCCCGACGATGGTCAGGGTCTTGCCGAACAGGCGATCGGGCAGCACGTGGTCGAGCCAGCGGCGCTGGCGCTGCGCGTCCCGGTACACGCGCATGCGCTGCGTCACCCACGAGCACCAGCCGATGACGTACTCCGCCATCCACGGCCCGAAGATCCCGGGTGCGCGCGTGACTTGCACGCCCGGCGGGAGCTCCGGCACGAGCGCCCAGTCCACGCCGGCGCCCATCACCTGGAGCCACTTGAGGCGCCCGGCCTTCGCGTAGAGCTGCGGGGGGAACTTCCAGGCGTAGAGGATCTCGGCCTCGGCGATCGGCTCGGCGGCCTCGCGCGGCGTGGCGGCGGTGCGGACGAGCGCGCCGCGCTTGGGCACGCGCGTGAGCTCGGCGTAGCGCGGATCGGCGTGGTAGACGAGAACGGTCGGGCGCGTCACCGGAGGTGTGCGCCTAGCCGATCGCCACCGCGAGGCACGTGGTGGTTCGGGTGACGCCGTCGATCGAGCCGATCTCGTCGGTGACGAGCCGGCCGACCGAGTCGAGCGTCGGCCCCTCGACGACGGCGATGAAGTCGAACGGGCCCGTGACGCCGTCGAGATTGACGACCGTCGAATCGTTGCCCTGGATCGCCGCCAGCTCCTTCTTGACGGCCTTCGTCTTGCCCGGCGCCGTCTCGATGAGCACGTACGCGCGCATCTTCTTCGATCCAGCCTTCGTCATCTCGCACCTCCCGTGGACGCCCGTGGGCGTGGCGCCGGTGAGTCTAGCAGATAGGCGCGGAGCAGCGACCGGTGACAGTGAGTCTCGTCGGCGCAGCCGCAGAACAGGGTGACCGTGCCGTCCTTCGCGGCGGCGCGGACCTGCGCGAGCGGCTCCCGGGCCTCCGGCCGCGCGAGCCCCGCGAGATAGCGCCGCGTGTACTCGGCCCAGTCGACCTCGCCGCCACGAAACGCGCGGAGAAGGGGCAGGACGGGTCCCAGCTCCTTGAGCCAGACGTCGACACGGGTCTTGCGGATACCGCGCGGCCAGAGCCGCATGATGAGGACGCGCATGCCTTCCGAGTCGCTGGGCGGATCGTAGATGCGCTTGGCGGCGATCACTTGCCGATCGTTTCCGTCTCGGTGGACTTCTTGAGCTTCTCGCACGGGTCGGCGTCGTCGGCCTTCGGCGTGAACCAGACGTAGTCGAACGGCAGCGCGTCGCTGCCGAAGCGCGCCGCGTAGTCACCGGGCTTCACCGCCGCGGCGTCGACCTCGACGAACGCGACGCTGGCGATCGACGCGTTCGGCGCCTGCAGCGCGAGGTGCAGCGGCACGCCGCGGTCGCGGCGCACGTGCCCGGCCCCGGCGATGAGCACCGCGCCGTCGCGCTGTCCGCCGCGCGCCAGGCTCGCGGCGATGCGCGCGTCGCGCGCCCACTGGATGTCCACCATGCGACCGATCACGTCGTCCTGGACCTGGCCGCAGTGAGCCTCGCGGAGCTCGTGCGTCATCGCCAGCCGCGTCTCCGGCGTGGGCTCGGCGAGACGCAGCTGTGTCATGAGCGTCGGGCCGAGCCCGGGCAGGCCGTTCCGGCGGACGGCTTCCGTGGCGGGGCGAGAGAGGTTGGTGGCGACGATCGGCATGTTGGCGTCGAGCGCGGCCTGGGCGATCGGCTGGTAGAAGCGCCACTCGGGCCAGCCCGAGCGCGACCAGTTCACGGCGTCACCGAGTCCGGCGGCGTCCTTGGGGCTCCGCGCCAGATAACGGATGACCGCCGGCGCATCGTCGGTCGCGAGCATCTCGAATCCGAGCGCCGGACGCCGTCCCGCCTCGATCATCGCGTGGAGCAGCTTCGCCTGCAGGACATGGTGATCGGCATTGTCGTGCCGCTCTCCCAGCAGGACGAATCGGCTCGCGACCAGCCGCGCCGCCAGCGTGTCCTCGGCCATGAACGCGCCAGCCTTCACGTCCCAGATCCGCCCGACCAGCGGATGCGCGCGCTCGACCGGGCTCTCCCACTCGATCTTCCCGCCCTTCGTACACCCGGCAATGACCAGCGCGAGGAGTGCCGCGACGACGACGGGACGATGGCGGCGCGCCGGTACCCTCACCGCGGCTCACCGCCAAGCGATCCTTCGGGCGTCGTCACGGTAAGTCCAGCGTCGATGATCAGCGTCTGCCCGGTGACCCAGCGCGCTTCGTCGCTGGCCAGGTAGACGGCGCCCCAGCCGATGTCCCAGCCGGTGCCCTCGGTCCCGAGCGGGCTCGCGCGGCGCCGCCGCTCGCGCGCCTGGGGCCCGAGATCCTGAACCATCGGCGTCCACACCGGCCCCGGCGCGATCGCGTTGACGCGAATGCCCTTCGGCCCGAGCTGGACGGCCACCGAGCGGACGAAGCCGATCACGCCGGCCTTGGCGGTCGCGTACGCGGTGCGGCCATAGCCCCGCAGCCCCGCGATCGACGACACGCAGATCACGGCGCCGCCGCCGCGGCGCACCATTGCCGGCACGGCGGCCTGGGTCGCGAGGAACATCGACTTCAAGTCGACCGCGATGACGCGGTCCCACTCTTCTTCGGTGGTGTCGAGCAGGCCCTTGCGGGACTCGATGCCGACGTTGTTGTGCAGGATGTCGACGCCGCCCCAGCGATCCGCCGCGGCCTTGACCATGGCGGCGCACTCGGCGGCGCGGGTGACGTCGGCGTCGTGGGCCACCGCGTCGCCGCCCTCCCCACGAATCGCGGCGACCGTCTCCTCGGCGCGCTCCTTCATCTGATCGACGCAGAACACCTTCGCGCCTTCGCGGGCGAACAGGATGGCCGTGGCCTTGCCGTTGCCGAGGCCGGCGCCCCGCGAGCCGGCGCCGGTGATGATCGCGATCTTGCCGCTCAGGCGTCCGCTCATGGAGCGCTCATCTCACGGACCGCGGCCCGGGATAGCCGTCCCACGACAGACGTGATCCGTCGGCGCTGAAGCCGGCCGCGACGAGCGGCTCGAAGACGGCGCTGCCGCGCACGGGGCTTCCATTCCAGGTCGTGATCTCGAGGCGCCGCACGGGCCTCATCAAGATGGGACGCTCCATTAGCGCCTGGAGCGCGGCGATCACGCCCGGCAGGTCGACATCCTCCCAGCCGGCCAGGGGCGTGAGGTCTCGACCGTACCCTTCGGCGAGCAGCCTGGGGCGGCCTTGACGGAAGACGAGCCAGTTCTGAGGCAGGCGGGGCGCCGACACGCGCGAGCCGTCCGGCCGCGACAGCGCGAAGACGCGCCCCCACAGGTTCGCCGGGTCGATCATGTTGACCAGCACGTGCGGCTCGGCGCGCCGGGCCGGGGCGTCGAGATCGCCGCGCGCGTCGGCCAGCGCGTACTGCTCGCCCGACAGCCCGGCGACGAAGTAGCCGCGCACGACCTCGCCACCGTATTCCATGCGGAGCAACGTGTGACGGAGCGTCGCCCAGTCGCCCTGGGCGAGCTCACGCGCGACGACGCCGTAGCGGGCGAGCAGGAGCTGCGCCCGCGCTTCCTCGCGCTCCTCGGGTGAGAGACGCTCGTCGTCTCCGAGCACGCTCCAGCGCCCGATCACCGGCAGTCGCGCCAGGACCCCGCGAGTCTGTCCGCGCCGCCGGCGGCGCGACGGTCCGCCTTCGGGCGCGCGCCGGGGCGGCGTCATCCCGGCCACGATCGCGCTGAAGGTGTCCGGCGTGACCATACCGGACCAGAAGAGCTCCCAGAGCGCCGCGAGCACCTCGGGCGTGGCGAGCCCGGTGGCGCGCGCGAGATCCTGCGCGAACGAGGCGCCGCGGAGCTGCAAGTGCAAGAACACGTTCTTGATCCGCGCGTCCATCTCCGGCGGAGGCGTCGCCGAGGCTTCGCGGAGCCAGCCGACGTTCTCCCGGAGCGCGGCGCCCACGCGGGTCGATCGGCCGCGGTCGCTCGCGGCGCGATCGAGGACCGTCCAGACCATCTCGCCGGCCAGCCCCAGTCGATCCAGCCATTCGCGCTCGTAGTTCTCGACGCGCGCGGGCAGGAGATCCTGCTCCCAGACGCGCACCGGGAGATCTTCGCCTTGCAAGAGCTCGATCGCGGCGAGAACGCCGGGAGGCCCGATCAGGCGATGGTCTGGATGCAGATGGTGCCGGCGCAGCAGGAACGCCGAGAACTGCTCCGCCGACGCCACCGGTCGCGGGACCCGACGCGCGTGGACCTGGCGTCGCTGGATCTCGTCGAGCACCGCGATGTGGACGAATTGCGGGGCGGTGATCTCGGCGAGGTAGCTCCCCTGACGCACGAGGCCGCGCGCGGCCAGACGCTCGAGCGCGCTCGTCGCGTCGGCGAGGGCGAGACCGTAGCGCCCGG